>DAOOPF010000010.1:0-45689 GCA_035388125.1 bacterium | reverse complement strand
CCTCATCCATGATTTCAGTCTTGAAAATCTGGATATCGAGGTCTATTTCAACTATTATAAATACATCGATCAACCGGACGATCCCGACACCGGCGAGGCGGCCCTGATCATCAGCCGCCCCTTCGGCCTCGTCAGGACGAAACTCTCCCTCTTCTGCGATGTCGTGGAATATCCCGGAGCCCTCTATGCGGAACCGGCCCTGGAGGTGGAGAAGGAATTCGGCACAGCCTGGTCGGCATTCGGCGCCGTAACCCTCGGCCTGGGATCAAAAAAGTTCAACACCGTCTACTGCGGGATCGCGAGTGCGACCATCAGCATGCTCTCCCTGGACGGCCGGATTTCTCGCACCCTGACGTCGGGGCTCTATCTGCAGCCCTGGTTTCAGTACAACTTTACCCTCAACACTGAGCTCAAAGGCTCTCTGGGAAAAAGGAGCGGCTGCTTCGGATTCACAGCGGGGAAGGAGATATGAGCTGCAGCCGTCAAACGCCCCATAGTCAAGCCCGGAGTAGTTCCCGGCCGGGGCGGTATATGTATCACATCAATCCGTTTGGAGGAAACCTGAATTGAATAAAACAAATCCGCTGGTTCCGAAACGCATGTTCTTCACCAAGGGCGTCGGCTATCACAAGAACAAGCTGCAGAGCTTTGAGCTTGCCCTTCGTGACGCCGACATCGAGGTCTGCAACCTGGTCCTGGTCTCGTCCATCTTCCCGCCCGACTGCAAGATCGTCAGCCGCGCCCAGGGCATCAAGCTGCTCTCGCCCGGGCAGATCACTTTTGTCGTCATGGCCCGCGAAGCCACCTGCGAGCCCAACCGCCTGATTTCGGCCGCCATCGGTCTGGCCACCCCCAAGGACTCCAACCAGTACGGCTACCTCAGCGAGCACCACGGCTTTGGCGAAACCATGAAAAAGTCGGCCGATTTCGCCGAGGACCTCGCCGCCACCATGCTCGCCTCCACCCTCGGTATCGAGCTCGATCCCGAGGTGGCCTGGGACGAACGCAAGAAAGAGTACAAGGTCGATCAGAAAAACAATTTCGTCAGCCGCAGCATCTGCCAGTCGGCCGAGGGACACAAGGGCGGTCTCTGGACCACCGTTCTGGCCGCCGCCGTCCTGATTCTGGAATAGGACGCTCCGCACAGGGTGTTAATGATTGATGGCGCCTCCACCGGACAGCCTCCGGCGCGCGCCATTCTCGTTTCCGGTCACATGTCATCTCCGCCGTCCTGACTTTATCTAACCTGCAAGGGAGCCTATGCATCTTCATCGACCCTCCTACTTTCATGACGCGCCGGACATCGTCCCGGCCCGCGTCAAGCGCAACCAGAATATCTCCGAATTCGTCGAGGCCCTGGGAGCCACCTCTTTCGAGGCCCGCAACGTCTACCGCGGCGCCCACCTCTTCAAGCGCATGGTCCACGACGGCGATACCATCTGGCTCGGCATTGCCGGGGCCGGCATCGCCGGCGGCATGGGCGGTATGGTCATCTCCCTGCTCGAAGCCGGATTCATCGACATCATCTGCTCAACCGGCGCCCAGGTCTATCACGACCTCCACTTCGCCTTCAGCCTGCCGGTCAAGGCGATCAGCCCGCTGGCCAACGACGACGAACTGCGCGCCTCCGGGGATACCCGCATCTACGACATCGGCATCCGCGAAAAGGAGACCCTCGAAGCCCAGGATGAGATCATCCGCCGTTTTGTCGTCGAACGCTATGACCGCCTCAAGGGCAAGACCCTGAGCAGCTGGGAGTTCAACTACGAGATGGGCCTCTGGGTCGCCGAAAACGCTCCCCATCCCGAATTGAGCTTCGTCGCCGTCGCCGCCCGCGCCGGGGTGCCCATCTTCTGGGACTCGCTCTCCAACCACTCCATCGCCATGAACCTGGCCCGCACCGACCGCGAGGGCTATCCTGTGATCATCTCCGGCCAGAGGGATATCTTCGACTCCGCGGCGATCAGCTACGGCGCCAACGGCACCGGCTTTGTCGAGCTGGGCGGTGGCGGACCCAAGAATTTTATCCAGCAGACCGGCCCCACTATCAGCCAGATCCTCGGGGTTGATTTCGAGGGCGCCGACCGTGGGCTGCAGATCGGCACCGCCGTCGAGCGTGAGGGCAGCCTCTCCTCCTGCACCTTCAGCGAAGCGGTCACCTGGGGCAAATACCGCTCCACCGGCGACGACAAGCTGGTGCAGATCTGGGGCGAATACTCGGTCATCTTTCCGATCCTGACCGCTTTCGTCCTCGATCAATGCCAGGACCGTCCACACAAACAGATCGTCGGCCGCATGCCGGCCCTCATCGAAAAACTGGCGGGCGCATGATGAAACTGAACAACACCCCCTTTCTCGCCCCGGAACAAGAGTTCTGCGAATACGCCACCGCCGCGGCCGCCATCCTCCCCTTCCCCTACGAGGGCGGCGTCTCCTACGGCCATGGCACCGGCGCCGCCCCCAAGGCAATCCTCCAGGCCTCTGCCTATGTTGAATTCTACGATGAGGTCCTCAAAGCCGAACCCTTTCGTATGGGCATCGCCACCCTCGCCGCGCCGGCCATCCCGAAAAATCCCGAAGGGATGGTCAATACCCTCTACGAAAAAACCCGGGCCCTGCTCCAGGATGACAAGTTCGTCGTCGTCCTCGGCGGGGACCACTCCATCTCCAGCGGCTTCTTCAGGGCCCTGCTCGAGAAGCATGGCCGCCTCTCCTGCATCCAGCTCGACGCCCATTCCGACCTGCGCGAGGAGTACGAGGGCAGCCGCCTCAGCCACGCCAGCGTCATGGCGCGCATCCGCGAGATGACGCCGCACGCTCTGCAGCTCGGCATCCGCGCCCAATGCATCGAGGAGGCGCAGGCTATCGCCGCCCATAACTGGCCGGTCATCACCATGCACGACTATCGCAAGGGAGGCTTTGATCTCGACGCGGCCCTGACGGCCCTGCCCGATCCGGTCTTCGTCACCGTGGACCTCGACGCCTTCGACCTGAGCGTCATCCATACCACCGGCACGCCCGAGCCGGGGGGCTTTACCTGGGATGAAGCGCTGGAACTGCTGGAAAAGATTTTTATGCGGAAAAATGTGGTGGGATTCGACCTGGTCGAACTGGCCTATGACGAGGCGGACCGCAATTCAGCTTTTTGCAGTGCCCGTCTCGCCTACAAGATGCTCGGCTTCAAGCTCGCCGCCGAAGTGGCGCGGGGCAAATTGAGCTGGCCGGAGAAGCCGGCCGGGCCGCTCTTCAAATAGATATTCCTGACCTGTAGGGCCGCTGCGAGCGGCCCTCTCCTTTTACACCCCCCTCTCTTCACCTGATGATCCCGTGTCGGGCCAGGATCGCCTTGACCTCGTCGATCGGCAGGGCTTCGACAGTGGCATGGGCGCCGGACTGCGTGGTGGCGCGCAGCAGAGAGTTATAGATCGCCTCAACGGTGGCATCGACGGCCGCCTCAAAGAGCGGGTTCATCTCGCTGTTGCCGACTTCATGGTCAGCGGTCGCCTCCGCCGCGCTGCGACGCGCGTCGCGGCGGACGCCGGGGTGGGTCGAGAAGGCGATGACATAATCGCCTGAGCCGTTGGAAGCAAAGCCGCCGGTCCGGGCGATGCCGAGCAGGGCGCGGGCGGCCAGCCGCTGCAGATTGCGATCGGAGAGCGGGGCGTCGGTAGCGATCACGACGACGATCGAGCCGTCCGCCTCCTTGCCGACATGGGGATGAACCCCGCCGCGCCCTAGCTCCCGGCCCACCGGCACGCCCGCGATGGTCAGATCCTGCCAGCGGCCGAAATTGGACTGCACCAGCACCCCGAGACGCCAGGGCTGGTTGGGAATGAGGCGCGAACTGGTGCCGATGCCGCCCTTCCACTCAAAGGCCACGGTGCCGGTGCCGGCGCCGACCGAGCCCTCGGCCACTGCGCCGTCCGAGGCGTTCTCCAGAGCCGCCACCAAATCTTCAGAGGCCACCGGAAAGGAGCGAATCGCGTTGAGCGCCCAGCCGTCGTTGGTCTCGGCGACCACCGGATTGATCGAGCGCACCTTTTCCATGCCGGGCTGGCTGAGCATCCACCGGGCGAGGGCTTCCGCCACCCGCCAGACGCTGAGGGTGTTGGTCAGGGCGATCGGGCTCTCGAGTTCGCCGAGTTCGGCAACCTGGGTGGATCCGGCCAGCTTGCCGTAGCCGTTGCCCACTGCCACCGCCGCCGGCACGCGGTTTTCATAAAGATTGCCGGCATGCGGCAGGATCACCGTCACCCCGGTGCGCACCGAATCCCCGCGGATGAGCGTGGTCTGGCCGACCTGCACCCCGGGAACATCAGTGATCGCGTTGAGCGGGCCGGGTTCGAGCGCGCCGACGACGATGCCCAGATCGCGCGCCCGCGGCCGCTCCGCTGCGCTCGCGGAGGCGGTGAAAATCAGGCCGGCAGCCCAGAAAAAGAGCAATGGCAGAAGCATACAATTTTGCATCCCTGATCTCCCGGTTGTTCAGGTTACACTGGATTCTAGTATACAAAATCGCTGCATCGCAAGCAAGGGGAATCATGCGCCGGCACGTCCGTCGGACCAGCTTTCTTTCCCCCTTTTTATTCGGCCGAGCTGCACACTTTTTCAGAAGCACTGCGCCATCCGCGCCGGCCTAGATGCCAAAGTTTTTACTGAAATTGTACGAATAAACTCTTATATTGGAGCAGGAGAGTACATCCCTATTAGACAAAGGAAAACCGGAGATGAAAAAGGCAATTCTATTGTGGGCGATGCTGGTATGGTTTGGGATTGTTCAGGCGCAGCCGGCCGATACAGCCGTCATCGAGCCCCCCCAGCTGATGATCCGCTGCGACGACATCGGCATGTGCCACACCGTCAACATGGCGGCGCAGCAGCTCCTCGAGAAAAAGATCCCCTTCTCCGCCTCGGTGATGTTCGTCTGCCCCTGGTATCAGGAGGGCGTCGCAATCCTGAAAGAGCATCCCGAAATCGCGGTGGGGGTCCACCTCACCCTGAACGCGGAGTGGAAAAACTATCGCTGGGGACCGGTGGCTGGAGCCGGCTCCGTCCCCAGCCTGGTCGACAGCTGCGGCCACTTTTTTCCCTCCAGGGATCGGTTTTTCGCCAACCGCCCCAAAACTGAAGAGGTCGAAATCGAGCTGCGCGCCCAGATCGAGCGCGGCCTGCGCTCCGGCCTGCGCATCGACTATATCGATTATCATATGGGGACGGCGGTTTCAACACCGGAACTGCGCGACCTGGTGGAAAAACTGGCGAAAGAGTATCACCTCGGAATTTCACGCTATCTGGGGGAGATCGATGCTAAAAGCATCTATGCGGTGCGGCCGGAGGCCAAAACCGACAGCCTGGCGGCGATCGTCAGCCGCCTCGAAGCGGAGAGCATTTCGCTGGCGGTCTTTCACATCGGCCTGGAGACCCCGGAGATGGGCGCCCTCACTGACCTGAATTCCTTCGGACTGGTGGAGATGAGCCGTCATCGCCACGCCGAGCTGAATGCGCTCTGCTCGGATGAGCTGAGGAGTGCCGTGCAGGCCGGAGGGATCCGCCTGATCACATACCGCGATCTCGTCAAGGAGGTGGGTCTGGAAAATATGAAAGCCCCGGTGGAAAGCGATTACTGATCGCGCCGGGGCTCATAGTCAATGGAATGCGCTCTGCTGCTGGATGCGCCAGGGGCCTAATGCGCCGCCTCACCCCGGTAGCGCTTCTCTCCGGCCCTGACCGCGATGGGCAGCCGGTTCTGGTCCGGCGGCAGGGGACAGGTCGCGTAGGGGGTGAAGGAACAGGGGGGATTGTAGGCCTTGTTGAAATCGATGATGGTCTCGCCCGCGGAATCGGGCCGCTCGACATAAAGAAAGCGGCCGCCGCCATAGGTCTCCCCGCCGCTGGTCTCGTCGGCGATGATGACGAAGAAGGGCTCACCGGGCCCCTCGTCAAGGGGATCCAGGCGGTACTCTTTGCCCTGGATAGTGAAAAGCAGCGCACCGGGGCAGGGCTGCTCCTCCACCTGCCCGACCACATTGACGATCCTGAGTTTCTTCACCGGCTCATAGGGGACAAATTTCGCCCTGAGACGCCAGGCGGGATCGACGGGGTAGCGTTCGATGCCCTGAAAGTTTGTCAGATTTTCGTGCGCGCTGTCGCGCAGACGGATGGCGTAGCGGTCGCCGCGCCGGATGACATGCCACGAGAGGGTCCCGTAGCAGAGCATTGTGGGCGCGCCGGCGGCATCATCCTGCATAATCATCTCCTGCACCCGGCTGCTGTCGGCTGCGGTGACGATGACCTCCGGCAGGATACGGACGCGCACGACACCCTTTTCGAGAAAAAAGGAGCCCATCCGGGCGGGTGCACTCCCCTCCGGAAAGCGCACCGGATTATCCGACCCGCTGCCGAAGCGGTTCTCCCCCTCCTCCAGCCAGAAGCGTCCCGCCAGACTCAGCCAGCCGTCGGATTTGGTGAGATTGGCCACGCGCCGGGCGTGCCAGCCGTCGATCTCCCGCCGGTAAGCTTCCTCATCCGCCTTGTCTCCCGGGGACGAGCAGGAGAGAACCCATCCCGTCATCAAAAAAACTACCAGGCCAAATCCTCTTTTCATTTCATCCTCTCCAGTAATAATTGTCCATTGTGAGGATAAAATAGGGCGCCGCTGCGTCAAATACAACCGCTTTTTCGTCCACGCAGGGGTGTCAGGACGGATAGCGGTGTTTTTTTTCTGTGCCGTTAAGTAAAAGTTTCGTATCTTGGTCCGGTACGGCAGTCAGGAGGCTGCCCCTGGCATTTTCAAGAGTCCGGCAATAATCCGTGACTGACGGAGCAATCGCCGCTTCACAGCCGCCGGCAGAGAGCGGCATCCCCCTCCAGAACTGGACGCAAAGGAATAGAAATGATGATGAGAATGGGCGGAGGCGGCGGTTTACGCCGCATCATTGAAGCAACTGATGAAAAACCGAAAATAACCTGGTCCCTGCTCAAGCGGGTGCTCCATTTTGCCAGACCCTACCGCTGGCGGATCGTCACTATCCTGATCCTCATCCTGGCGCAGACGGGTCTGATGCTGTTGACCCCGCTGATCATGCGGGACCTGGTCGACAAGACCATTCCCGCCAAGGATCTCCATCGTCTGCTGATCCTGGCCCTGAGCCTGCTGTTGATACCGGTCGTTTCGGGTGTCATCGGCGTTTCGCAGCGGCGCCTCAACGCCCGGGTGGGTGAAGGGGTGATCTGCGACCTGCGCACGGTGCTCTACGCCAACCTGCAGCGCATGTCCCTGCGCTTCTTCACCAACACCCAGGTCGGCGAGCTGATGAGCCGGTTGAACAACGACGTGATGGGGGCTCAGACGGCCATCAGCAGCACGATCGTCGGCATCGTCACTCATCTGATCCAGGCGGTGGCCGTTCTGGTGGTGATGCTCTCTCTGGAATGGCGGCTGACGCTGATCAGCGTCATCATCATGCCGCTCTTTATACTTGCCGCCCGGCTGCTCGGCAACAAACTGCGCGACATCGCTCGCAGCCAGATGGAGGCCAACGCCCAGATGAATGCGATGATGAACGAAACCCTCAACATCGGCGGCGCGCTTTTGGTCAAACTCTTCGGCCGCCGTCATCTGGAGGTCGACCGCTTCGGGCAGCGCGCGGCGCAGGTGCGCGATCTGGGGGTCAAACGGGCCTTCACCGGCTCCATCTTCATGGCGATCATCGGCCTGATCAGCGCCGTGGGCACCGCCCTGGTCTACGGCCTGGGCGGCTATTACGTTATCCTCGGGGCCTTCACCATCGGCACAATCGTGGCTTTCGGCTCCTATCTGCACCAGCTCTACGGCGCCCTGCAGTCGCTCTCCAATGCCCCGGTAGAATTTGCCACCTCGATGGTCAGTTTCGAGCGCGTCTTTGAGGTGATCGATCTGCCGGTCGATATTCCGGAGATCGAGGGCGCCCGGACCTTGAAAAATGTCCAGGGCGAGATCCTCTTCGAGGATGTCTATTTCCGTTACAACAACAGTGATGAAAATATGCTCAGCGATGTACGCCGCTACGGCAGCATGGACAATGTGACGGGAGTGCTCTCCGGCCGGATGGCGAGCCGGGAAGACGACGACGCTCCGCGCAGCCAGGCGCGCGCCAACGCCCTGGAGGCGATCTCCTTCCGCGCGGAGCCGGGGCAGATTGTGGCCATCGTCGGTCCGAGCGGAGCCGGCAAGACCACCCTTACCTACCTCATCCCCCGGCTTTACGATCCCACCTCCGGAGTCGTCCGCATCGACGGTCATGACCTGCGCGAAGTGACGCTCGAATCCCTCTCCAGCCAGGTCGGCATGGTCACTCAGGAGACCCACCTCTTCCATGACACCATCCGCACCAACCTGCAATACGCCAAGCTGGATGCCACGCAGGCGGAGCTGGAGGAGGCGTGCCGGATCGCCAATATTCACGATTTTATCCGCGAGATGCCCGACGGCTACGACACCATCGTCGGGGAACGGGGCTTCCGGCTCAGCGGCGGGGAAAAACAACGTCTTGCCCTGGCGCGGGTGATTCTTAAAGATCCCCGCATCCTGTTGCTCGATGAGGCCACCAGCAGTCTTGACAGCAAATCCGAAGCCCTGATCCAGGACGCGCTTGAAAAAGTGATGGCCGACCGCACCAGCGTTGTCATCGCCCACCGGTTGAGCACCATTCTGGCGGCCGATATGATCCTGGTTATGGACCGCGGCCGCATCGTCGAAATCGGCAGCCACGACATCCTGCTGGCCAAAGGCGGGCTCTACGCCACCCTCTACGAAACCCAGTTTCGCAAGGATGATCCGGGCGACAAGTCAACTTGAAATACATCAATGTGAGGAAGAGCGAACCGGCGTCGGTAGTTGACAGTCAGAGTTGTTTGCATACGGCCTGTCCGAGAGCCGGTTCATCAGGTAAGGACTTGAGCATGGAAGGTCGGTATGAAGCAGCTATCAAGAAATCAGAGAGGATGATCCATGGAATTTGATGCGCTACTGCATGCCCGGTACAGCGTGCGCGCCTACAAGCCGGATGCGGTGGAACCCGACAAGCTTGAGAGTGTGCTGCAAGCGGCCAATTGGGCCCCGACAGCCTGCAACCGCCAGCCCTTCCGGCTCATCGTTCTGGAAACCCGCGGCCGTGAGGCCGAACTGGGCCGCATCTATCACCGCCCGTGGTTCGTCCAGGCGCCGGTCATCATCGCCATTGTGACCCTGCCTGACGAAGCCTGGTCGCGCCGGGACGGCGCCAACTATGGCCTCGTCGACGCGGCCATCGCCTTCGACCATCTCATCCTGGCCGCGACCGATCTCGGACTGGGCACCTGCTGGATCGCCGCTTTCGATCCCCAGGCCGCACGCGAGGTGCTGCAGCTGCCGGAGAGTGCTGTACCGGTCGCCTTTACTCCGTTGGGCTATCCCGCGGATCAGCCCGGGATCAAAAAACGCAAAGCTCTGAGTGAAATCGTCAAAAACGGGAGCTGGTAATAGACGATCGGATGCGGCCCAGCTGACCCGAAGGCAGCGAACCGATATGAGCCGCTGCGAAGCGGTCAATCCTGACCTGCCGGCTCCAGCAGAATCACCTTCTTTTTGCTCTCGTTGCCGCTGCGGTCAACAGCGGTCACGGCGACTGCGCTCACCTTTCCTCCGTCCGCCGGCAGCCCGGCGCTGAGACGCCCGGCCGGATAGATCTCCGGCCGCCAGCCGCCCGCGCGCCGGGTGTAGAGCACGTAGACGAAGGGCGCCTCCTTGCCTTTGGGCTGCCAGGAGATGCGCCAGCCGCTGCTGTCGGAAACGGCCTGCACTGCCGGAGGTTCAGGGGCCTTGTCATCGATCCAGGAGCAGGCGGGCATCAGCGCCGGTTTGGCGAAAGGCCCGCCGGCCAGGGCCTTGAAGATGACGCTGTCCGGGTTCATCAGGGAACGCATGCTGAACTGGATCGTCCCCGGAGCAGCCTGAATCATGCCGCGGGTCACCATCACCTGACCGACAATCTCGCGGGCCATCTCCTCATGCGGTACCCCGGGCCGCAGATAGAGGCCGGGCCACAAATGGCGCTTCTTTTTGTTCTCCCCTTCCCACCACCCCAGAATCACCGGGTAACTCGTCTGCATACTCGCGATGTTCCAGTAGATCTGCGGGGTATAATAATCGACCCACCCCTTGTTGAGCCACAACCGGGCGTCCGCATAGAGGACAGCATACTGGTCGAATCCTCCGCCGTAACCCTCAGGATAGCCCGGGCGATAGACACCGAACGGGCTGATGCCGAATTTGACCCGCGGTTTGGCTTTCCTGATCTCCTTGTACAGCCGCTCGATGAAACGGTTCACCGCCTCGCGCCGCCAGTCGTCGCGCGCCATCTTCCCCCCGCCACCCTGATAGGCCTGCCAGGCTGCATCATCGGGGAAATCCCGCCCCAGATTGTACTCCCGGTAAGGATAGAAATAGTCATCAAAATGAATGCCGTCGACGTCGTAGCGCCGGATGATATCCAGCACCACGGCCAGGGAGTGTTCCTGCACACCCTTGACGGCCGGATCCATCCAGTAGTAGCCGGTATCGGCCAGCGCGTGCACCCACTCCGGGTGGCTGCGCACGACAGAATTAGCGGCGAAACCGGAACGCATCGCCGGATGGCCGGCGCGGTAGGGATTGAGCCAGGCGTGCAGTTCGATGCCGCGGGCATGCGCCTGTTCGACCCAGAATTGGAGGGGATCATAGAAAGGCTCCGGAGCGCGGCCCTGCTCACCGGTCAGATACCAGGACCAGGGCTCCAGTTCCGAGGCGTAGAGAGCGTCCGCCTGCGGGCGCACCTGCAGGACGACGGCGTTCATGCGCAGGGCCTGCACGCGGTCGAGGATGACTACGGCTTCGGCCTGCTGCTCCTCAACCGGCAGTCCGGGACGCGAGGGCCAGTCGATGTTGGCCACAGTGGCCACCCAGACGCCGCGCATCTCGCGCAAAACCGCCGGCGGCTCTCCGGCCGCTCCGGCCGCAGGTGAAAAAGCGGCCAGCAGCGCCGACAGCAGCAGCGCGACGGCCGAGCGCTTGCGATGCAGCTGCTTGATGGTTTTCATGATCAGTCTGCGCGGCAGATGCCGGCCGCTCCAGGCGCCGATGCGGTTGAAAGCGCCGGTGATGACCACCCGCCGGCCGGCCAGCACGCCCCGATAGCCCATCTCGGCTACCTCGCCCGCGCTCATCATCTTGAGCGGCCCGCGCTTCGTCCGGCCGACGCCGGTCCCTTCAGTGCCGGCGCGCACCTGGAACTCCGTCGCTGTCGGCCCCGGGCACAGTGCCGTGACCGTCACGCCCGTGCCCCGGCACTCTTCCGCAAGAGCCTCACTGAAGGAGAGCACAAAGGCCTTGCTGGCGTAATAAATCGCCATGTAGGGCCCGGGCTGAAAGGCCGCTGTGGAGGCGACGTTGAGGATGCGGCCGCGACCGCGTTCAGTCATCCCCGGCAAAAAGAGCCGGGTCAGATGGAGCAGACTGGTGATATTGACCTGGACCATATCCGCGTTTTTTTTCCATTCCGTGTTGAGGAAAGCGCCATGGTCGCCAAAACCGGCATTGTTGACCAGCAGGTCGATCTCGAGGCCCTTGCCAGCCACAGCCTGGAATATCTCTTCCGGCGCGGCGGGGTTGGCCAGATCCTTGACCAGGGAGATTGCCGTGGCGGCACCGCTGGCGGAGAGTTCGGCCGAGACCTCAGCCAGACGGGCTTCACTGCGAGCGACCAGCACCAGCTGATCACCATCGCGGGCAAACCGTTTGGCCAGTTCATAACCGATGCCGAAGGTGGCGCCGGTGATGAGGATGGTTTTCTTCTTGAGCATTTTTTTCCCGTCAATAGAGTGATTGAAATTGGCCCGCTACCAGCCGGCTGAATGCTTTTAGATACTCCTCCGCAGCGTCCTGACCGCTTCGACCATCAGGACCAGGGCCAGCGCGAAGAGGACCATGGCGATGATGCCGACCGTACTGAAACCGTACTGGCCGATGAGCTGGGTCAGGGCCCAGACGGTCATGACATTCATAAAGAGCATCGGGACGGCTACGTAAAAACTCATCTTGCCGGTTTTGCGGAGCCAGACCAGAATCACCAGTAAAGTAAGACCCGCCAGGAGCTGGTTGGTGGCGCCGAAGACCGGCCAGATCGCCTTCCAGACCGGCATGGGGTTGCCCTGGGGGTCCTTGAGGGTAACCAGGACAAAAATCAGCGGCAGCAGGAGGGTCGCCGCGGTCGAAAGAAAGCGGCTGCCGGAGCCCCGCATGCCAAAAAATTCTTCAAAAATATAGCGCCCCAGCCGCGTAGCGGTGTCGAGGGTGGTCAGTATAAAAGTGGAGAGAGCGAGCAGTCCGAAGGAGCTCCCCAGCTTGTGGGGGATGCCGAAAACTGCGAAGAAATTGCCGATCCCCTGCCCGTAGACCGCCATGGGCGCCTGGCCGGCCAGAGATGCGCCGTGCGGAAGCATGGCGACGGTGGCGACGGCGATCACCGCCACCACCCCTTCGATCAGCATGGCCCCGTAGCCGATGGTGCGCGCATCCCCCTCCTTGTCGATCTGCTTGGAGGAGGTGCCGGAGGCGACGATCGCATGAAAGCCGGAGCAGGCGCCGCAGGCCACGGTGATGAAAAGGATGGGGAACAGCGCCCCCAGTCCCGGCGCATGCCAGGCGGTGACGGCGGGATAGAGGATGGTATAGCCGCCGAAAAGGATCCCGAAAAAGCCACCC
Source organism: bacterium (assembly GCA_035388125.1). GTDB lineage: Bacteria > Zhuqueibacterota > Zhuqueibacteria > Residuimicrobiales > Residuimicrobiaceae > JAKPUX01. The sequence continues at coordinate 32,932 of DAOOPF010000010.1, read as the reverse complement.
AGGACCGAAAAGTAAAGCAGGTACGAAGAGAGGTAATCACGCGGCTGCAGCAGGATCCAGACCGGGGTGACAGAGGCGATGAAGGCGTAGAGGATCAGCGCCACGCTCCAGAAGCGTCCAGCGCCAAGGCCCGAGAAGGAGGCGACGCCGGCCGCATGCAGGGGCGCGATATGGCCGATCCAGGTGGCCAGCAGCACCAGCGGCACGAAAATGAGCGAGCTGGTCAAGAGGGAAAGCTTGAGCCGGTAGAGGGTGAAACCAAAGCCCACCGCCAGGAGCATGAAGATGAGCGAGGAGGTGGCCACGCCGCCATCCTCGACGAAGGTGGTGGCGGTGAGGTCGGTGAAGACCGTGAGGACGTAAACCAGAGTCAGCCAGATAAAGGCGAGAAAAAGCTTGTAGGCGAGAGGGCTCATCTGCTCGCGGGCGATTTCGGCGATCGAGCGCGCCTTGTGGCGGATCGAGGCGACCAGGGAGGCATAATCGTGAACCCCGCCGATAAAGATCGAGCCGAGGATGATCCAGAGCAGCGTCGGCAGCCAGCCGAAAGCGACGGTGGCGATGATCGGGCCGACGATCGGTCCCGCTCCCGCGATGGAGGAGAAATGGTGACCCAGCAGCACCGGCTTGGGAGCTGGCACGCGGTCAATGCCGTCAAAATCGGCGTGGCTCGGAGTCGGGGTCGCGTTGTCAATCGAGAACTGCCGGTCCAGAAAGGCGCCGTAGTAGCGCCAGGCCAGCAGAAACAGCAGCACAGCGGCGAGGAGGATGGTGAACAGCATAGGCTCTTCCCTCTTTGGACAGCTGACTGAACTCTGAAGGGGTGGTACGCAAAGAGCCCGGATGACCCGGGCTCTTTGCGCTTGCGAATGCTTAGGCCAGCGGTTTGAAGGTGTCGACGAACCTGATGTTCATCTTTTCAAGTTCCGCCAGAACCGGTTCATAGATCTCCGGCACGGTGGGAATATGGACGCCGGTGAGCTTGATCTTGCCCTGATTCATCAGCTTGACCGCGACGGCCGCCGGCAGACTCACGGTGCGCGCCATGGAGCTGTCGCCGTAGGGGATGCCATAGTCGACCAGCAGGCTGGTGATCGCCTCTTTTCTGCCGCCCGGATACTCGGCCATGAACTCGTGCTGCAAAACAACCAGATCGCGTTCGCCCGGCTTGTAGGCCATTTTTCTCTCCATCAGCGCCGTCAGGGCGTCGAGGACGGTCGGCGGATCGCACTTGACGGGATCGTCACTGAAGAGGCCCAGCCACTCGAAACGCTTGATCACGTCATGAACAACCGGCAGCTCGAGGTGTTCGGCCATGGCGGCCTTGAGCCCATCGGGTTTGGCATCGATCAGTGAGGCCGTCAGCTGCGCCCAGGTCCAGTTGAGAATCTCCGGCCGTTCTGTGTCATTCAGGAAGCCGAGGCGCACCACTTTCTCCAGAGTCTCGCACCAGCCGGGGTTGCGGAAGGTGCCGCGGAAGATGGTTTTGGCATCCTTGAGCCCGTAGAGCTCCTGATAGAGCATGGAATCGCGGTTGGGATAGAGTTCGAGCCAGCCCAGGCCCCTGACGTCCTTGATCGCGACGGTGCGGAAGAGGTCTTTGTTCTCGATCACCATATCCTTGCCGTCCTTGAGAAAGTGGGCGGAATTGCGTCCGGCGAGGAGGACGCCGCGCGGGCTCCAGGAAAACTTGTAGCCGAAAGGATTGTCATTGGCTTCGGGCGCGGGCAAACCGCCACAGACCGATTCAAAGGAGGTGACGCGTCCCCCCTTGTGTTCCACCTCATGGATCATCTTCATCGCCGACATGTGGTCGATGCCGGGGTCGAGGCCGATTTCATTCAGGAATAAAAGTCCCTGGTCCCTGGCCTGCTGATCGAGGGCGCGCATGGCGGGGCTCACATAACTGGTGGTCACCAGGTTGGTCTTGTGCTTCAGGCACAATTCCGCCACCTGCACGTGATAGATCCACGGCAGGAGGCTGATGGCCACATCGGCGTCCGCCACCAGGGCCTCAAGCTTTTCCTTCTCCTGCACAGTGGCCGCGACCGCCTTGCCCGCAGGATGGTTTTCGATCAGGGCCTCCGCCTTGCTGACTGTACGGCTGGCGATGATCACCTGCGTATCAGGCTGATCGAGCAGATAGCGTACCAGGGGACGTGAAACCAGACCAGCACCAAGAACCAGAACTTTTTTCATACCTCTTCTCCTTTAGGCTTTGTTCAAGTGCTCTTTGAGATAGTTATAAGCCGGCGTCAGTTCACCGTGGTGGCAAATCACGGCGTTTTTGATCTCCGGCGGCAAATTCAGTTTGGCATAGGGCTGGCTGTAATCAGCCAGGCAGATGGCCGGAACAAATGGATGGAGCGACTGGCTAAAGGCCTCCGAGGCGTCGCGGGGGACCTCCGCGGGCAGGTTATCGACCGCCATGATCACCAGACCATCCCCCTCATGACCGTCGCGGATGGAATCGGAGCCGGGGTCATAGACGAAGATCGGATTGTCCGATTCGGTCGCCTTTTCCGTGCATTCGATCGAACCGTTGATGTCGCAGCTGATATCGCCGACTACCTGCAGGTTCATCGGCCGCCCCTCGGACCAGCGCTGTTTCAGATAGTTCTTGGTCAGCAGGCGGGGGTAGCGTTTGTCCCAGTAGATGCCGTTGACCAGAACGCTGAGATGGGGCAGATGATCTTCAAATTGGGAGTGGTACCCTTCGGGGTGCTCAAAATAGTCGTTGAGATCAAAAGCCCGCGCGGGGTCGACCGGCTTGACCATATCGCGCTCGGCAAAGACCACCTTGTGCAGGATGCCGTCACGGCGCGGTGTCAGCCCGGCCAGATCCTGCGGTTCCACCTCCTGGTGCGGCAGCAGATCAAAAACCTCCTGCGCTCCCTTGGAGACATGGCCGTAGCCTGAAAAACCGACGACAAGCGGGCGGACCGGCTCGGGCAGCCCCTTTTCGGCGATCCGGCGTCCGGCCTCCCCGACCGCCGTCTTGGCCTCGGCGATGTCCCGGTATTCATAGGCCATACGGATTCCGGCGAAGGGGGTCTCGAAGCCCTGATACTGCAGACGCCGTCCGAGGGCGTGCAGGGTATCCACCATGCCCGCCATGCCGGCGAAGCGGCCGAAAAATACCAGCCGGCGCCCCCGGGCGTCCTTGATCAGCTCATAATCGATAAGGGTGGAGCGGCTCTCGAGCAGATGCCGCAGCATGGGCATGTTGTATTTCTGTCCCTTGATCGTATGCGAAAAAAAGAGGTAGGTCTTGCCGGGGTGGAGAAGCGGGATCGGAATTTCCTTGATGCCAAAGATAACGGAGCAAGGAGTGAGGTCCTCCTCGATGCTGGCTCCTGCACGCTCATACTCCTGATCCGAAAAGGCGCGCGTCGGGTAGGGCTGGCAGTAGAACTCGAGCGGCAGCTCCTCTTTGAATTTGGTGATCTGTTCGGGGATGATGGCAGCCCTGCGCTCCCAGATATTTTTATCTTCGCGACGAATTCCGACTATTTTTTTCATCCCTTTCCTCCAGGCCGGTTTCCATTTCGGGCGGCAGCCGTGCGCATCCTCCCATGCGGCGGGCCCAATCCAGTGGTCCCTATTCTAGCAAAATTAGGCCAGAATGTCAATCTATTTTTAAGGATTGCAATGACAGCTGCCGGGACAAAGAACAGCCCCGTTCCTCTTACCTGTTCTCCTCCCGGCCTGCCAGTTGTCCGCAGGCGGCGTTGATGTCCGCCCCCTTGCTCCAGCGGATCGAAACCGGGGCGTGCAAGGGGGCCAGCCAGCCGGCGAAACGGGTCACGCTCTCCTCGCCGGGCGGGTCAAAGCCGGGCACGGCCGGATTGTAGGGAATCAGATTGACCTTGCAGGGGAGTTCGGCCGCCAGCCGGCGCAGCGCTGCGGCATCCTCCTCGCCGTCGTTGAAACCCGCGAGGAGGACATATTCGAAGGTCGGCCGGCGCCGGGCTTTTTTGGCGTAATACTTGATCGCGTTGAGGAGTTCGGGCAGGGGGTAACGTTTGGCCACAGGGACGATCTGCCGGCGTTTCGCGTCGATGGCGGAATGGAGCGAGACGGCGAGGCGATAAGGCTGCCCCTCCTCCGCATAGCGCATAATGGCCGGGGTGATGCCGACCGTGGAGATGACGATATGGCGGTGGCCGACGGCGATCCCATCAGCGTTGTTGATGAGGCCGGCCGCGGCCATGACGGCTTCATAATTGAGCAGGGGCTCACCCATGCCCATAAAGACGATGTTGGTCGGCAGTTCACCGGTCTCCCGCGCCGCCTGCAGCACCTGATCGACGATCTCGCCGGTGGTCAGGTTGCGTTTGAAACCCAGGGCGCCGGTGGCGCAAAAGGCGCAGCCGAGAGCGCAGCCGACCTGTGAGGAGATACAGAGGGTCCGGCGTCCCGATTCGGGAATGTAGACCGCTTCGATGCGCGCACCATCCTCGAGGCGGAAGAGATACTTGACCGAGCCGCTCGCGGGTGAGGCCGCCCGCTGCTCGAGCGTCATCAGGCCCAGGACGGCCTCCTGCGCCAGTCTGAGCCGCAGTTCCTTGCCGAGATCGCTCATTACATCAAACGAGGAGGCGTGTCTGGCGTAGATCCAGCTGAAGAGCTGCCGGCCGCGGAAGCGCTTTTCGCCGATCGATTCGGCGAAGAGTTCCAGTTCGGCGCGGTTCAAACCGACAAGATTTCTTTTCATAGACCGTTCACAATAAGGCACAGGCTCTGCGCGGCCTTTTTGGCCGCGTCGTGGAGGTCAGACGGGGCATAATCCACGTCTTTTAAATTAGCAGATGTTTTTCAATTTTCCAATCTTTTCCGCAACACGGAACAACAGCGGGTACTTGCCGGTTATAAGTAGACAGCGGCGCGTCTTGACTTTTACGGCCGAATTGTACAAGTTGGATTTAATTGTAAATTTTATGGATATGGAGGCGGCATGGAAATACGCGGCGCCCGCGATCTGGATGCTGTACAGCAGCTCAAACAGGCCCACCAGGCCATCACCGCCGAAATCGGCAAGGTCATCATCGGGCAGCGCCAGGTGATCGATGAGATGCTCATCTCCCTGCTTTCGCGCGGCCACTCCCTGCTGGTCGGGGTCCCCGGGCTGGCCAAGACGCTGCTGATCAGCACCCTGGCGCGCGTTCTCGACCTGCAGTTCAAGCGCATCCAGTTCACCCCTGATCTGATGCCTTCGGACATCACCGGCACCGAGGTGATCGAGGAAGAGGCCGGCGGCGGCCGCAAGGCGTTCAAATATGTCAAGGGGCCGATCTTCGCCAACATCGTTCTCGCCGACGAGATCAACCGCACACCGCCGAAAACCCAGTCCGCCCTGCTGCAGGCGATGCAGGAGCATGAAGTCTCCGCCGCCGGCGTCACCTACAAACTCGACGAGCCCTTTTTCGTCCTCGCAACCCAGAACCCGATCGAGCAGGAGGGCACCTACCCCCTGCCTGAGGCCCAGCTCGACCGCTTCATGTTCAATCTCTGGGTCGATTACCCGAGTGAAGCAGAGGAGGTGGAGATCGTGACCACGACCACCAGCGCCTACCAGGCCGACCTCAAGGTGATCCTCAAGGCGGCCGACATCATCGCCCTGCAGGATCTGGTGCGCCGGGTGCCGGTGGCCGAAAATGTGATCTCTTATGCGGTTCAGCTGGCGCGCAGCACCCGCCCGGGTCATGAAAGCGCGCCGAAATTCATCAAGGAGTGGATCACCTGGGGGGCTGGACCGCGCGCTTCGCAGTACCTCATCCTCGGCGCCAAGACCCGCGCCATTCTCGACGGCCGGCCGACACCCGATATCGCCGACGTGCGCGCCCTCGCCAAACCGGTCCTGCGCCACCGCATCGTCGCCAACTTTAACGCCGAGGCCGAAGGAGTCACCACCAGCCAGATCATCGACCGTCTCATCGCGGAGCAGGAAGGGTAGAGCATGGCCTCCCCGGCGCCGGACTACCGGCAGTTCCTCCAGCCCGCGGTGGTCTCCAAACTGACCAACCTGGACCTCATCGCACGCCTGGTGGTGGAAGGCTTTATCACCGGGCTCCACCGCTCGCCCTACCATGGTTTCAGTGTCGAGTTCGCCGAACACCGTCCCTACATGCCCGGCGACGACATCCGCCACATCGACTGGAAGGTCTATGCCAAGACCAACCGCTATTACCTCAAGGAGTTCGAAGAGGAGACCAACCTCAAGGCCTACCTCCTGCTCGACGCCTCAGCCTCGATGGGGTATGGCTCGGGCGCGGTGACCAAGCTGCAGTACGCCACCTGGCTGGCGGCGGCCCTGGCCTACCTGATGATTCACCAGCGCGACGCTGTCGGACTGGTCACCTTTGACGAAAAGATCCGCCGTTATCTGCCGCCGCGCTCTATTGTCAGCTATCTGACCCTGCTGCTGCAAGAGATGCAGAACACCGCCAGCTCGGCAGCGACCGATGTGGCGCAGACCCTCCACCAGATGGCTGAACGCATCCACCGCCGCGGGCTGGTCATGCTCTTCTCCGACCTCCTCGACGAGCCCCAGAAGATCATCTCCGGCCTTAAACATTTCCGCCACAACAACCACGAAGTGATCGTCTTTCATCTCCTCGATCCCCTCGAGCGCTCCTTCAATTTCAGGCAGGACGCCCTCTTCATCGACCTTGAGAGCGGTGAAAAAATGACAACCCAGCCCTGGCACATCCGCGGCGAATACCGCCGGCTGATGGCGGAGCATATCGAGACCCTCAGGCGGCAGTGCCGCGAAAACCGCATCGATTATCTTCTCATCGATACTGCACAGCCGTTCGACACCGCCCTGCTGGAGTATCTGGGTAAACGCAAGCGCATCGGGGGATGACAGCGGAAGACGCGGGCAAAAAAAAAGCCCGGAAGCCGGGCTTTAAAAAAGTGCAGGGGTGTCAGCGGAACATCGCCTTGATACTGCCCCAGGTCTGACGGGCGGACGAGATCTGCGGAGAAAGACGGAGCACCTTGTCAAAATCGGTATAAGTGCCGTCTTCATTGACCAAACGCAGCTTGTAATAAAACTCGTGGTTGGTCTGCTTGAATACACTCTTGTCGATGTAGGAATAGCTCTTCTCCCCTTCTCCTTTGTCCTTCACGCCGATCGTGACCAGAGCCTCATAATCACGGCTGTCCAGACTGCGTAAAACCTGGTAGCCTTTGAGGTTGTTTTCGGCGGCAACGATCCACTTCAGTTCAACCTGATTGTAGCCGGCCTCCCCCTGAAAGGTGGAGATGATCGCGCCGGCATGCAAAAGTGATCCCAGAGCCAGAAGAGCGAATATGATGCCTGAAAATGAACGTTTGGTCATGACCCGGCCTTTATTATCGACATTGCAGAATATTCTAATAGTTAATATAGAAAGATTTCCGTCAATGTCAAATCATTTTTGCATCGGTCGCGAATTTAACCTATTTATGAATATAAAAATGAAGTTGCGCAAATCAGATATTGACAATTAGAACTGCTTTCAGTATATTAGCGCGATCAGGGAAAGCGGGCACTGATGTCAAAACCAGGGGAAATGAGATTGGCAGGGACCGGAATACTATTCCAGACTGCAAATATCGAAGACTCGCTTGACCGGTATTTACGCGAGATCAACGAGATTCCGCTGCTCCAGGCCAGTCAGGAGATTGAGCTTGCCGGGCGCATCCGTGCGGGTGATCAGGAAGCGCTGGAGATCCTCACCAAATCCAACCTCCGTTTTGTCGTCAGTGTCGCCAAGCAGTACCAGAACCAGGGCCTCTCCCTCGGGGATCTCATCAACGAGGGCAACCTCGGCCTGCTCAAAGCGGCCACCCGCTTTGATGAAAGCCGCGGCTTTAAATTTATCTCCTATGCCGTCTGGTGGATCCGCCAGTCCATCCTCCAGGCACTCGCCGAACAGTCCCGTATCGTCCGCATTCCCCTCAACCGCATCGGCGCCCTCAACAAGATCGAAAAACTCTTCTCGACGCTCGAACAGGAGTACGAACGCGAGCCGACCAAGGATGAGTTGGCTGAAGAGATGGATATGAGCCCCGCCGACATCTCGGATCTGATGAGCAACACCAGCAAGCAGCTCTCACTCGACGCCCCCATCGACGAAGAGGAAGAGAACAAGCTGATGGATGTCATTGAGGATTTCGAGATGCCCGCGCCGGATTCACAGCTGCAGGCCGAATCCCTGCGCATCGAGATCGAGCGCGCCCTGGCCTCGCTCGATGCCCGTGAAGCCGAGGTCATCCGCCTCTACTTCGGTCTCGGCATGGAGCATCCCCTCACCCTCGAGGAGATCGGCCAGCGCTTCACTCTGACCCGCGAACGGGTCCGCCAAATCAAGGAAAAAGCCCTGCGGCGGCTGCGCCACAACTCCAGAAGCAACCTGCTCAGAAAATATCTTGGCTGACAACCACCATATTTATCATTGACTTACATTTTTGATAGTAATTTTTCCTTGACAAATTTCCTAAAGGTTACTAAATTAGTACATTCGCCTTCCTCATCCATCCCCAAGTGTCAACGTATCAACTGAAGTGGCGTCCAAGGACGGGAGAAAAAACCTATCATTAAGCTCAAAGGAAATAGAAATGCGCAACAAACAGATGAAGCTGCTCTATTTCTCTTTGGGGGGTACAGAACTTAAGGAAATCAGCCTCGGCTGGAAAAAGATTGTCGGTATTATTGCGTTGGGTATTGCTGCGATCGTGCTGCTGGTCTCGGTCAGCGTCGGATTGATCAATGCGCTTTTCAGAGACTATCAGGTGGCCAATCTAAGCCGGAGTAACAGCCGATTGCAATCCTTACTCGGAGACATGAGCAAACAGGTCCAGGTCATCGAGGCCAAGCTCAACTCCGTCGAGCAGCAGGATGATGATTTACGCGTGTTTGTTGACATGCCCACCATCAACAGCGATATCAAAAAGCTGGGGACAGGGGGCAAAGTCAATGCATCCGCGATCGATCTTGCCTACGGATCAGGCAATGTGAATCAGCAGGCTTACCAGATGAAAGACCTGCTGGAAAACCTCTCGCAGCGTGCGGAGTTGGCCGTTGAGAGCCGCCAGGAGATCATGAAGGAATATTCTGACAACCTGCGCAGGCTGAAACAGATTCCCTCTATCAGGCCATTGGGCGGAGGAAGAGTAACCGACAAATTTGGCTATCGTCTGGATCCATTCATCGATCGTTTCAAGCATCACACCGGTGTCGATTTTTCAGCCCCCCGCGGCACAGAGGTGTATGCGAGCGCAGACGGTAAAGTGGTTGAAGCGGTCGAAAAATACCAGCGTAACTATGATTACGGCAAGTACGTGCTGATCAATCATGGCTATGGCCGTTTGACCCGTTATGCTCATCTCGATGAAATCAACGTCAAGCCGGGTCAAACCGTAAACCGTTATACCGTTATCGGCCGCGTCGGCGATACCGGGCGCTCCACCGGGCCCCATCTCCATTACGAAGTTATCGTGGATGGCAAACCGGTAGATCCTTTCGAGTTCATTCTGGACTAGTCCGTATTATTCATCAAAAGCCTGTCCAAACGACAGGCTTTTTTTTTGCGCGGAGCCCTATGCCCGAACCCGTCATCCGCTCCTGTCGTTCTCTTCTTCTTGCACTGCTCCTGATGGCTGCAAACGCTCCCCTCTGCGGTCAACCCCCAGCCTCGCTGTTGAGACAGGGCGTGGAATGGGGGGTCACTCACGACTATGACCGGGCCCTGGAACTCTTCGGCCGAATCACAGATGATTACCCGGCGCGGCCCGAAGGCCCCTTTTACCGCGCCGCCATCCATCAGTCGATGATGCTCGATTTTGAAAGCGGGGAGTGGCAGGCGTTCTTTTACGGCGATCTCGAGATGGCCATCCACCGCGCCATGCAGCAGCTCCGCCGGCAGCCGGATGATCCCGAGGCGATGTTCTACGCCGGCGCCGCTTACGCCTACAAGAGCGCCCAGCTCAGCCGCGACGGCAAATACTGGCCCGCATATCGCGCCATCCAGAGCAGCCTCGATTATCTCGAGCCCCTCCTGAAACGGGACTCGACCTGGTGCGATGCCCTGCTCGGCGTCGGCAGCTATCAGTACTGGCGCAGCCGCATCACCATCAAGCTCTCCTGGCTGCCTTTTTTTCCCGACCGCCGGCGCGAGGGGATCGCCATGATCACACACGCCGCGGACTGCGCGCAGCTCTCCCCCGCTTCAGCCTGGTCCAATCTCGCCTGGATCTCCATCCGCGAAAAGGAGTACGACCGCGCCATCTCCTGGTCGCGCAAGGGACTGGAGCGCTACCCCGCCAGCCGCTTTTTTCTCTGGCCTCTCGCCGAGGCCCAATTCCTCAAGACTGACTATAGCGCCGCGATCGAGAGTTATTCGAAACTCCTGCAGAGCACGCAGGAGGCGCAGCACAATAACGGCTATAATGAGCTGGTGATTCTCTGGAAGATGGCCCAATGCCATGAACGGATCGGAGAGCATGATCTGGCACGGAGCTATTATCAGGAGGTGGCGGACTGCCGGGTAGCCGAAGAGGTGAAGGGGCGGGCAGCGAACAAGATCAGGGCGGCGCAGGAGTGGCTGGCCGCCAATTAGGCGCGCAGACGCCGGCGGCGCCAGGCCAGCACAACTTCTCCACCTGTGAAAATGGCCAGCCAGAGGGGTATCCACGCCACCGTCGCCTCGGGCCAGAACCATCCCAGTTCAAAACTCCGCCAGGAAAAAGGGAAGAACCAGTAATAGCCGGCGCCAAGATGGCTCTGCATCACATCGAGGCTGAAGTGGAGCACTATACCCGCGCTGATGGCTGCACGCGCAGCACGGCGCAGCTCGGGGGCCATGAATTCCGCCGCCAGCAGGCCGCTGAGCAGGGCGAAGAGGGGGGTGTGCATCGCCACCGTGCAGCTTTGCCAACGCGGAAAGAGGATATAGAGAGGGCGGGAGATGACGTCGGGCAGGAAGGTGCCGAGAAAAAAGAGGAGCCGCACCTTTTGCCAGCGCTGCGGCCTTATCAGCAGCCAGGCTGCAAAGCCATGGGTCACGAGATCCGGCATCGCTGACGCTCCTCCCAGTAAAATCCGCGCACGTCGAAACGGTAAGCAGCCAGCCAGAAAACCGCCAGCAGCAGGAGCGGCAGAATCGACCAGATGATCTTGGCGCGGCGCCCCCTGGCCGGATGGAGGGCTTCCAGTTCCAGGCGTCCGGAAGTGCGGAAGCGGGCGACAAGACTGACATAATCGCCGGGCCGGGCTTTCCCGGGCGGGCCGCTCACCTTCATAGTCAGCCCCGCCTGGTGGATGAGCAGACTGTCCGGCCAGGTCTGCACCACAGTCACCTCGGTGGCGACCGTGATGCGCTGTCCATCGAAACGCGCCGGCTCGGCGAGACAGTCGCGCAGGGTGACGGCCGGATTGGCGCTGTGGCCATACCAGATCAAGACCGCCAGGATGATGGCAAGCAGGCCAATGCGGAGGGGGCGCGGCATCGATCACCCTGCCGTCATCAGGGTCGCGAGGTGGCGGCGCGCCGCCGTCAGCAGCAGCTCGTGCAGATGGCCGTTGGAGGCCAGGACGTGACCGCTCCAGATCGCCTGTCCGCCGCCGCTGAAATCCGTGATCCTGCCGCCGGCCTCCTGCAAAATCAATGAGGCGGCCGCCACATCCCAGGGCGCGAGCCCGAGTTCCCAGAATCCCTCATACCGGCCGCAGGCTACATTGCAGAGATCGAGCGCAGCCGAGCCCATGCGCCGGATTCCGCTGACCTGCTGAAAGAGCTCTTCGAACGAAGCGAGATATTTGCCGAGATTGTGTTTCTGCTTGAAGGGAAATCCGGTGGCGAGCAGCGCGAGGGAGGGATCGATCACGAGGGAGACACGGATGCGCTCGCCATTGCGTAAAGCGCCGCCTCCCTTTTCGGCCATGAAGAGCTCATCGTGGACCTGGTCAAGGACCAGGCCGAAGACGATCTCCCCCTCCACCTCCAGCGCGATGGCGATCGAAAAAACCGCGATGCCGTGAATATAATTGGTCGTGCCGTCGAGGGGATCGATGATCCAGCGCCGGCCGCCCGCAGCAGCACGGCTCGACTCTTCCGCGTAAAAACTGTCCTCCGGAAAGGCGGCAGCGAGCCGGCCGATAATCAGCCTCTCCGAACTCTTGTCGACAAAAGTGACAAAATCGGCTGCCCCTTTGCGGTCGATATGCCTTTGCTCGATGGCGCCCAGGTGTTCCATAAGCAGGCGGCCCGCCGCACGCGCTGCAGCGACTGCTTCATCCCGCTCTTTCGACAGGTTCATTGCTCGCATCTCCAGTTCAGTGCCGCCTGTTCGCGGGCGTGATCAGTCGAGCCGCAGTTCAACCACCGTCACACCGGTATTGCCCTCGTTCCAGTTGCCGAGGCGTGCGCCGGCAACGCGGGGATGGTCGCGCAGGAAGCGGCCGATCGATGCGCGCAGGGCGCCGGTCCCCTTGCCGTGGATGATGCGCACCTCCGAATAGCCGGCCATAATCGCTTCGTCCAGATAGAGTTCGACCCGCTCGATCGCCTCCTCTGCACGCAGACCGCGCAGATCCACCTCGTTCCGCACCGGCGCCTCCTCATCGAGGAGTATCCTGGTGCCCCCCCTGCGGCGGAGCTCTTTCCGGCTGCTCTTGCGCAGCTCGGCAAGTGGAGCCCTGATTTTCACGCCCTCAACCCTGACCAGCACCCGGCCCTGCTGGTCGGGCTCCGAAACGACCTCCCCGACACTGCTCATCTTCTCCCAGCGCACGGCATCGCCGACACGGATCGGCCCCGGCTCCACACTCTCTTCAGGGGGAGGAGGTTCCACGGCCCGCGTCTTTTCGATCACCTGCCCGACCTCCCGGCGGCGCGATTCAAGCGCCTCTTTGGCCGTACGGATCGCCTCGGTCTGCGCCTGCTTTTCCCTGATCTCCCGGATCGCCGACTCAACGGTGCTGTTGGTCCGGCGCAGGATCTCATCGGCCTCTTCTGCGGCCTTGCGTTTCAAGGCCTTTTCCTCGCGGCACAGTTGATCGGTGCGCTCCTGATAGAGTTTGAGCAGGCCGCGGTATTCGATTTCGCGCAGGTCGGCCTGGCGGCCCATCTCGGTATGGTGCTGGATCTTGCCTTCAAGCTCGAGGATAAGACCTTCCAGCCTGTCCTTTTGCGCGCCGACCAGCTCCTGGGCCCGGCTGATCAAGCCGGCCGAAAGACCCATACGGCCGGCGATTTCAAAGGCATAACTGGAGCCGGGGATGCCGGCGCGGAAATGGTAGGTGGGCTGGAGGGTTTCGATATCGAAGGCCATGGAGCCGTTCTCCACCCCTTCTGTGCGATAGGCGAAAGCCTTGAGTGCGCTCTGGTGGGTGGTGACCAGGGAGAGGGCATGGCTGGCGGTGAGCTTTTCCAGGATGGCCATGGCCAGCGCCGAGCCCTCTTCGGGGTCGGTTCCGGCGCCGATCTCGTCAATGAGCACAAGGCTGCCGGATCCGGCGGTTTCGGCGATGGCCTTGAGTCCGGTCAGATGGGAGGAAAAGGTGGAGAGATCGTTGTCGATCGACTGCTGGTCGCCGATGCTGGCGTAGACCGCGCTGATGGCACCGATGCGCGAATGGGGCAGAGCCGGGATATGCAGCCCGCAGCGGGCCATCAGGGTGAGCAGACCCACCGTTTTGAGGGCCACCGTTTTACCGCCGGCATTGGGGCCGCTGATGATGATCGTGTGATAATCTTCCCCGAGCGTGATTTCAAGCGGGATGACCTCTTTTTCTCCCATGCGCAGCACCAGCAGGGGATGACGGCCGCCGGCAATGTGAAGGAGCGGCTCCGAGGCGAGTTCAGGCGGATGGGCATTGAGCCGGCGCGAAAAGATCCCCTGGGCATAGAGGAGGTCGAGTTGGGTGAGAAGTTCAAGATTGGCCTCTAGGAGAGGCAGCGCCTCGCGCAGCAGGTCGGCGAGATGGCGCAGGATCCGTTCCACCTCCCGGGCTTCATCGGCCTCGAGTTCGCGGATGCGGTTGTTGTCCTCCACCGACTCGATCGGTTCGACAAAAATACTCGACCCGCTCGCGGACTGGTCGAGCACCAGTCCCCGCACCTTGCGCTTGTACTCCTCCTTGACCATCAGGACCAGCCGGCCGTTGCGCACGGTGATCAGATTCTCCTGGAGCACGCCCTGCCCTGCCAGAGTGCGCAGCATCGACTCCATGCGCTGGCGGGCGTGGTTTTGCGCCCTTGCCAGCAGCTTGCGTACCGCCGCCAGTTCCGGTGAGGCCTCGTCCTTGACAGCGAGGGTATTCTCATCGATGCAGCGGCGGATCTCTTTCTCGATGGCTTCCCTGGGCTCGAGCCGGCCGGCGATACGTTCAAGGTGGGGTACCTTCTCCCTGCGCGCGGCGAAATAGAGCCGCAGCCGACGGACCGTCCCGAGGGTGTTCAGCACCGGAATGAGTTCTTCAGGGGAGAGGTAGCTGCCGCCGATGCGCAGGCTCCGGATATGGGGCTTTAGATCATGGATGCCGTCGATGGGCAGGCCCTGGTCATAGTCGAGCAGATCGCGCATTTCGGTGGTCTGCGCCATCCGCTCAGCCAGTGCGGTCTCGTCGGCGAAGGGTTTGATGAGGAGGGCGCGCTCCCGGCCAGGTTCCGAGCTGGTGCACTCGGCCAGTTTTTCGCGCACCCGGTCAAATTCAAGTGTTTGAAAAGCGGAAATCATTCTTCAGGATAGTCCTCTGCCGGGCGCGCGGCTTCCCGCCCCCCCGCGGAGGGTGTTGCGCGGATCACTTGATCGACGACCATTTGGGCGAATTTGGACATATGCGGAAAAAGGGAGGAACTGCTTTGATAGCCTTCGAGCCGGCTGCCGAGGTTGAGGCTGTTGAGGGCCAGGGCGATGACACTGATGATGAAGGCGCCCTTGACGAAACCGATAAAAGCGCCGCCCATCCTGTCAAGGGTGCTCTGGCCGTTATTGCCGAGCATGTTATTGAAAAGGTAGCCGAGAAAGCGGAAGAAAATATGGGTGCCGATGAGGGCGATGAGAAATCCGGTCAGCTCCACAGGCACGGCTTTGAGCGAAGGCAGAAAGCTCACCGCCATGGCGCCGGCCCGGCCACCCAGTTTGAGGGCCACCAGTGCCGCAATGAGCCATCCCGTCAAGCCGACCAGTTCCTTGGCCAGGCCGATTTTCGCCCCTTTGTAGACGAACCAGACCAGGGCGGCGATGATGATCAAGTCAAACGGGCTCATTTCCTCATCCTGATTTACTGCGCCATAAAAAAAGTGAACAGAGCGCCCGTGCATGCGACGCTCTATTCACTCAATTCAGTTGCAGAAAACCGATCGTCACAGACTCAGTTTACGGCGTACCATCTCACTGACCATTTTGCCATCCGCTCTTCCTTTGGTCGCACTCATAACCAGAGGCATCACTTTGCCAAGATCCCTGATGGTCTGGGCTCCAGCTTCTATGATGGCCCGGTCGATGATCGCTTCGATTTCAGCGGCATCAAGTGCGGCGGGGAGATAGGATTGAATCACCGCCAGCTCGGCCTCTTCTTTGCCGGCAAGATCCTGGCGGTTGGCATTCTGGTACGCTTCGATGGCTTCACGGCGTTTTTTGGCAGCATTGGCGAGGACGCCGAGCATCTCGTCATCGGTCAGATCGGCCCGCTTGTCGATGGCGGCATCCTTGATCTGACCGCGCAGCAGGCGAATTGTACCGAGTCGTACGGTTTCGCCCGCCTTCATGGCGGATTTCATATCCTCAGTGAGCCGGTCCAGAAGACTCATGGTCACTCCAATTAGCCAAAACGCTGGTGAATGGGGCCTTACCTATCCATCATCTGCAGCTTGCGCATCTTGCGACGCGCCGCATTGAGCTTACGTTTGCGTCTTTCGCTCGGTTTCTCAAAGTGCTGATGTTTTTTAATGTCGGACATCAGACCTGCTTTTTCGCAAGCCTTGGTAAAACGCTTCAAAGCTCTTTCAAAGGGTTCGTTTTCACGAATGCGAACTCCTGGCATTCAGAAATCAACCTCCTCTCTGATCGTATTTTTTTGTACCATTGAGAAATTTAAGCAAAAACAGCCACAGAAGCAAGGAGTTTTTCCACGCCGGTCCCGCCTGTTCGGTAAAGCGTGAAGGAAGCTGCGCTTTTTTATTGCTTTGTTCCTGTTTTTGATGTATCCTATACTAGAGGTTATCACAGCCGCAAGTTGGTTGGTCACCTATTATCCGGAGGAACCGAGATGAAAAAATTCCTGCTTGCCATCCTGATCCTGTTGATCGCCGGCCTGGCCTATCTCTACCTCAACAAGGACAAGATCGCCCGTGTGGCCATTGAAAAGAGCATTCCGCTCATCGAGACCTCTCTGCTTGAAAACCTGCCCGCCGATGTGAACAAAGAGGATGTCAAAGAGGTTTTTAACCGGATCGACGCCAGGGTAAAAGAGGGCAAAATCGACATCATGCAGATGCAGACTCTGCTGGAAAAGTTCAGAGAAGCGCTGAAGGACCAGAAAGTCGACGAGGCGGAATTTCACCAGGTCTTTGCGGAGATAAAAAAGCTCGCCGGCGACTAGGCTGCGGGCCCTGTCAAAAATGCAGCGGCCGACATTTTGCTTGATTTTAGCCGCTGGATTGGTTACCTTGCCCCGACGCAGATCTGTCACTCCAACGGAAAGCGCTCATGAAGCTCGACTTTCGCCGCCTGATTAATAAAATCTCGCCGCCGCCGAACTGGCGGCTCCCTGTGCTGCTCCTGCTGGCCCTTCTCGCCGGGCTTGGCGGCCTTACTCTCCACCTGGCCAGGGCGACCTCCTACCTTTCGGATGATCCGCTCACCTGTCTCAACTGCCATGTCATGCGGTCACAGTTCGCCACCTGGCAGCGCAGCAGTCATGCCCGGGTTGCGACCTGCAATGATTGCCATGTGCCCCACGACTCCTTCATCCGTCACTACGCTTTCAAGGCGCAGGACGGGCTGCGCCACGCCTTTATGTTCACCTTCCGTCTCGAGCCGCAGGTCATCCGCATCAAATCGGCCGGGGCCGGTGTGGTCCGCGAGAATTGTATCCGCTGCCATCGTCAGCTGGTCGAACAACTGCCGATGTACAAGTTCGCTGCCGCCACGCCCCGCAGCGGTGTGCCCGATAAAAGCTGCGTGGCTTGCCATGCCGGCACTCCGCACGGCCGGGTCAACAGCCTGGCCTCGGTCCCCATGGTGCGCGTGCCCAGCCTCACCCCCGCCGCGCCCCCATGGCTGATGCAGCCCCGGCAGCATGCCGCCATCGATCCTGAACCTTAATCTGCCCGGAGAACATCATGTCTGGCGATCAAACCAAATTTACGCAAAAACCCCTTTTTTACTGGCTGCTCTTCATCGCCACCGCAGTCGTGGTCTTTCTGATCGGCCTCTTCGGCGCCTCAGTCCTCGAGCGCCGCAGCGAATCCTATCAACTGCTGCAGCCGGTCAAACCCATCGCCGACTGGGAACCGAGCAATGCCGCCTGGGGCGAAAACTATCCCCGTGAGTATGAGACCTATCGCGCCACGGCGGACACCTCTTTCGCCTCCCCGCACGGGGGCTCGGCCACCATCGATGCCCTCGAGCGCTATCCCCGTCTGGTCGTCCTCTGGGCAGGCTACGCTTTCAGCCGCGACTACAAGCAGGGCCGCGGCCACTATCATGCTGTCGAGGATATCCGCAACACCCTACGCACGGCAGTCCCGCAGCCGGGCACCTGCTGGTCCTGTAAAAGCACTGACGTCCCGCGCCTGATGAACAAGATCGGCGCCGCGGAGTTTTACAAGGCCAAATGGGAGGATCTCGGCCCCGAGGTCGTCAACAACATCGGCTGCCAGGACTGCCACGATCCCAAGACCATGAATCTGCGCATCACCCGGCCCGCCCTCATCGAGGCCTACCAGCGCCAGGGCAAAAAGATCGAAGAGTCGACCCACCAGCAGATGCGCTCCCAGGTCTGCGCCCAGTGCCATGTCGAGTACTATTTCAAGGGCAAGCAAGAAAAATACCTCACCTTTCCCTGGGACGAGGGTTCCACCGCCGAGCAGATCCAGTCCTATTATGACAAGATCGAGCACGTTGACTGGACCCACCAGATCAGCGGCACCCCCATGATCAAGGCGCAGCACCCCGACTGGGAGATTTTCCAGATGGGCATCCATTTCCAGCGCGGCCTCGCCTGCGCCGACTGCCACATGCCCTATCGCAGCGAGGGCGGGGTCAAGTTCACCAACCACAAGATCAGCAGCCCGCTCGAGAATGTGGCCGGTTCCTGCCAGGTCTGTCATCGTGAAAGCGAGAAAGAGCTGATCGGCAACGTTCAGGAGCGTCAGGAGAAGGTGCGTCAGCTGGCGGGGATGGCCGAAGAACTTTTGGTCAAGGCCCATATCGAAACCCGCGTCGCCCTGGATCACGGGGCCACCCCCGAACAGATCAAGGCGGTCCACCAGCTCATCCGCCAGGCCCAGTGGCGCTGGGACTTTGTCGTGGCCAGCCATGGCGGGAGTTTTCACGCCCCCATCGAATGCGCCCGCATCCTGGGCAACGCCATCGAGAAAGCGGCCGAGGCCCGCACCATCCTCGCCGGTCTCCTGGGCCGGCTGGGCGTAGAGCTGCCGGTGCCCATGCCGGACATCTCGACCAAGGCCAAAGCACAGCGCTACATCGGGCTCGACATGGCCAAACTCGAGGCTGAAAAGGGTGACTTTAAAAAACGGGTCATCGCCACCTGGGGCGAGCCGGCTCTCTAAGCCCGGATGAACCGGCGATGGCAGAACAAACCCTTGCATTCGTCGTCGCCCCGGCTCAGGGGAAGGAGCGGCTCGACCTCTACCTGGCTGCCCGTCTGCCCGCGGTCACGCGTGCAAAGCTCAAACGCCTGATCGACGAGGGCGCTGTCTTTGTGGACGGCCAGCCCACCAAGGCCGGCCACCTGGTGCGCCCGGGCGAAACCATCGTTGTTACCTTTCCCGCCACCGCTCCCACTGATGTCGAGCCCGAAGAGATCCCCCTGGAGATCGTCTTTGAGGACGAACACCTGCTGGTAGTCAACAAGGCGGCGGGCATGGTCGTCCACCCCGCCTATGCCAATCTCAGCGGTACTCTGGTCAATGCCCTGCTCGCCCACTGCCGCAGCCTCTCCAGCATCGGCGGCGATGCCCGTCCGGGACTGGTACACCGGCTCGACAAGGATACCTCCGGCCTTCTGGTCGTCGCCAAAAGCGACCTGGCCCACGTCGGACTGGCCCGGCAGCTCTCCGAGCACAAGATGGAACGCGAATACCGGGCGATCGTCTGGGGCCACCTCCGCCAAAAGCAGGGCTGTGTCCGTGCGGCCCTGATGCGCAATCCCAAGGACCGGCTGCGCATGATGATCCATCCGGAGGGCAAGATGGCGGTCACCCACTATCAGGTGCTGGAAGAGCTGCCCCTCACCAGCTGCATGCAGCTCAACCTCGAGACCGGCCGCACCCATCAAATCAGGGTCCATATGAGCAGCCTCGGCCACCCGGTCTTTGCCGACGCCACTTACGGCGGACGCACCAAACAACTGGCCGGGTTGAATCACGACAAGACCCAACTCGGCCTGCACCTGCTCAAGACATACACCCGGCAGATGCTCCACGCGCGCACCCTCGCATTTATCCATCCCATCACCGGCGAGATGAAACGCTTCGAAAGCGCCATCCCCGCCGACATGCAGGCCCTGCTCGACGAACTGCGCAGCCAGACGGAAATGTAATGCAAACTTTTTCGCCTTTTTGGCGTATAAGGATCAGATCATTCCCCAATTCCCGGAGGAAAGCATGAAACCCATCTCCCTGCTCGCACTGCTCTTATGCGCCCTGACCGCCGGCGCACAGGCGGACATCGTCACCATCGACAAGAAGTACCGGATACGCGGCGAGCTGCAAGTCGACCTGCGCGTCGATGGCGGCAAGATCGAGATGTTCCGCAGCGAGGATAACGACTGCCACATCCTGATCGAATATGACCGGGAGAGATGCCGGGCCGATGTCAATCTCGATGAAGACACCGATGTGCTCGAGCTCTTTGTCGATCATGATAATTGGGCGATGACCAAAAAGAGCGCTGATGACAAATCCAAATACGCCCGCATCCGCATCGGCCTGCCGCCCAAGGCCGATCTGGCGCTGAATCTGGAAATCAAGGCCGGCGCACTCAACATGACAGTGGGCGACCTGCGCATCAAAAACCTCGAGATCCGCAGCTATGCCGGCGAAACCCGCATCGATTTCGACAAACCCAACCGCTGCGAGATGAAAACATTCGACGTTGATTTCAAGGTCGGCGAGGTCAAGCTCTACAACCTCGGCAATGCCCGTTTCGTTGAAGCCGACATCAACAGCAGTGTCGGCTCCATGGTGATCGATTTCAACGGTGAGGAGATCGAACAGGCGATGGCCCGGATCGATCTCGAGATCGGCGAAAGCACGATCATCGTCCCCGAGAAGATCGGTGTCAAAATCAAGGTCTCCAAGTTTCTCTTCCTCTCGAGCGTCGACTATCCCAACTGGTTCACCCAGGATGGCTCCTATTACTACTCTCGCAATTACGAAAAACAGAAAAAATCGCTTTATCTGGTCGTCTCGACCGGCATCGGCGAACTCAAGATCCGCGTCGATAAAAAGGCTGATTAACCCTCAGCCTCAGCCCCCGGCTCTTTCCGATTCCGGCACAAGGAGCACAGTTTGGAAACATTGAACCAATCCCCGTCGGCCTGGCAGCAACAGAAGCCGCCTGCCGCGACCGCGCTGGACTGGAGCAGGCGGTGACAGAATGATCCTCATCCTTATCCTTCTGCTCCTCGCCCCCTCTCTCTACAGCCAGGGCGATCTCTATCTGGTTTTCGGCTCCGACACCAGCATCTGGGATGGCATGAGCACAACCCGCTATGTCAGCCATTACCAGCCCGAGACCTATTCCGCCCCGGCCAGCAATGCGGCGGTCGTCATCAACGAAACCTTCCGCGCCCCTCTTCGCGACTCCGGGGGCCGCGCCATGCCCTTCACCTGGTGGATGCACAGCGGCAATCTCTTTCGCCACGCCGACAACTGCGACGTCCCGCTCGCCAACACCATCGCCTTGCATCTGATGAAACGCTATCATGGCGAACGGCTCGCCCGGGTCGGTGACGAGTTGAGCCTCCATTACCATACCTGGGACTGGACCGACGAGAACGGCGATGGCATCTTTTGCTGGAACCAGGCGCGCAGCTTTGAACAGTGCCGCGAAGACTTTGACCTCACCCTCTGCCACTATTTGCTCGAGGAGGAGGTTTTTCCGGTCTCCTTCCGGAGCGGCTGGCACTATATGGATAACAGCTGGCAGGCCTATCTGGACGAGCTGCTCCCCTTTTCACTCCACAACGCCTACCCTTCGAAAAAACTCACTTCGGAGGAACCGACCAATAATATCTATGACTGGTCGCTCGCCACTTCCAGATGGGTGCCCTATCAGCCCTCCCCGGCCAACTATCAGCTCCCGGGCGGCTCCAGAGGCTGGAATGTCCGCTGCATCTATCTGAACAGCCTGAAGAGCACTGTCGTCGAAAAAATGTTCGCCGGGGCTGCAGCCGGAGAAGACCAGCTCGCCTGCCTCTGGTCGCATCTGCCGGAGACGGATTTTCCCGAACAGATCCTCAAGGCCCATGCGCTCATCGTCGAAGCGGCCAAGCGCTATCCCCGGGTCCGTTTTCATTACATGACCGCCGTCGACGGCTATCAGGCGTGGCTTAAAACCAGTGACAAACAGGCCCCGGAACTGACCTTCACCGATATGGGCCCGGCTGACCAGCCGGTCTTTCTGATTCGGACCGACGAACCCATCTTCCAGAAGCAGCCTTTTATCGCCATCAAGGATATCTACAATCGCTACCGGATCCTCCCCTGCACGCGAACCGCCGCCACCACCTGGGAGGCGGTTTCGCCTCTCGGCCGTGACCACCTGGTCAAAGCCGGGGTGGCGCTTTGTGATACCGTCGGCAACCAGACCATACAGCTGATCCGCTACCTGCCGGATGACATTTTTCTGGACAACGAATCGAGCGCCTATCGCGAACAAACCCCCATTTTTTCGACCATCGACAAATTCGCCTGGGGAACGGACGCCCGCGCCGCCACCATCGCCGGCGGGGATTCGGCGGTGGTCCGCTACGAGCTGCCTGTGCGGGAAAAGCGGGCTTATCAGCTCTTCTGCCAGTTTGCACCGACAACCAATCCTGCCGACACCCTCACCGCCATCGTGACCCAGTCCGGCCGCATCGTCTGGAAGAAGACCATCACCGGCGCCCAAGCTGCCAAACGCTGGCACCGCATCGCCGTCTGCGAACTCGATCCGGCCGGCTCTCCCGCCTTTTACATGATCGCCCATAACCGCAGCGCAGCGGCTCGCGAATTCAGCCTCGACGCTCTCCGGATCACCCCCATCATCCCCGACCGCCAGCTGGAGGTGATCCCCGAGCTCTTCCATTTCGGCGAGACCAGCCTTTTCACCCGTGTGGTCAAACCGCTGCAGATCCGCAACGCCGGCTCCGGCCCCCTCGCCATCCACTCCATCTCCACCCGGGACAGCCACTTTCAGCTCAGCACTGCCGGCCCGCTGACCATCCCCCCTTTCGGCAGCATCGACCTCACCGTCGAATTCTACGCTGACCGGGCGATCACGGCGACCGACTCCCTGGTGATCGTCAGCGATGATCCCGCTGCGCCGCACCGCGCGCTCCCGCTCATCGTCGAGGCCAGTGCGTTCTTCGTCACCGTCGATAACGATGATTACGGCAGCTATTACGAATACGGAAAATGGGCAAAATCCTCCGTAGAGGCCTACGGTGAGAGCAGCCGCTATTCAGCACTGGGCAGCCCCAAGGCCTCCTGGGCGCAATTCTCGGCCACTCTGCCGCGCAGCGGCACCTATGCGGTCTCGATCATTGTGCCTGCAACGGTGAATGCCACCGATCACGCCCTCTACAAAATCCTGGGGCAGGGGCGGACCATCGACTCGCTCTACATCGACCAGAACGCCGGCAGCGGCGGATGGGTTGAGCTCGGCCGCTACGATCTATTGGCGGGAAGGCCCGTATTCGTCCAGGTCATCCACGTTGGCGGACAGACCGCCGGCGCTGTGCTCAGAGCGGATGCGGTGCGCTTCCTCCTCCAGAGCGAAAGCACCGGCCTCGCCCGGGCGGAAGAGAGCCTGCCCGCCGGCGCAGCCCGGCTGCTGCCCAACTATCCCAATCCCTTCAACGCCTCCACCACCATCCGCTATCTGCTCCCGGCCGCAGGCGATATCCGCCTCGAAATTTACGATCTGCAGGGCCGCAGAGTACGCAGCCTCCACCAGGGGCCGCAGGCGGCGGGAGAGCATGCCGCGGTATGGGACAGCTGTGACGAAGCGGGCAGGGTGGTCGCCTCGGGCCTCTATTTCTCCAGACTTTCCGGCGAGGGCTTTACCCGCTCGCGCCGCATGTTTCTGGTCCGTTAAGCTCAATATAGCCAAGGAGATTATTGATGAAACGCATTTTCCCTCTTTTGCCGCTCCTCCTGCTGGCCGCTCTGCTCGTACTGGCCGCCTGTGCCCCCGGCACGGGCGAGTACACCGCCGCCGGCCCGGCGGGTTTTCTCGCCGGCGTCTGGCATGGCTGGATCGCCCCGGTCACTCTGATCGCCGGCCTCTTCAACGACCAGGTGCGTATTTACGAGCCCTTCAACCGGGGCTGGTGGTATGATTTCGGCTTTTACATCGCCGTGATCTCGGGGTTCGGCGGTCTCTCGCTGACGCGCCGCAAAAAGTGCTGAGATGGCTGCAGCAATAAAAAAAGGCCGGATGGTGAACCATCCGGCCTTTTTTCATAACTATTTCTGCCCCGTGCCGCTCCTGGTCAGGAGCGGCGGCGGGTGATGTACTCACGGGATCGACTGCGAGCCGCGCGCGCCTCTGTCAACCCTTGGGCGTGGGATGCGCGATGCTCTTCCAGTCCTGCTCGGCCTTGAACGGCTTGTAGGTCGGGCTCTCCTGATTGTGGCATTTGACGCACGACTTCAAGTCGCCGGGGTTGTAGGAAACCGCAGCATGGTCCTGGGTACCCGCAGCCAGGGCTTTCATAACCTTCATGGACTGGTAAAGCGAACCGGGGCCATGGCAGGTTTCGCAGGTCACGCCGTCTTCCATTTTATAGGTCGCGGCTTTGGCGGTTGCAGGTGCGTCGAAGGCCGTGACGTGGCACTTCAAGCACTTGGGCGATTTCTGGGGATCTTCGATGCCGGCTTTTTTGCCGACGGCTTTGGCCTCTTCCGTGGCCAGCGTGGTGTAGGCGGTGGCATGTTTGGATTTGGCCCAGATGGGATGAGCCTCGCCCTTGGCCTTGGCCGTGTGGCACATCTTGCACTTGGCAGCGCCGATGTATTGGGCTTTTTCGGTCTGAGCGAAGAGATTCATGCTGAAAACCAGGGCCAGAACGAAGACAAGTCCGACCATCCACAGGCTTTTTTTCATTTTTTTCCTCCGATGTGTTTGAAACGGCTGCGCTTTGGACGTACAAGTTAACCAAAAAAAGATGAAAATTGCAACAGCAAAATTCATCACCACGGCCGAGCAGAGCGTTTTGCCTACAATATAACGCCAAAAAGGGATAAAAGTTCATTCCTCTTCTGCAATATTTTCCTCTCCGCCCCCCATCGCCCAGTGCTCCATGCGCGAATAGAGCTGCCGGCGGGTGATGCCCAGCAGCCGGGCGGCCATGCTCTTGTTGCCCTCCGCCTTTTCCAGGGCCCTGTCGATCAGGCGGCGCTCCATCTCCTCCAGCGTCGGCATCTCCCGGGCTACCCGCGCCGGCTCAGCAGACCCTGCTTCCCGGCCGCGCAGGTGGGAGGGGAGATCGTTAACGGTGATCTGCTGCCCCCCCGACATGATCAGAGCGCGCTCGATGATGTTTTCCAGTTCGCGCACGTTGCCGGGCCAACTGTACTCCATCAGACACTGCAGAGCCCGGCCATCAATCCCCGCCGGATCCCCGCTCTGTTTGGCGAGAAAATGCTCCGCGAGTTCAGGAATGTCCTCCACCCGGTCACGCAGGGGTGGAAGCAGAATCGGAAAGACATTGACCCGGTAGTAGAGGTCCTCCCGGAAGGTATTGCTGCGCACAGCCTCTTCCAGATCACGATTGGTGGCGGTCAGGATGCGCGCCTTCATGACGATGGTCTCCGTGCCGCCGAGACGGACGAACTCCCGCTGCTGCAGCACTCGCAGCAGCTTGACCTGGGTGGCGGGGGTGAGTTCCCCGATCTCGTCGAGGAAAATGGTCCCGGTCCCGGCCAGCTCGAAACGTCCCGGTTTCTGCCGTTCCGCGCCGGTGAAGGCCCCCTTTTCATGGCCGAAAAGCTCGCTTTCGAGCAGGGTCTCGGGCAGGGCGCTGCAGTTCACGGCAACGAAGGGCTGCTCGGTGCGGCGGCTGCGCTGATGAATCGCCCGGGCGACCAGCTCCTTTCCCGTACCGCTCTCACCGCGGATGATCACCGTCGCATCGGTCGGCGCCACCTTTTCGACCAGCTCATAAACCTTCTGCATGGCCCCGCTCTTGCCGACCATATTTTCCAGTGAATAGCGCTCCTTGAGCTGGACGCGCAGATCGCGATTCTCCACGCTCAGCCGGTGCTTCTCAAGGAGGTTGCGTACCTTGAGGCGCAGCTCATCGATCTCGAAGGGCTTGATGATATAATCAAAGGCTCCGCTCTTCATCGCCTCCACCGCGGTCCTGGCGTCAGCGTAGGCCGTCATGAGCAGCACTTCGGTTTCTGGCCAGGCGGCCTTGACCTTCTTGAGCAGTTCCACCCCGCTCATACCGGTCATCTTGATGTCGCTCACGATCACATCGTAGCGCTCGAGCGACAGGGCCGCCCAGGCCGCTTCGCCGCTCCCGGCAGTAGTCACCGCCAACCCGGGTGCCGCCAGGGCCTCGCGCAGAATGGCGCACATGCGCTTTTCATCATCGACAATCAGCAATTTCGCGCTCATACTCTCCATCACTCACCTTGCCCCCCGTGTTCGGGGAAAATCATGCGCATCAGGGTGCCTCCTTCCCGGGGCTCAAGGGCTTTGATTTCGCCGCCGTGTCCCTCAACGATTCGCTTGCTTACCGCCAGTCCCAGGCCGGTGCCGCTGCTCCGGGTCGTGAAAAAGGGCTCAAAAATATCGCGTCCACGGCCCGGCAGACCCGGCCCGCTGTCCTGCACCTCGATGATCACCTGGCTCCGTCCCCGTGCGCTCTGCTTCCGGAGCCGGAGGATGATAGCGCCCTCTCCGCGCCCCTCCATCGCCTGCTGGGCGTTGAGGAGCAGGTTGAGGAGCACCTGCCCGATCTGACCGGCGTCGCAGCGGAGATGGATTTGCGGCTCCGCGCACTGCAGCTCCACCCGCCGGCCCTGGCGCGAAAAACCGTCCGCCAGCTCCTGCAGAAGCGGCACCAGATCGTGCCGGGCCATCTCCAGCCTGGGCTCGCGCGAATAGGCGAGAAAATCGCCGACAATCCGGTTGAGGCGGACGATCTCTTCATCGATATAATTAAAAAACTCGGCGCTCTTCGCCGGCGGCAGCGGCTTCTCCCGCAGCACATCGGCCGTGCTCTTGATGATGGCCAGCGGATTGCGGATCTCGTGCGCGACCGTGGCGGCCATCTGACCGAGGCTGGCCAGACGCTCCGACTGGTAAAGACGGGTCTCCGTGCGCAGGAACTGCAGCATGGCCAGGACAAGAAAGAGGGCCAGCGCAGCGAGCAGCAGCAGGCTGATGATCACGCCGATATAGAGCGCGCGGCGGAACTGCGCCATGGTGCGCAAAAAACCGGCACTCGCCTCCAGGGCGAGCACTGCGTCGTTGCCGTAGACGTCACTCAGCGGGGCATAAACACTCTTGAAGTGGTTACCGGCCACGGTATGCAGACGCGAGGCCCGCACCTCGCCGGCAAAAGCCGCCCTGATGGCCAGACTGTCCTCCATCAGGTAGGGGCGGCCGATGTTGTTCTCCAGTTCGCGGCGGGCATCGAGGAGGATACGGCCATCCGGACCGACCAGATAGGCGGCCTCAAGCTCATGTTCAAGACGGATGCGATTGAGGGTGCCGCGTAAAATCTCCGCCTCGCCGGCATCGGTGAAGCTGTTCAGACCGAGCTCGACCAGCTCCGCGGTCAGAGAGGCGGTTACGGCAAGCCTCTGGTCGAGCGACTCTTCGAGCTGGCGGCCGATGCGCTGAAGAAAAAGGTAGGACGCGAGATTGTAAAAGAGGAGAAAGAAAAAGGTCACGCCCACAACGGTTGCCACCGTCCATTTGCGGCGGCGCAGGAGCCGCCGCTGGGCGCGCGGCAGATTCTGGCGATCGCTCCCCATCCCTTAATCCGCCAGCGCTGAGTGGATCGCGGTGATGACATCCTCCACAGTGATCGCGCGCATGCAGGCCATCGAGCTGCAGAGATCGCGATGACAGCGGCTGCAATCGAGGGAGTGATGAACTACTCGGTGTCCCGCGGTTTCATCGTAAGGAAACCAGATATCGGGCTCGCCCGGACCGAAGATCCCCACGGTCCTGGTCCCCACCGCCGGAGCGAGATGGAGCGGACCGCAGTCATTGCTCACATAAAGTGCGAGCTGGCTGAGCAGAGCGGCAAGACGCCGCAGGGGTAAAAGTTCCGGCCGCGGCAGTTCGGCCGGCAGCAGACCGAGCAAACTATCAACAATCTCTTCCTCGCCCGGTCCCATGGTGAAAAGGATCTGCCGCTTTTCATTGAGCAGGCGGGCGGCGAGGGCGGCAAAACGGTCGGGGAACCAGCGCTTGGCCGGCCAGGTGGCGCCGGGATGGAGACCGATGATCGGACGGCCAGTATCGTAGCCTTTCGACCCCAGATAGCGGCGCGCCGCCTCTTTTTCCGCCTCTGTCACCACGATGCCGGGCATCGCGGCCGCGGCCGCCTGAAGGCCCAGGGGTTCGAGGTAGCGCAGATGAAAGTCGATGGCGGTCATGCGCCGGCCGGCATCCGGGATGCGGTGGGTATAGAGAAGGCGGCGGCCGCGAAAGTCGCCGCCGATGCGCCAGCGCGCGCCGCTCAGATAAAGCAGCATGGCGGAGCGGGGATTGCCGAAGAGGTCGATCGCCACGTCCCATTTATGGCGGCGCATGCTGCGCACCAGGGCGGCCTGGCCGCGGTCATCACCGCGCTTGAAAGCAAAGAGCTCATCCACATCCGGATGATGCTCGAGCAACTCGTGATAGGGCTTTTCGGCCAGATAGCCGATACGAGCGTCCGGAAAATGCCGCCTCAGAACGGACAGCAGGGGAGTGGTCAGGATCACATCCCCCATAAACCGGAGCCGGGAGACCAGGACCGCCTTGACTCCGGCTGGATCAATCCTGTTCAGCTCTTTTTTTTGTGTTCTTGCCATTTCTGCCCGACTGTTGAATAAAATCCCGTAACATCCCCCTGCTTCTCACCTCTCGCTTCAGCGGATCAGCGTCATTCTGCGGCTCTCGATCCGTCCCTCATAGAAGAGGCGATAGAGATAGGTTCCGCTTGGCAGGTCGGCCCCGTTGAAAGAGATCACATGGCGGCCGGCTGCGCGCCTGCTGTTCACCAGCTCCGCCACCTGCCTGCCGAGGAGATCATGCACGGTCAGCAGCACCTGGCCGTCCCGCGGCAGCTGATAATGGATCATGGTGACGGGATTGAAGGGGTTGGGGAAATTCTGCTGCAGCTCAAAGGCCGCCGGCGCAGCGGTATCGTCCGTCACCCCCGCGATCTGGCTCCTCTTGCAGCGGAACATCCCGGTCGCGGAAAATGCCCCGGTGCCGGCCGGATTACTCGCGCGCACGCGCCAATAATAGGTCAGGCCGGCGCGCAGCTCCGCAGCAGCCAGAAAAGTATCTTTGACCGCCGGCTGGTGCAGCACAAGCGGCCCGGCAAAGGTGGAATCCAGACCGAGCTGCACTTCATACCGGCTGACCAGATTCAGATCATGCCAGCGCAAGACCACACTGTCGGCATGCTCCTCCTGGTAAGGCAGCGGCCAGGCGAGCAGGGGCTGCGGAGGCGGCGCAATGACAACGATGTTACTCAGAGGGCCTTCATTGCCATTGCGATCGAGAGCGGTGACCGCAAAGGCATAGGCGCCATTCAGCGAGGCCGGCGCAACCTCGGCTTCGGTTCTGCCGGTGACCACGAGCAGGTTGCGCACATCGCCAAGTTCGGCAGGTCCAGGCTCGAGCGAACTGAATTGGTAGAGGGCATAGCGCACCGCCGTATCGCCGTCGGCTGCCATGGCCGGCGGGTCCCAGTGGAGTTTAGCCGGCTTGCCGGCCTCCCATTGATCGAAGCACAGATAAAATGGCGCGTTGGGCGGGAACTGTTCTTTCCAGGCCATGACCGGATGCAGGGCGGGATGGGCATAGAGATCGGTGCGCATGCTGTCGGCCAGACCCTTGACGTTCTTCTGAATAAAACGGGCGGAGTAAAAGACGTTGCCTTTAACATTGTCGGTCGCACGGTTGAAACGCACCTGATCGCAGGCCTCAGAGGCGGGCCACTGGCCGGAGGGGTAGGCTGCAGTCGCCTCCATCTTGTAGACGCCCTGGCCGATATAGAGGTGGAGGCCATCCATCACAGAAGCCCACCAGGGCACCAGCGCCCCATAGGCGGCAATGTTCAGGCCGAAAGACCAGTAGATCTGCGGAGTGAGGTAATCGATGCTTTTGTCCTGGATCCAGGCGAGGGGATCACAGTAGATGGCGGAATAGGATTCCATCCCGGCTGTGCCGGCATCGCTGTTCTTGCGGATGCCGAAGGGAGAGATGCCCAGTTTGATGTGCGGTTTGACAGCGACCAGGCTGTCGTGCAGGGTGCGGACGAAGAGGTTGATGTTGTCCCTCCGCCAGTCGCTGCGGTTGGAGAATCCGCGCGCATGGGCGGCAAAGGTGGCGTCGTCCTCGTTGCTGATGCCTTCGTAGGGATAGAAATAGTCATCAAAATGAACGCCGTCGATATCGTAGCGCCGCGCCACATCCATGACGACCGAGATGACATAGTCCCGCACCTGAGGCAGCCCCGGATCGAGATAGCGATAGCTCCCCTTGCTCAGGATCCATTCCGGATGGCGCTTCATCACATGGTTGGCAGCCAGGGTGTAGGCGTTGGCCGACTTTTGGGCGCGGTAGGGATTGAACCAGGCGTGCACCTCCATCCCGCGCAGGTGCGCCTCACGCAGAATAAATGCCAGGGGATCATAAAACGGCGCAGGCGCCCGGCCCTGAAGTCCGGTGAGATGGTAGGACCAGGGTTCGAGCGCCGACTCGTAGAGGGCATCGCATTCCGGACGGATCTGAAAGATGACGGCATTGATGCCCGCCTCTTTCAGATCATCCAGCAGCTCCACCAGTTCCTGCTTTTGCGCTTCTGCGCCCGATTTTTTGGGCCAGTCGATTTTCGAGATCGTGGCGATCCAGGCGGCGCGGAACTCGCGCTTGGGCGCAGGCTCTCCCGCCGGCATCAAGCCCGGCAGCAGGAAAGATAACAGTGCGACGATAGACAGCCTTTTCATCACATCCACTCCAGACCGCCTGCGCACCTATTTGACCAGCAGCATTTTGCGGGTCAGCACTTCTCCGCCCTGGCTGAGACGGTAAAGATAGGTGCCCGAGCTCCAGCTGCGGCCATCCACCATCACCTGATGCCGGCCGGCGCTCCGCATTCCTTCGGCCAGAAGCGCCACCTCACGCCCGAGCAGATCAAAGACCGCCAGACGGATCTCGCCGTCCCGCGGCAGATCAAAGACGATCTGCGTCACCGGATTGAAAGGATTGGGATAGTTCTGCTCCAGTGCAAAACGGGCCGGAATGGATTCCGGCCGTGACGGGACTCCCGTCGGCACCGAGGTCTTGGTTACCACCACCAGATTGTCCAGATAGATGGCCCCGCTGACAGCTGAATCGCCGCTCTTCGTCAGCTGAATGCTGTCGATGCTCAGCTTGCTGCCGTCGAGCTGGTTGTTGGTCGCCAGCCAGGTGCCGACCACAGCGGGATCGCTCAGCTTCCATTCCACCAGCCGCCAGCCGTACCAGTCGACTTTGACCCACTGCGTCACCTCCGGCAGGGTGTTTTTGGCGGCGACCTCGTCCAGGGCGAGGCGCAGCAGGGTGCCGCTGCCGTCGCCGAAGACGTGAATCTGCAGGGTATAGGTGGTGTCAAAAAAGACGGCGCCGGGCGTCGTGGCGGGATCGAGGTAAACCCGGCAGAGATGCTCGGCGGAGCTCATATCCCACTGGTAGCGCAGGGCCGCTGAATATTTCTGCGACCCGTAGGAATTGGGCAGATAGACGGTCCGGTCCATCTCGAAGAGGGTTTTGGCGGCGATGGTGCCGACAGTCGAACCGCTGAAGCTAGGATCTTTCCAGGAAGTCACGCCGAAAAACTTGTCGATGGTCACCTCTTTCAGAGTACGTTCCGCCCGGGTGAGAAGGGGGATTTCGATGGCGGCGGAAAGGGGATTGCCGGTCGTGTCCGTGATAGCCGGTTTGACGCTGAGCTGGTATTCCGCGCTGATCTCCAGGGGCTTGGCCGGATGGATTGAGAGGACCGAGCGGCTGCCGATCGGGACATGGGCCCACAACGCCTGCACCGGCGCGCCCGCTTGGGTCAACAGAAAGGTTGTATCCGTGACCGAGGCCGGGGCGATGCGCTCGTCGAAGAGCAGGTTGATCACGCCGTCAACCGGCAGAAGCTCCTCCGCGGAGGGGTAGAAGGCGAGCAGCCCGGGGGAGGTGATATCCCTGGCGTCGGTGGCGAACTGGATCTGGAAAACCCCGCCCGGGAGGCCATCGGCGTCGCCGTCCAGGGCTTTGCCGTTGACGTCGCATGCGGCTTCGTTGAGGGTCATGGTGTAGGAGGTGCCAAAACTCAAGGGTGCAGCGAGTTCCAGTGAGAGGAGTTTATAGCCGTTGGTCCAGCGCATGCGGTTCACCGCCACGGCGGGTGTGAAGGAGAGCGCGGCCGCCACGCCGGTGGAATCCATCGCCTTGCTGAAAGTGATCTGCAGATCATGGTTCACCGCGACGGTGGCGCCCGCCGGCGGGGTTGTGGCCAGGACTATGGGTGCGAAAGAGGGCACCGGACCGGCTTCGGCGCTCGCCGAGGGGAGCGATTCATTCCAGAAACGGTCAAAGGCGGTGGCGTAATAATAAAATGAGCCGGCGTGGTCCTGCAGGCCGTCGAAACGGTCAGTATAGGTGGCGCTGCCGTCGCTCCAGAATATCTGCAGGATGGGATCGCTGTCCGGCCGGGGTTCAGCGGATTCACTGCGGTAAAGGGCGATGCGACCGGGGGCCGCCTCTCCTGCCGGCGGGGTTACGGTAATCTCATGGGTCAAAGAGTCAATGCGATTGACCGCGAGAGAAGGCGAAGCCGGGACGGCGTCAGCGAGGAATTTGGCCGCGCGTATCTTGGTCTTGTTGGGAAAGAAGGTCGCGCCGGCCTCAGCCCAGAATTTGTTCTCCTCCCAGGAGCCGTAGCTGAAAAACTGGAAACCGTCGACCCAGGGCACATTGCGGACGTAATCGACGATGGAGGCGTGGCGATTCATGATCTTGTCTTCGCTGAGGATGTAGGAGGGCGGGCCGACGCTGTAGAACCTTCCCGCGGCGATGCCCTGCTGAAGATAGGGGCCCCAGCTGGCGGAGGTCCCGGTCAGCATGCTGTAAAAACCGGCCCCGGTGGTCCAATGGTAGTGCATGGGCGTGAGCTGGTCGACGTACCCCTCATTGAACCAGAGGGCGGCATCCTGAAATACCGAGCCGTAGCCCTGCCAGCCGCCCCAGTTGTAATTGCCCAGGGCGGCGGCCG
>DAOOPF010000009.1:28493-49881 GCA_035388125.1 bacterium | reverse complement strand
GGGGTTTGTCTCACAGTCGTGGCCTGTGGCGCGGCCGGTTTCACCGCCGAAGCGGTGAGTGAGACCCTTGCGCGCTCCACCCTCGGTTCGCTGCACAGCGGGGAGAATGTCAATCTTGAGCGCGCTCTGCTGGCTACAGGCCGTTTCGGCGGCCACTTTGTCCAGGGTCATGTCGATGGCGTCGGTGAGGTGATTGCCCTGCAGCCGCGGGATCCCGGCTACTGGCTGCAGGTAAAGGTGCCCGATGCCCTGCTGCCCCTGATGGTGGAGAAGGGTTCGGTCGCAATCGACGGGGTAAGTCTGACCATCGCCGCTCTTGAGGGCGATACGGTGAGTGTTGCCCTGATCCCCCATTCGGCCAGGCAGACCACGCTGGGGCAGAAAAAGCGGGGGGATCGGGTCAATATAGAGTCCGATATCATCGGCAAGTACGTCCAGCGTTTGCTGGAAGGCCGTCCGGATAAAAAGCCGCTGACGGGTGAGATGTTACACGAATGGGGCTATTAGGCAGGTAATGAGTGCACATGAAGGAACAATTTGTCTTTAATACGATCCCGGAGGCCGTCGAGGATCTCCGGCAGGGCAAGATCATCATCGTCGTGGATGACGAAGATCGCGAGAACGAGGGCGATTTCATTATGCTCGCCGAAAAGGTGACGCCCGAAGCGGTCAATTTCATGACCAAACACGGCCGCGGTCTGGTCTGCGTCGCGATGACGCCGCAGCGGCTGGAAGAGCTGGACATCAATTTCATGGTGCGCAACAACACCGCACTGCTGGGGACCGCCTTTACCGTCTCGGTCGATTACCGCCACGGCGGGGTGACGACCGGTATCTCCGCGGCCGACCGCGCTGCCACCATCCGTGCCCTCATCGATCCGGACTGCAAGCCGATCGACTTTGCCAAGCCCGGCCACATTTTTCCGATCGCGGCGGTCAGCGGCGGGGTGCTGCGCCGCGCCGGTCACACCGAGGCGGTGGTGGATCTCGCGCAGGCGGCCGCAGCCTATCCGGCCGGCGTACTCTGCGAGATTATGGATGAAGACGGCACCATGGCGCGCCTGCCCGCGCTCTTCAAGCTGGCCCGGCAGTTCGGCCTGCGCATCATCACCGTCAAGGCGATGATTGAATACCGCCGGCGCCATGAGATCCTGGTCAAGCGCGTCGCTTCCACCGACCTGCCGAGCAAATTCGGCCATTTCACTCTCCACGTTTACGAGAGCCAGGTCGACGACCATCACCATCTCGCCCTGGTCAAGGGAGAACTCAACAGCGACGAACCCATGCTGGTGCGCGTCCATTCCCAGTGCCTCACCGGCGATGTACTGGGTTCCATGCGCTGCGACTGCGGGGAACAATTGGAATATGCCCTGCGTGAAATCGAAAAGCAGGGCCGCGGCATCCTTCTCTACATGCGCCAGGAGGGGCGCGGCATCGGTCTGGCCAACAAGATCATGGCCTACGCCCTGCAGGATCTGGGCAAGGATACCGTCGAGGCCAACGAAGCCCTCGGCTTCAAGGCCGACCTGCGCGACTATGGCATCGGCGCCCAGATCCTCTGGGATCTCGGGGTGCGCAAGATCGCCCTGCTGACCAATAATCCCAAAAAGATCGTCGGCCTCAAGGGCTACGGCCTCGAAGTGGTGGAACGCGTCCCGATCGAGATCGAACCCAACGCTGTCAACGGCTTTTACCTCGAGACCAAGCGCGACAAGCTCGGCCATCTCATCATGATGGACGAGGAGGCGAAGGGCTCAGACGGCCATGAAAGCTGATGAGGAGCGGTAAAAGGCCCCGGTAATATATCGCTACCCTGACTATTAACCCAGGTGGATTCCATGCCCAAAGTAATCGAAGGCCAACTCTCGGCGAGCGGCAAATCGTTCGCCATCGTCGTCAGCCGCTTCAATGAACTGATCTGCAAAAAGCTGCTCGAAGGGGCACTCGACTGCCTCAAGCGCCACGGCGGCGATCTCGACCAGGTCACCATCGTCTGGGTGCCCGGGGCGTTCGAGATCCCGGTCGCGGCCAAGCGCCTCGCCCGCAGCAAAGAGTACGATGCGGTGATCTGCCTCGGCGCCGTCATCCGCGGCGCCACTCCGCATTTTGAATACATCGCCGCCGAGGTCACCAAAGGCATCGCCCAGGCCGGTATGGAGCTGGAGGTGCCGATCAGTTACGGCGTCATCACCCCGGACAATCTCGAGCAGGCCCTCGAGCGCGCCGGCACCAAGGCCGGCAACAAGGGCTGGGATGCCGCCATGAGCGCCATTGAGATGGCCGACCTCTTTGCGCATCTCAAGGGGTAGCCGGATGAGAAGAGTGCCGGGATTGATCCCCGTTCTTTTGCTGCTGCTTTGCACCCTCGCCCCGCTGCGCGCGGCCGAGTGGGAGTGGCGCACCTTCACCAGCGCCTCCGATGTCCGCCAGGTCCTGGCTGCGGATACGCTGATCTGGGCCGCCACCAACGGCGGCGTGCTCAGCTACAGCCCCCTGACTGGCCGTTTCACCCCTTTTGTCAACACCGACGGCCTCGCGGGCAACGATGTCGCTGCCATCGAGCGCGACCGGCACGGCCGCATCTGGATCGCGGCCGCCGGCGGCCTGATCAATGTCTATACCCCGGCGGCCGGGAGCTGGCAGACCATCATCGATTATAACGGCCAGAGCATCAACGATCTGACCGTGCTTGGCGATTCCCTCTTTGTCTCCCTAGATATCGGCATCAGCCTCTTCGACGCCGGCCGCTGGGAGGTCAAGGAAACCTACAAGATCGGCCGCGTCAACCGCACGCTCATCAACGGCCGGCAAATCTGGGCGGCCTGCCCGGATGGCGTGCGCGCCTCGGATCTCGATCTCCCCAACCTCATGGCGCCCAGCGCCTGGACGCGCTATACCATCGCCGACGGCCTGCCTCACAATGAAGCCCTCTCCCTGGCCGCCCATGCGGGCCGGATCTACGCCGGCACCGTCAAGGGGCTGGGCATCTATGACGGTATCTCCTGGCTCCCCGGCGAACTGCTGGACAATACCATCGCCGACCTGGCGGTCTGGGACAATCAGCTCGCGGTCGTCGCCGGCTATGCCGTCCTCAGGCGGGCCGGAGAAAACTATTACAGCCTGATCGGCAACGCTCTCGCGCAGGCCACCTCGCTGGATGTCGACGCCGACGGCCGCCTCTGGGCGGGAATCAAACAGAACGGCCTCGCCTGGATTGGCCAGGGCGAAACCTCCTGGAGCCGGCTCATGCCCGACGGCCCCGCGGACAACAAGTATACTGCGCTCGCCTTTGACCGCAGCGGGGTTCTCTGGACCGCCTCCTCCAGCGGCGGCATCTCCCGCTTTGACGGCACCACCTGGCGCGTCTTTAACAAGACCAACCGGGCGCTGCCCAGCAACGATTACCGCACCCTTGCCGTCGACAGCCGCAACCGGGTCTGGGCCGGCAGCTGGGGGGCCGGCATCGCCCTCTTCACTACCATCGGCGACAGCATTGCCATCGATATTCTCGACGCCAAAGACGGCCTGGCCGGCATCTCGGTCAATCCCAATTATGTGGTCATCACCGGGCTGCACGCCGACGAGAGCGGCAACGTGTGGATTCTCAATTACCAGGCCGACAATCTGCAGATTCTCGCCGTCACCGATTCCCTCGGCAATTGGCAGTATTTCACCACCCGCGACGGCATCAAATCCAAATTGACCACGGCGATCACCGCCGATCAGAGTGGCCGCATCTGGATCGGCACCCAGGACCTCGGCATCAGCGTTCTCGATCACAACGATACCCCCTTCAGCAAGGCGGATGACGACCTCAGCCAGGGGCTGAGCACCGAAGACGGTCTCAACAGCCTTTTTATCCGCACCCTCGCCCGCGATGCCGACGGGGTGGTGTGGATCGGCACGCCCGAAGGGCTGGAGTACTGGTACGAGGGCAGCGTCAATCCGCGCTATCAGGTCATCAACGACGATATCAATGTCGTCTCCGTCGATGTGCGCAACAACAAGTGGATCGGCACCAGCGGCGGCATGAGCATGTTCGAGGCCGACGGCTACACCTGGCGCCATTTCTCCACCTCCACCAGCGCCCTGGTCGGTGATAACGTCACCTCTTTCGCCTTTAATCAGAACACCGGACAGGTCTATATCGGCACCACCAACGGACTCTCGCGGCTGCAGACGCCCTTCACCAGGCCGGCCGCCAACCTGAGCAGGCTCTCCGGGTATCCCAATCCCTTCCGGATCGAGGATCCGGGCTCGTTCTTTTATATCGAGAACCTGGCGGACAAG
Source organism: bacterium (assembly GCA_035388125.1). GTDB lineage: Bacteria > Zhuqueibacterota > Zhuqueibacteria > Residuimicrobiales > Residuimicrobiaceae > JAKPUX01. Next base: position 45,591 of record DAOOPF010000009.1, on the reverse strand, counting down.
GCCACGGTGCGGATCTACACCCCGGAGGGGCGCCTCGTCCGGCATCTACCCGCCGCCCAGATCCACGGCTCGCGCACGGTCTGGGACGGCCGCAACGACCGCGGCGAATTGGTCGCCAGCGGCGTTTACCTCTTCCTGGCCACCACCGAGTCGGGAGAGGCCGGATCAGGCAAAGTGGCGGTCATCCGCCCGTGATCAATCTCAATTAATTTGTCCGTTATTACATTTTAGCAAAAATCCGCTTGATAATATCTCGCCAATTCCGTTAATTTAAGAGTATTTACAGAAGCGAACCGGGTTGGGGAGAGGACCATATGCCGCGGCGGGAGTGCAGCGCGGCATGAGGATGCGGCGTCTTACGAGGCCTTTGACAAGAGCATGCTCACTTTTCTCTACGCCAAAAACTATCTCCTCATCGATGAACTCAAGGTTGGCTTCACGCCGGGGCTGAACATCATCACCGGCGAGACCGGCGCGGGCAAATCGATTCTCATCGGCGCTCTGGCCGCCCTGCTGGGCGACCGCCTCGGCAAAGAGGTGATCCGCAGCGGAGCGGACAAGGCGGTGATCGAGGGCGAGTTTCTCATCGCCGCCGTTCCGGCCGCCGCGGCCTTTCTGCGCGGGAAGGAGATCGACGAACAGGGCGAGAGCCTGCTGGTGCGCCGCGAGGTGCATGCCACCGGCAAGAGCCGCTGCTTCATCAACGATACCCCGGTGCCGCTGCCGGTTCTGGCCGAGCTGGGCGACCTGCTCGTTGATCTGCATGGCCAGCATGAACATCAGCTTCTGCTCAAGGTCGCCAACCACGGCCCCTACCTGGATGCTTTCGCCGGGCTGGAGGCTGACCTTGAGGCCGTGAAGAGTGGTTACCAGCAGCTGGTCAACGCGACGAAGGAACTGCGCGCCCTCTCGGAGCAAGCCGCCGAGCTTGCTCGCTCCCGGGATTACATGGCCTTTCAGCTCCAGGAGATCCGGGCGGTGACCCCTGTGGCCGATGAGGAGGAGGAGCTGCTGCGTGAAGAGCAGATCCTCAAGAATGCCGAGCTGCTTTTCGAGCGCACGGCCCAGATTTTCACCCGGCTCTACGAGTCGGAAGGCTCAGCTGCTGAACAGCTGACCGCCGCCGCGGCCGATCTCGCCCAGCTGGCGGCCATCGATGACCGCTTCAGCGCCATGCAGGGCGACTGCCGGAGCGCGCTCATCCTCGTCGATGAGCTGGCCAAGAGCGTACAGCACTACAATCAGTCCATCTCCTTCGAGCCGGAGCGGCTGGAAAAGGTCCGCCAGCGTCTGGCGGCCCTGACCGCTCTCAAGCGCAAGCACGGCGGCAGCCTGACCGATATCATCGCACTCGGCGCAAAGCTGGAGCGTGAGCTGGGGGTGGCCGACAATATGGAAGCGGCTCTCGCGCAGCTGGAGAAGGAGCGCGCAGCGGCGCGCAGCCGGCTGGCGGCGCTCGATGCGGAACTATCCGGCAAGCGCCACGCCGCTGCGCAGGAGTTCAGCAGTCGCGTCGCCGCCGCCCTCGCGCAGCTGGGCATGCCGCGCGCGCAGTTTGCGGTCGATCAACACGCCGCGCCGGCCGGCGATGAACCCTGGGTCGAGCGGGAGGGGCAGAAGCTGCGCATCGGTCCCCGCGGCTCCGACCATCTCGAATTCCTCCTCTCCGCAAATCCGGGCGAGGAGGCCAAACCGCTGGCGGCCGTAGCCTCGGGTGGCGAGATCTCGCGCGTGATGCTCGCCCTCAAGACCCTGCTCGCCGAAGCCGACCGGGTTCCCGTTTTGATCTTTGATGAGATCGATATCGGCATCAGCGGGCGCATCGCCCAGGCGGTCGGCCGCAGTCTCAAGGAACTGGCCATGAGCCATCAGGTGCTCTGCATCACCCATCTGCCGCAGATCGCCAGTATGGCCGATCATCATTTACTGGTCGAAAAGGGGGGGGACGAACAGCAGACGCGCACGACGATTCGTCCCCTTTCGCAGGAAGAACGCGTGGCCCAGGTCGCGGCCCTCATCGGCGGCGACGTGGTCACCCAGGCCCATCTGCAGAGCGCCAGCGAACTCATCGCGGCCGCCGCAGGCGGAGCCTGATCACCCGCAGGGGCGGGGTGATGAAGCAGTACGGGTTGGGGTGTGATTCGGAGCAGCTGCAGAAGGCAACGTAAAACCACAGAGAGATCAGGCAACCGGTCTACCTTAACTGACAGGCATCCAAGCAACGAGGTTCACATGAACAATCATTCACGTTCCGTCTGGGCGGTCTCGATCGCCCTGGTCGTCATCTTTGTCGGTCTTTTCCTGGTCTGTGCACAGCGCCGGGGCTCGGTCGCAGGGGGTGATGACCTTTCCAGCAACGACGAGGAGTTTCGTCAGGAACTGCTGCAGCTTCTCGATCTGACCGAGGGTGAGGGTGAGGGAGAAGCTGGTACGACCGATGAAGTGGATCTGGCCCTGGCTGACGAGCTCCAGCTGGGCAGCGATGAGGAATCGGCCGAGAGCGGCGACACCGCGCTCACCGACGATGAGCTGCTTGCCCTCTTAGGTGCGGAAAATGAGACCGGCGACGAGACCGCCGCGGTCGGTGGGCAGGAGTTCCCGACCGTCCAGGATACCCAACTGGAGAGCGAGCCGACGACCACCACGGGCACCATGGGGTTGACACCGGAGATGTTCACCAGGATGCGCAATGATATCAACCGCCTCGAGGCCGCCCTGGAGATCAGAAGCGCTACCGTGGACAGCCTGCAGAGCATCATCGCCAACCGCAATGCCCGGCTGCAGGAGCTTGAGAGCCGCAAGGCGACACCCCGCATCGTGGTCCCGGATCTCTCCAAAACCGCCCGGAAACCGGCCCGCACCGCAGCCGCGTCCGCTGCAGCGGGAACCACCGCCTTCGATGCCGCTTATGAGCGCGCGCGCACCAAGTTCGAAAGACGCAGTTATCAGGCGGCGATCGACGAGTTCTCCGCCCTGCTCGCCGAATACCCCGACCATCGTCTGGCCGACAACTGCCAGTACTGGATCGGCGAATCCTACTTCGGCCTGAAGGAGTATCAGAAAGCGGTGGTCGAATTTCAGAAGGTCTTTTCCTACTCCGAAACGGACAAGCACGACGACGCCCAGCTTATGGTCGGACTCTCCTACGTCCGTTCCAATCAGGCCGAGCTGGCGCAAAAGGCCTTTGGCACCTTCCTTGACAATTATGCTGGGAGCGAATACACTTCGGTCGCCAAGCGCTATTATCGCAACATCTAAGCAAGAGTTTCCGCGTGAGCCGGTTTGTCCATCTCCATAACCACTCCCATTACAGCCTTCTCGACGGCGCCTGCCGCATCGAGGATCTCGTCGAGAGGGCGGAAGCGCAGGGCATGCCGGCAATCGCTTTGACCGACCACGGCTGCATGCATGGCGTCATCAGCTTTTATAAAAAGTGCAGCAAGGCCAAAATCAAACCCCTGGTCGGCTCCGAAGTCTATGTGGCTCCGGGCAGCCGTCTGGAGAAACAGCCCGATCCCGGCACCGGCGGCACCGCTTTTCATCTGGTCCTGCTCTGCAAGGACATGACCGGCTACAAGAACCTGATGAAGCTGGTCTCGGCCGGATATCTGGAAGGATTTTACTACAAGCCCCGCGTCGACCGCGCCCTGCTGCGCGAACATCGCGAGGGGTTGATCGCCCTCAGCGCCTGCCTCAAGGGCGAGGTCAGCCAGCGGCTGCTGCGCGAGAACGAGGAGCGCAGCCGTTCGGCCATCGCCGAATACCGTGACATCTTCGGCGAGGATTTCTACCTCGAAGTCCAGAACCACGGCATCCCCGAAGAAGAGACCGTCCGCAACGCCATCTTTACCATCGCCCGGGAGATGGATATCAAGGTGGTCGCCACCAACGATATCCACTATCTGGAAAAAGGGCATGCCGAAGCCCACGATATCCTGCTCTGTCTGCAGACGGGCAAGGATTTCGAGGATCCCACCCGCATGCGCTATGCCACCCGGGAGCTCTATTTCAAGAGTGAGGCGGAGATGGCCGAAGCCTTTCCCGATCATCCCGAGGCTCTGCTCAATACGCTCGAGGTGGCGGAAAAGTGCGACCTTCATCTCGATTCGCGGACCTTTCACCTGCCTGTTTTCCAGCTTCCGCCCGAGCACGCCGGCAAGAATCTGGACGATTACCTCACCGAGGTGGCGTGGGCCGGCCTGCGCGAACGCTATGCGGAGGTGACGCCGGATCTGGAGAAGCGGCTGCAGTATGAGCTTGAGATCATCAGGCAGATGGGTTATGCGGGCTATTTTCTCATCACCGCCGATTTCATCAGTTATGCCCGCAGCCAGGACATCCCGGTGGGCCCCGGCCGCGGTTCGGCCGCCGGCAGCCTGGTCGCCTATGTGCTCAAGATCACCAACCTCGATCCGATCCGCTATGACCTGATCTTCGAGCGCTTCCTCAATCCCGAGCGCATCTCGATGCCTGACATCGACATCGATTTCTGCTATGAGCGCCGTGAAGAGGTCATCCGCTACGTCAAGGAAAAGTACGGCTACAGCAACGTCTGCCAGATCATCACCTTCGGCACCATGGCGGCGAGGGCCGTCATCCGCGATGTCGGACGGGTTCTCAAGATAAACTATTCCGATGTGGACCGCATCGCCAAGCTGGTGCCGGAGCAGCTCAAGATCAAGCTCAAGGAGGCGATCGAGAACGTCGCCGAGCTGCGCCAGGTCTCCGAGAAGGATGAGACCGGCCGCCGCCTGATCGAACATTCGCTCGTCCTGGAGGGGCTGGCGCGGCACGCCTCCACCCATGCCGCCGGCGTGCTCATCACACCGGAAGAGCTGACCAACTATGTGCCGCTCTACAAGACCAAGGAAGGCGACATCACCACCCAGTACGACATGAAGTCGCTGGAGGAGGTGGGTCTGCTCAAGATGGATTTTCTCGGACTGCGCACCCTGACGGTGATCCAGAAGGCGGTCAAGGCTATTGCACTCCGGGGTATCCAGGTCGACATCGATGCCATCCCGCTCGACGACCCCGGGGTCTATGAGGTCTTCGCCCGGGGTGAAACCATCGGCCTCTTCCAGTTTGAAAGTTCCGGCATGCAGGAGTATCTGCGCAAGCTCAAGCCCACCTGCCTGGAAGACCTCATCGCCATGAATGCCCTCTATCGTCCCGGGCCCATGGATTATATCAACGATTTCATCCGCGGCAAGCGCGATGCCGCTTCGGTCACCTATCTCCATCCCCTGCTCACCCCCCTGCTCGAGGAGACCTACGGCATTGCGGTCTATCAGGAGCAGGTGATCAAGATGGCGACGGAGGTGGGCGGTTTTTCGCTCGGCAGCGCCGATCTGCTCCGCCGCGCGATGGGTAAAAAAGATCTCGAGATCATGGCCAGGGAACGGCTCCATTTCATCGAGGGCGCGAACCAGCGCGGTGTGCTCAACAAGGTCGCCGACGAGATCTATGACATGATGGCCAAGTTCGCCGGCTACGGTTTCAACAAATCCCATGCCGCCTGTTACTCGCTGGTGGCCTATCAGACGGGTTTTCTCAAGGTCTACTATCCGGCCGAATTCATGGCGGCGAACCTGAGCAGTGAAATGAGCACCACCGCGCGGGTGGTGGTCCTGCTCGAGGAGTGCCGGCGCATGGGGCTGGAGGTTCTGCCCCCGGATGTGAACGAAAGCTATGCCGATTTCATCGTCACCGAAGGACGCATCCGTTTCGGCCTCGGGGCGGTCAAGAATGTCGGCCGCGGCGCCATCGAGGCGATCGTCGCTGGCCGTGAAAAGAAGGGCCGCTTCGAGAGCCTGGTCGATCTGGTCTGCGCCGTCGATCTGCAGGCGCTGAACAAAAAGGTGCTTGAAAGCCTCATCCAGGCCGGAGCGATGGACTCGCTGGCGGGAACCCGGGCGCAAAAATTCGCAGCTATCGAGGAGGCGATCAACTACGCCCAGCGTATCAACCACAGCGCTGCCACCGGCCAGTTCTCCTTTTTTGACGGCGGCGCGGAGAAGGACGATGCGAGTGAGAGCCTCCAGCCCCCCCTTCCCCTGGTTGCCGACTGGGCCGAGGGCGACGCCCTCAACCGCGAAAAGGCAATGCTCGGTTTTTTTCTCACCGGCCACCCCCTCGACCGCTTCCGCGAGGACATCCGGTCGCTCGCTACCGTCCCCCTCGACCAGGCTGGGGAGTGCAAGGACAACAGCAAAGTCCGCCTCTGCGGGCTGATCAGCGAGCTCAAGACCCTCCTCGACCGGAAAAAGCGGCCCATGGCTTTTTTCAAGCTCGAGGATTTCACCGGCACCATCGAGGGGCTGACCTTCGCCGAGGCGTACGACAAGAACCGCAGTGCCATCCAGGTGGATCAGATCGTCATGGCCCTCGGCCGGATCAGCACGCGCGAGGGCGACGCGCCCAAGCTCATCGTCGAGGAGGTGATCCCCCTCGAGGAGGCGCGCAAACGCTTCACCCGCAGCCTTTTTCTCTCCATCGACCCGCACACGACCGATGCGGAGCTGCTGGCCGGGCTCAAACAGACTCTAAGCGAATTTGCCGGCACCATACCCCTCTATCTTCGCATCAAGGGGACGGATGACGGCGACTATTTCCTGCGTTCCCGCTCGATCACGGTCACCCCGAGCCTGGCGCTGCTCGACCGCCTGCGCGCGCAGGTCGGCCGGGAAAATGTCTGGGTGGGAGGCTGAGATGAGCCCTGTCAAAAAGACCAGCGATACGGAGATCTGCCGGCGCATGGCCCAGCTCGTGCGCGGCGAGACGGTGGGCCTCGGAGAGGCGGAATGGCGGGCTTTTTGCGTGCGCATGGAGCGCGCCGCGGCCGCTCCGGCCGCGCTCGCGGAGGGAGAGGGGCTGCTCATCCACATCGACGGCGCCGCCCGCGGCAACCCCGGCCCATCCGCCATCGGTGTGGTCATCGCGGGACCCGATGGTAAAACCATGCGCGAACACGGCGCCCGCATCGGCGAAACCACCAACAACGTGGCCGAATATCGCGCCCTGCTCTGCAGCCTCGAGCTGGCACTGGAGATGGGCGCTGAACATCTCTCCGTGCACAGCGACAGCGAACTGCTGGTCAAACAGATGAACGGCCTTTATCGCGTCAAGAACGAGCAGCTCCTGCCGCTCTATCTGCAGGCCCGTGATCTCTGCCAGAGCTTTTCCTCCGTGGCGATCACCCATGTTCCGCGCAGCCGGAACCGGCGCGCCGACCAGCTCGCCAATCTGGCGCTCGATACCCCTGTCCCGAAAGCATGAGCGGCACTGCCGCCGCACCTGCCCCCGGCAGCCCATTCACTTGGGCATTACCCTCATCCCTATCCATGACTGTTCAACTGGCTGGACCTGAAGAATGGAATTCAAAAAACTGAAAGCAAGACTGGAACTGGAGGATGGCTCGGTTTATCACGGCTTCTCCTTCGGCGCGCAGCACCCGACAGCCGGCGAAGTGGTCTTTAACACCAGCATGGTCGGCTATCCGGAGACCCTCACCGATCCCTCCTATCACGGCCAGATCCTGGTCCTGACCTATCCCCTCATCGGCAACTATGGCGTGCCTGGAAACGAGCTGGTCGATGGCATCGAACATAATTTCGAATCGGACCGGATCCATGTACAGGGCCTGATCGTCTCGGAACATTCCGCCGAGTACAGCCACTGGAACGCCCGGCGGAGCCTGGCGGAGTGGCTGACGCAGAACGGCATTCCCGCCCTGTACGGCATCGATACCCGCGCCCTGACCAAACGGCTGCGCGACGAGGGCACCATGCTCGGCCGCATCGTCCTGTTCGCCGGCGAGCAGACTTTTTACGATCCCAACAAGATCAATCTGGTCGCCGAGGTGAGCCGGCGCGAGCCGGTCGAGTACGGCCAGGGTGACAGGAAAGTCATTCTGGTGGACTGCGGCGCCAAGAACAATATTCTGCGCGGCCTGCTCCATCTCGGTCTGCGCGTGCGCTGCGTGCCCTGGAACTATGATTTCAGCGGCGAAGAGTATGACGGCGTGATGATCTCCAACGGCCCGGGCGATCCCAAGATGTGCATCGAGACCATCCAGATCATCCGCAAGGTGATGGAACGCGGCCGTCCGATCTTCGGGATCTGCATGGGCAACCAGATCCTCGCCCTGGCCGCGGGCGCCGATACCTACAAACTCAAGTTCGGCCACCGCAGCCAGAACCAGCCCTGCGTCGAGGTGGGGACCAGGCGGTGCTACATCACCTCGCAGAACCATGGTTTCGCCGTCGACGGGCGCACCCTGCCCGCCGGCTGGGAGCCCTGGTTTGTCAATGCCAATGACGGCACCAACGAGGGGATCCGGCATGTCTCCCGGCCCTTCATGAGCGTGCAGTTCCACCCCGAGGCGGCGCCCGGTCCGGTAGATACGATGCTGCTGTTCGATGAATTTAGCAGGATGCTCTAATGGCTGAAAAAGTGATAATTCTGGGGAGCTCCGCCCTCAAGATCGGCGAAGCGGGCGAATTCGATTATTCGGGGAGCCAGGCGATCAAGGCCCTCAAGGAAGAGGGCATCAGGACGATCCTGGTCAATCCCAACATCGCCACTATCCAGACCTCCGAACACCTGGCCGATGAGGTCTACTTTCTGCCGGTGACCCCCTACTTCGTCGAGCAGGTGATCAAAAAGGAAAAGCCGGACGGCATCCTGCTCGGCTTCGGCGGTCAGACCGCGCTCAACTGCGGTGTCGAGCTCGAGCGCGAAGGGATCCTGCGCCGCTATGGCGTGGCTGTGCTCGGCACCTCGGTCGAGGCGATCATGAACACCGAGGACCGCGATCTCTTCACCGCCAAGCTGCGCCAGATCGATGTCAAGGTGCCGCGCAGCCATGCGGTCACTTCGGTCGCGGAGGCGGAGCGCGTGGCCGGGGAGATCGGCTATCCGGTGATGATCCGCATCGCCTACGCCCTCGGCGGCCTCGGCTCCGGCATCTGCCGCAGCGTCGAGGAGGTGCGCGAGCGGGCGCAAAAGGCTTTCAGCTACACCCGCCAGATCCTGGTCGAGGAGTACCTGCTCGGCTGGAAAGAGATCGAATTCGAGATCGTCCGCGACCAGTACGACAACTGCCTCTCGGTCTGCAACATGGAAAATTTTGATCCCATGGGCATCCACACCGGCGAGAGCATCGTTGTCGCCCCGAGCCAGACCCTCACCAGCAGCGAATACCACAAGCTGCGCGCGATTGCCATCCGCACCGTGCGCCATCTCGGCATCGTCGGCGAATGCAATATCCAGTATGCCCTCGACCCCTTTTCCGAGGATTACCGGGTCATCGAAATCAACGCACGGCTTTCGCGCAGTTCGGCTCTCGCCTCCAAGGCGACCGGCTATCCCCTGGCCGCGGTGGCGGCCAAGCTGGCTCTCGGCCACAGCCTCATCGATCTGCCAAACTCGGTCACGCGCGTCACCAAGGCGAGCTTTGAGCCCGCGATCGACTATGTGGTGGTCAAGATCCCGCGCTGGGATCTGAAAAAATTCCACCAGGTCTCGAAAAAGATCGGCTCCTCGATGAAATCGGTGGGCGAGATCATGGCCATCGGCCGCAAGTTCGAGGAGGCCCTGCAGAAGGGGCTGCGCATGCTCGAGATCGGTTTCGACGGCGTGGTGCTCAACCGGCCCTTCGAGATCGGCGATCTGCGCGAGGAACTCGCCGAGCCGACCGACCTGCGCATCTTCGCCATCCCTGAGGCCATGGAACAGGGGATGAGCATCGACGAGATCCATGATCTCACCCACATCGACCGCTGGTTCCTCTACAAGATCGCCAACATCGTCGCCATGAAAAAACGGCTCAGTGAGGTGGGCGAACAGCGCTGTCCGGGCGACATCATGCTCGAGGCCAAGCAGCTCGGGCTCTCGGACACCCAGATCGGCCGCGCTCTCGGCCAGAGCGAGGAGGAGGTGCGGGCGCTGCGCAAGGCCTACGGCCTGGCCCCCGTCGTCAAGCAGATCGACACCCTCGCCGCTGAATACCCGGCCCAGACCAACTATCTCTATCTGACCTACAACGGCGAGGAGGACGATGTCTCCTTCAACGCCCGCAACTCGGTGATGGTGCTGGGCAGCGGGGCCTACCGCATCGGCAGCTCCGTCGAATTCGACTGGTGCTGTGTCAATTCGGTGATGACCCTCAAGCAGCTCAACTACCAGACCATCATGGTCAACTACAATCCCGAGACCGTCAGCACCGACTATGACGTCTGCGACAAACTCTACTTCGACGAACTCAGCTTCGAGGCGGTCAGCGATATCTATGAGAAAGAGAAGCCGCTCGGGATCATCCTTTCGATGGGCGGGCAGATCCCGAACAATCTCGCCCTGCGCCTGCACAACGCGGGAATAAGGGTGCTCGGCACTTCGGCCCTGAGCATCGACAGCGCCGAGGACCGGCACAAATTCTCCCGGCTGCTCGACCAGCTCAACATCGATCAACCCGCCTGGGCCGAGCTCACCTCCTACGAGCGGGCGATCGCTTTTGCCGCCGAGGTGGGCTATCCGGTGCTGGTGCGCCCCTCCTACGTGCTGAGCGGAGCGGCGATGAGCGTCGCCTCCACCGACGCTGAACTGGAAAAATTTCTCACCAAGGCGACCGACATCTCCTCCGACCATCCGGTGGTGATCTCGAAATTTATCGAGAATGCCAAGGAGATCGAGATCGACGCCGTCGGCAACGAGGGTGAGCTGCTGGTCTACGCCATCAGCGAGCACGTCGAAAACGCCGGCGTCCATTCCGGCGATGCCACCATCGTGCTGCCGCCGCAGCGGACCTTTCTCGAGACCACGCGCCGGGTCAAAAAGATCGCGCGCCGCATCGCCGCGGCCCTCAAGATCAACGGCCCCTTCAACATCCAGTTCGTCGCCAAGGACAACGAGGTCAAGGTGATCGAGTGCAACCTGCGCGCCTCGCGCAGCTTTCCCTTCGTCTCCAAGATCTTTGATATCAATTTCATCGATATGGCGACGCGGGTGATCATGGGGCACCATCCTCCGAAAATCGACCGCTCCGCTTTCGACCTCGAATATGTCGGAGTCAAGGCCCCGCAGTTCTCCTATACCCGGCTCAGCGGCGCCGATCCGACCGTGGGGGTGGAGATGGCCTCCACCGGTGAGGTCGCCTGCCTGGGCGATGATTTCGACGAGGCCTTTCTGCTTGCGCTCCTTTCGGTCGGCTACCGGCTGCCGATCCGCAATGTGCTGCTTTCGACCGGACCGATCGAGACCAAAGTGGAGTTCCTCGCCGCCACCCGCAAACTGCAGGAGATGGGTATCCAGTTCTACGCCACCGGCGGCACCGCCCGCTTCATGGCGGAGAACGGCATCCCCGCCAAAAAGCTCCACTGGCCCCTCTCGGAGAAGAAGCCCAGCGTGATCGACTATATCAGCGAGCGCAAGATCGACCTGGTGATCAACATCCCCAAGAACTACCAGGAGGAGGAGCTGACCAACGACTATATGATCCGCCGGGCGGCGGTCGATTACGCCATTCCGCTCTTCACCAACATGCAGCTGGCGCGGCGCTTCGTCGAAGCCCTGAGCCGCAAGTCCCTCAAGGAGCTGCAGATCAAGAGCTGGCGTGAGTATCTGCAGTAGCTGTGACGGCCGGCCCGATCGGCCAAAAAATCGCTTGTGCTTGTGCTTATTTTTCGATAAAATCCTGTAGTAAGGATGTCGTAACAGGAGTACGCCATGAATGGGATGAAGTTTTGGATGGTGATCCTGCTCACCGGCCTCGCCGTGTGCAGCCTGTGGGCGGCTGATGAGCCGCAGGGACAGCGTACCCTCGCCGTGCTCGATTTTGAGAACAACAGCCTCAAGGACAAGGCGGAGATGGAGCCCCTCTGCAAGGGACTCTCCGACATGTTCGTCACCGAGTTGAGCAAGGTGCGGCAGTTTCAGCTCGTCGAGCGCGCCAATCTGCAAAAGATTCTCGAGGAGATGAGCCTGGGGCAGTCCGGCGTGCTCGAGGAATCGGCCGCCCAGGAGGTGGGCAAAATGCTCGGGGCGCAGAATCTGGTCCTCGGCTCTTTCATGCTGATGTTCGACGGCAAACTGCGCATTGATGCACGCCTGGTCGAGGTCGAGACCGGCAAGACCCTGATGGCCGAGGAGGCGACCGGTTCTCCCAACGATCTCGGCAAGCTGGTCACCCGGCTGGTCACCCGGAACATCGAGAGCATGAATGTCGAGCTGACGGGCGAGGAGAAAAAGGCCCTCCGTCAGACCGACAACCGTTCCTTTGACGCCGCGCTCCTCTTCGCCCGCGGCCTGGATTTTGAGGAGAAGGGCGATCTGGCGAATGCGCGCAAGTGCTACATCCAGGCGCTCAAGCACAATCCCAAGTTCCGCCGCGCCCGCTTCCGGCTCGAGGCCATCAAGGGCGCCAACTAGTTCTCCAGCCCGATTTGAACGCAGTGAGAGGCAACCATGGTCAAACATCCTGTTCGTTTCGGCGTTTCTCTTTTTATCCTCTTTTTCGCCCTCTTTTACGGCTGCGCCCCGGCCCAGCAGAACCTCGGCCATGAACTGATCGAACGCGGGGAATATGCCAAGGCGGTGCGCCCGCTCAAAATGGCGATCGCGCAGGATTACACCGATGTCCAGTCCATCCGCGACATGGGCATCGCCATGTATCATGCCGGCAAGATCAAACTCGCCCGTGGTTTTCTCCGCCTCGCCCTCAGCCGCGCCCCCAAGGACATGCCGGCCCTCTACTACCTCGGCATGGTCTATGAGACCGAGGGGCAGATCGATCAGGCCCTTCAGCACTACGTCCGCTACAACCAGCTCAACCCCTCCCGCAAAATGCGCCGCACCGTCGAAGGCCGCATGCAGGTCCTGGTCCGCCAGCAGATGGCGGCTCAGATCAAGGAGCTGCTGGCGCAGGAGGAGGCGCTCGAGGCCGCGCCGGCGCCGGAAAATTCAATCGCTGTGCTCTATTTCGCCAATCTCTCCGGCAACCCCGACTATATCCCGCTGCAAAAGGGGCTGGCGGAGATGCTGATCACCGATCTCGCCCAGGTCAGGAGCCTGCAGGTGGTGGAGCGCGCGCGCATGCAGATGCTGCTGGATGAAATGGGTCTGGGTATGACCGGTCTGATCAAGGAGGAGACCGCGCCGCGGATGGGCAAGTTGCTCAAGGCCGGCCGCCTGGTGCAGGGCGCCTTTTCGGGAACGGAAGCCAGTACGCTCAGGATCGATGCCCTGCTGGCCACGGTGGGTGTGGAAACTCCCGCCGAGGCGGGAAAAATATCGGGCTCGCTCGCGGAATTTTATCAGCTGCAGAAAGATCTGGTCTTCAACCTCATCGACGTCATGGGGCTGCGCCTCTCGCGCGGCGAGCGGGAAGCGATCCAGCGCATCCCGACCAAAAATCTGACCGCCTTTATGGCCTGGTGCCGTGGACTTGATGAAGAAGACCGCGGAAACTGGCAGGGTGCGCAGGAGCAGTTCCGGGCTGCGGTCAGCGCCGATGCCGCTTTCCAGCCCGCCATCGATGCGCTCGAGCGCAGCGCGGCTTTCGCCTCCTTTTCGCCCAGGCCGCCGATGGCCCCGCCCTCGCTTCTGGCCGAGGTGGGCGGAAGGAGCGAGACGACGGCCGGCGCGCCTCCGTCCACCGGCGTCAGCATTCCGGCCCCAACGGCGAGCGCCGGCGAGTTGATCACCGTCGACCTGCTCAGCCGCACCGCTGCGCAGATCACTCCGGGCTTCGTCCCCGGCGTGGAATCGCGCAAACCCACGACCGAATCGTCCACCATCAATATCGGCACCGGCATCCCGATGGAAGTGCGCATTCAGTTGCCTGTCAAACCATAACCAGCAGCCACGATCAGCAGCAAGGAAAGCCCTATGAGCCCGCATCGCAAAGCAACAGCTTACCTCCTCCTCTTCGCCCTGATCGGCGCGGCCTGCCCGGCCCTGTTCGCCCAGCCGTCCATGCTGCAGCGCGCCCGGGAGGGGACCGCATCGGCTTCCGCTGTCCTGAATCTCTGGAAAGTAGAGGATGAACAGGTCCGGCAGATCGCCATTCCGCTCACCTTTCTCTATCCGGTCAACGAGCAGCTGCAGCTGACCATCGGGGCCGGACCCGCCTTCAGCGCCTTCGAGGGATCAGGGGAGGCGGCCCTGAACGGATTTTCCGATACCCGCTTCGGCGGCAGCTATCTTTTTAAAAATGAGCGGCTGCTCGCCACCTTCGGGATCAACCTGCCCAGCGGCAAGCACGCCCTCAACAGCGAAGAGCTGAGTGTGGCCAATATCCTCGCCCTGCACGCTTTCGATTTCACCATGCCCATCCTCGGTCAGGGGCTCGATCTCAGCGCGGGGATGGTCTCCGCCTTTCCGCTCGGCAGCATGGTGGCCGGCCTGGGGGCGGGATTCCTCATGCGTGGGGCTTTTGAGCCTTTTGAAAACGGCGGCGTCAAATATGACCCGGGCGAGGAGATCACCCTGTCGGCGGCGGTGGATCTGCCGCTGGCGCGCCGCAAAAAGGTGATGATCGACGCCAATTATACCCTCTACACCGCGGATAAAGTGGAGGGCACCAAACTCTTCCAGGCCGGAAACCGCATCACCCTGCAGGCGATGGCCTGGTTCCCCGGAGAGAGCGCCGGACTGCTCCTGATGGCCCGTGACCGCATCCGCGCCGCCAACAAGATCGTCAGCGATGAGGATCTCATCCCGGAGCGGCAGAACAGCAACGGCAATGAGCTCGAATTGCTCGCCATGGTGACACTGCCCCGCAGCGCCTATACCACTCTGCGCGGCGTGGTCGAGGGCAAGATCTACAGCAACAATGCCTACGATATCGGCGGAGCCACGATCGGCGGCATCGGCGCCGGCCTGAGCAAAACCTTCACCCCCCATCTCTCCTTCGAGCTGGATGGGCGTTTCTACTTCGGTTCGATGGAAACCGGCGTCGATGCGGTCGGCCTCACCGGCCTGCGCGCGACGGGCGGCTTTAAATTCCGTCTATGACAAGGTTCAGGAGTCCTTTTATGTTCAGGAGATTCAGAGCAAATAGCGGCGCCGCTGCCCTCACTCTCTGCCTGGCCCTGGCGCTGGCCGGGTGCGGAGAGCAGCCCGGCCAGCCCGGACTGGAAAACGCCATCCGCCTCAACCTCCGGTTTCTGCCGCCCGGGGAGCGCTCCCCCTTTCCCGGGACGGGAGAACAGACCGGAGTGCTGGCCAAATCAGCGCGTCTGGTCGAGGATCAGGTGCTGCTGCTCCACTGCGACGACGAGAGCCTCACGGTCGCGACCGACGCCAGCTCCTACCACAACGATTTCTCGCTCTACAGCGTCGAGTACAACGATTCGGAGAACGCCGCTCTTAAAAAAGCCCTCTATTTCAACGGCGACAACTCGTACGCCCTCAGCATGGCCTATGAAAGCAAGGCGGCTGTGCTCAACGGCACGCACGGTTTTTCGCTCTCCTTCCGCATGCAGATGAACAGCGCCGGCATAATGGGGGAGAAGCGAATCTTCGACCGGCACGACCCCGCCGGCGGATACACCATTGGAGTCATCACTTCACCCCTCTCCTACACACCCAGGCTCTTTTTCAGGATCAAGCAGGACAGCGTCGAGACCACCCTGACGAGCAAGTCGGTTCTGACGCCGGGCACCTGGTTCAAGGTCACGGCCAACTATGACCAGAACCGGCTCGCGATCTTTTTCAACGACAAGGTCGACACGACTCTGGCTCACAGAGGCCTGGTTTCGCCTTCCACCCGTCCTACAGTCCTCGGCGCCGGCTGGAACGGCGACATCATCAGTTACGCCTTTGAGGGCCTTTTGGACGAAATCTCGCTGACCACCACGGTGGACTATTACGATTTTGACCAGATCCGGGTGGCCGTCGTCGACATCTCCGACTATGACAACGTGAGCGACTTTTACCGCAATAAAGGGATGGAGATGGCCGACTCGCTCTACCATATGGAGATGCACAGCTCGGGCGCACCCACCTGGGAAGACTATGGCCAGGTTTTCAGAAGTATCGGGCTGGAGGTGGTCTACAACCAGAATCTGGGGCTGGACAAGGGCTTCGCCACGGGTACGATCCGCGGCGTCGATGGCGGGAACCTGATCTTTGTCGGCGCGATCCAGGAGGGCCAGGTGCAATACAGCGGCGGCGGTTTTGTCTGGACCACCGGAGAGGCCATGACCGATGTCGTGATCGAGCTCGAAAAGTATGAGGGGGAATATGCTGCGAGGGCAACAACAGCGGCCGAGTGAGGCGGCAGCCTCTGAAAGCAGCAGACTTCTTCGGGCCGGCGGTGACGCCGGCCTTTTTTTATGGTTCAGACGGGTATGCGCAGCCGCTGCCGTACTATCTCCGCGACGTCCAGCGCCGCATCACCCCGCAGCAGCACCCCGGTCTGCCCGTCCGCCTCTCCCTTTTTGATGTTTTCATCCTCCCGTACCTCGCCCCACCCGGTCAGGGTGATGCCCATCACCTGCAGGAGGAGTTCCTGCATCGCCTGGATGCGCCGGCGCTCCATGTTCGCAGCCGCGCGGTTGATGACCAGCCGGGGCTGATAGGCGGCCAACCCCTCCCGGATCACCGCGCAGAGGTGGGGCTGCGCCTCGCTGTACCCCGAGATGAACGCGGGCAGGGTGCGGATCTCATCCGGCTGCGTGATATCGCCGCACCTGCTGAGACGGCTGAAGAGCTCAGGCCAGTGACGGGAGGGGTACTGGATTTTGCGGAAAAAACCGGTGCGGATGAACTGGTAGCATTCCAGGAGCGACGCGTTGGGGAGGCGGGCGACCACGATGGGCAAGTCCGCCGCGAGAAAAAGGTCGAGGTGCGGATAACTGGGCCCCTGGCCGCAGTCAATCACAATATAATCCGCGTTCAGTCTGTGCAGATGGAGGAGGATTTTTTGCTTGGCGGCCAGGGAGAGCCGGGCGTGGCTGCGCACCGAGGGTGAGCCGGTGATGAGAAAGAGATGCCTGTTGTCGACGGGGCGCGGCAGGATATTGATATCGGCGTTGCGCTTTTGCAGAAAATGGTGCAGGAGCTGGTCGCTGACCGGGAGGCGGACGCGGCCGTAGAA
>DAOOPF010000009.1:22355-28393 GCA_035388125.1 bacterium | reverse complement strand
GAAAAAACAATATGTTAAATTACTTCCTCACCGCCAGCCCCGTGCGGCCGGGAATTCAAGCTTCAAGCAGATGACACCTGTCCCTTTTCCATGACAACCGCGTTCCCCTCAATTTAACACTGTTTTTCCGGCCGGGCCGGTCTGGCTGGCGGTCTCCGCCGCTTTGAGGTGGTCCACCTCGGTGCCCATCATGCTGTGGGGGATGGCGAAAGCGATCAGGGTGACGACGGCGGCTGTGATCACCCATTTGCGCGCCTGCGGATTCTTGCGCACGGCCAGGGCCGCTGCAAGCCAGGCCACCATGGCGATCAGGGTTTTATTATCGGTGAGATCCGTGCCGAAGGGGATTCCGGTCCAGTATTCGCCAAAGGCATATTTTTGTACCAGCGGGCCAAAGATCATCCCGCCGACAAAGATGACCGCCAGGGTCCACCAGGTCCAGGCCTTCAGGTTAACCCCCTTTTTGAGGGCTTCCAGACCGGTGCGGGTGGAGAGGAGCATGCCGAAGAACATGATAAAAATATGCGGGATGAGCACGGAGGCGGGAACGGAATGGCGGAAGCGGGTGACGACCAGTCCCGTCTCCGGTATGCGCACGGTCCGGCCCTCCTGCTTGATTTCGAGATAGTACTGCATCTTGCCGCCGGTCGGCTGTTCCGGCAGATCGGCACTGAAGCGGCCATCTGCGGCGGGCATGGGCACGGCGCTCCATTCGTCGTTGGAGTTGAGACGGCGGTAGTGGAGGGTGGCCTGGCCCTGTCCGCTGCCGGCGGGCAGGCTGACGCTGTGGTTTTCACCGATGATGTGGGCGCAGGGCAGTTTGTAGGCGGCGCTCTGGCCGTCCAGAGGAAATTGTCCGCGCACGGGGTGAGTCGGACCGGTCAAGCGCTGGTAGACCGCCGAGCCCAGGGTGATAACCAGGGCAAGAAGCCAGAGTAGGATGGAGCGTTTCACAAGTCCTCGATAAATGGGGTGAAATTCGGATATGCATTAGCAAAAACAGAGCTTGCAGCCGGCTTATTCCGGCCAATGCAAAAGGGTTGATAATGACAGCGGAAAATTGTACATTGGAGAAAACAGCGCTCATCTCCATTTACCCCGTCAACTCTTTAGCAAGAGGGATCCTATGCAAAGCACTATACGGCGCCTGCTCTTTCTGCTGCTGATCGCCGGCCTCTTCCTGACCTGCAGGGAGAAGAAGGTCGTCGAGACCGGGATCGAGTTTGTCAAGGTGTCCGGCGGCCAGTTCCAGATGGGTGACACCTTTGGCGACGGCGACAGCGACGAGCAGCCGGTCACCGAGACCAGGGTCGGCGAGTTTTATCTCGGCAAGACCGAGGTTACTGTGGCGCAGTTCCGCCATTTTGTACAAGCCACCGGTTATGTCACTGAAGCGGAGAAGGAGGGGAGCGGCTGGGCCTGGACGGGCACAAAGATCGACCGCATTCCGGGCGCGAGCTGGCGCAATCCAGGTTTTGAACAGGGCGATTCCCATCCGGTGGTCAACGTCAGCTGGAACGATGCCATGGCCTTTTGCGAATGGGCGGGCTGCCGGCTGCCCGCCGAGAAGGAGTGGGAATATGCCTGCCGCAGCCGGGGCGAAAAGATCAAATACAGCTGGGGCAGCGACTGGCCAAGCGCTGACCAAGGCGGCAACCTCGCCGATGAGAGCGGCGCCGCCGGCTATCCCTTTAAAAACTGGTTCAAAGGCTATACGGACGGCTTTGTCTTCACCGCGCCAGCCGGAAGCTTTGCGGCCAACGGCCTGGGGCTTTTTGACATGACCGGCAACGTGCTGGAGTGGTGCTCAGATCTCTATGAGGAGTATCTCGGCTATCTGCCCCCGAACAGGGAGTTCAGTTCCCTGCCCATGGAGCGCTCGCGGGTGCTGCGCGGCGGCTCATGGGCGGATGATCCGGCCTACAGCCGCTGCTCGGAGCGGGCCGGCCAGGATCCCTCCTTCGCCTATCCTTTCATCGGTTTTCGCGTCGCTCTGTCCGGCAAACCCTGACCCCACACTAAAGAAAGGGAGACTCATGAAACGTTCCGCTCAGCTGCTCCATCTCCGTACCCTCGCACTTTTTGTGTTGATGCTGCTCCTCTCCGGCGCGGTGACCCTGCTCTTCGGCGAAGAGGGTGAAGGGCGCCGGCAGATGACCTTTTTCTCGGTCTGGGCCCTGCCGCGCGTCTGGGTGGGGGCCATCCTCGGTTTCCTCGGTCTTGTCCTGCTCATGACCCGCAAGGTGACGACCTGGGTGCGTTTCGCCGCAATGGGCGTCGTTTTCCTGGCTTTCAGCGTCGTGCCCTTTCTGCCCTGGGGCCAGTTCGCGGCGGGGATGGGACTTCATCCGAGCCCGATGTGTTCAGTCGAAAAGCCGCTCATGTTCATCCAGATGGGCCGCAGCGTTCCGATCATATTTATCTCCATTCTCGGTTTCATCCTGCTGATGACCGTCATCGCCAACAAACTTTTTTGCGGCTGGAATTGTCCGATCGGCGCCCTACAGGAGCTCCTCCACAGGATCCCCCTGCCGCGCGGCTGGAAGGGCAAGCTCCCATTCCGGATCACCAATGCCATCCGCATCGGGCTCTTCCTCCTGTTTGTCGCTTTTCTCTTCGGGCTGGGATTCAGCCTCTACGCCTGGATCAATCCCTTTGAATTCCTGCACTGGCAGATGGAGTGGGCGATCATCCCCGCCTTCGTCATCACTTTCATCGGCGCGCTCTTTTTCTACCGGCCTTTTTGCTACCTGGTCTGCCCGATCGGGCTGCTGACCTGGCTCGCCGAGCATATCTCCATACTGCGCGTACGCCTTGACAAGGAGGCTTGCACCAACTGTATGATCTGCGTGAAAAAGAGCCCCTGCCCGACGGTTCCCTCCATTCTCGAGGGCAAAAAGTCGCGTCCCGACTGCCACGCCTGCGGCGCCTGCATCGAGGCCTGCCCCGAAAACGCGCTCAAGTTCAAATAAAATTACGGTTTGAAAGCCGGGAACCGGCATAAAAAAAGGGTGCGCAGATGCGCACCCTTTTTTTGTGGGACTTGAGGCCGGATCACGGCAGCTGGCATCTCGGATCGATTTGTGAATTGGTGTTCCAGAGTGTATAGTCGCTGGCCGCCGGCGAGCCGTTGAGATCGATATCGCTGACGCAGTAGCCGGATTCGCCGGCAAAATTGGCGTCGTACCAGACGACATAGTCGCGGGTGGTGATGACACCGTCCTGATTGATATCGCCCGCCCACAAGCCCCAGACGCCCGGTTCCAGCTCGACGCAGGTCCGGCCGGCGCTGTCGAATTCCCAGCTCTGGCTGAGGCTGGTGGTGAAATCGTAGAGGACCGCCCCGCCGCTGGTGAGGGCGACCGGATTCGCGCTCATCACGGCGATGTGGTTGCGGTGGTAGATGATCACAAAATAGTCGCCGTCCGTCACCCCCTCAAAGATCACCTGCGCGGTCAGTCCGTCGTCATCGGCCAGATAGCCGTTTTTGTGCAGGAAGAAACTCTTCTGACCGGCGACTGTGCCGCCGGTTGTGCGCAGTTCGACCATCACCCAATCGGTCACGTTGGCGGGGATGGTGCTGACGGTGCGGTGATCCGAGTAGGGCGAGACGAGGGGAATATGGCCGCTGGTATTGAGGTGCGTCGTCATGGCGTGGGCCCCGGCATCGTAGGCCCCCTGGAGAAAGAGCTTGACCTGCATAAAGACAAAGCTGTTCTCGAGCCACTGGGCGAAGTGGAAGGAGGGTTTGGCGCCTGCGGCGGTAAAGGCGCCGCCGAGGTAGAGGTCGCCCATGCCGAGAGCGTAGACCGTGCTGTCGAGGCCGTTGCCCGGCGCGCTCCAGGTGTCGGAGCTGAGGTCGAGGATGGCGAAGCGGTTGGCCGGCATGCCGCCCGCCTCGGAGAAATCGCCGCCGATGAAGATTTTGGTGCCGACCACGTCGATGGCCCGGATGCGGCCGTTGGCGCCGGTGCTGATCGCCCCGTCCCAGAGGGAACCTTCCCAGCGCGCGAGCCGTCTGGCCGGGAGGCCGTCGGCTGTGGTGAAATTGCCGCCGACGTAGAGGACGCCGGCGCCGCCGGGTTTCATGACGTAAACGGTGCTGTCGACGCCGGTGCCCATGGCGTACCAGGCCTGGCGGTCGCCGGACCAGAGCGCGGCATAGTTGAGGAAATAGCCACCGCCCTGGGTATTCTTGAATTTGCCACCGGCGTAGAACATAAAGCTCTCGTAGGCGAGGGTGTAGACGGTGTTATCCATCCCCAGGCCGATGGTTTTCCATGCGCCGCCGTTCCAGAGCGCGACGCGGGGAGTGGTGAGCCCGCCGGCGGTATTGAACTCGCCGCCGGCCACCAGCGAGTCGATGCCGTTGCTGGCCAGAGCGTAGACGGTGCCTGTGCCCGGCGCACCGTTGGTGATGCCGCTGCCGAGAGCGGACCAGGAGGCGCCGTTCCAGCGAGCGACATTACTGGCGCTGATGCCGCTGGCGCTGTTGAAGCGCCCGCCGGCGAAGATATCGGAGCCCTGCTTGGTGATGGCGTAGACGGGACCGCTGATGCCGCTGCCAAGGGCGCTCCAGATGCCGGTGGAGCCGTCATATTTGATGATATTGCTGGCGGCGATGCCTCCGCCCTGGGTGAAGGAGCCGCCGATGTAGGCGGTGGTGCCGTCCATGAGGATGGCGTGGACGTTGCCGTTAAAGCCCTTGCCGGTGTGCAGGGAGCTGTAGTTGTGGCCGTTCCAGCCGACGAGGTGGTTGGCGGTGACGGCGCCGGCGGCCGAGAAATCCCCGCCGACGAAAAGATGGCCGGCGTTGAAGGTGAGGGCGTAGACAAAGCTGTTGACGCCGCTGCCGAGGGCGCTCCAGGCCGAGCCGTCCCAACTGGCAAGACGCAGTGCGCTTACCCCGCCGATATTGTAAAAGTGGCCGCCGGCGTAGATGGTGCCCTCATCGGCGGCGATGGCGGTGACACGCTGGTCAGCGCCGCTGCCGAGGGCGCTCCAGGCCGCACCGTTCCAGCGTGCGATGTAATTGACGGTAGTGGTGCCGGCAGTGGTGAAATCTCCGCCGGCGTAGAGCGAGCCGTCACTGTAGGCGAGGGCGCGGACGACACTGTTGGTCCCCGAAGCGAGCGTGAACCAGGAGGTGCCGGTCCAGCGGCCGACGCGGTTGACGGGGGTGGTGCCGATGAAGGTGAATTCACCGCCGACGTAGAGGTCGCTGCCGTTGACGGCGAAGGCCAGCACCGGGGCGTTGCAGCCGGCGCCGACGGGGTTCCAGGCGCTGCCGTCCCATCTGGCGATGCGGTTGAGGGTGGTCGAGCCGCTCGAAGTGAATTCGCCGCCGGCATAGAGGGTGCCGTTGGCCATGGCCAGGGCGCGCACCTTGCCGTTAAAGCCCTCGCCGAGGGGGCTGAAACGCGCGCCATCCCATTTGGCGATGCGCTGGCAGAAGAGGTCACCGGCGTAGATGAAATCGCCACCGATGTAGATGCCGGTATCCGTCACAAGGATCGCGTGAACATTGCCGTCCACACCGGCACCGAGGGGGGTCCAGGTGTATCCATCCCACTTGACAATGCGGTTGGCGAACACCGGGCCGATGGCGCTGAAATAGCCGCCGATATAGAGCTCGTTGTTATGCACAGCCAGGGCGGTGACGATATTGTCGGCGCCGGAAAAGGTATATTCCGGGCTCCACTTTTCAATGGCCTGGGGGGCCGACGGCTTGACCGCCCGCGCGGGGGTGAATCGCGGCCGGCCCTGATCATCGATGGTCATCTCGAAGCCGGAGGGATCGAGGGTGACGTTGCGGCCGAGGCCGAGATCAAGGGTGCCGTCAGAACGCAAAACCTGTGCGAGGGGCTGGAGAGAGGCGGGCTGAGCCAGTGCAGGAGCCCCCATGGTTCCCAGAACTAAAAGTGCGCAGAGCACAACGGCTGCATAGTCTAAGGCCGGAATTCTCATGTCCTAAATGCCTCCTATACTGATGGTTAGCGGCCTCTCTTGGATGTCGATACAGGTGCTGGAGAGATGAG
>DAOOPF010000009.1:0-22255 GCA_035388125.1 bacterium | reverse complement strand
AAAATGCACTGAATCCGGAATCAGCGAACATGCGTAAATTTGTCACCCTGGCCCTTTTGCTTCTCCTTTGTCTGCCGCTGCGCGCGGAGAATACTCTGCCGCAGCGCCGCGGTGCCGTGAATGATTTCGCCGAGGTCATTCCCGCCGCCGAGGAGGCCGAGATCGAGGCGCTGGCCATCGAGGTATGGGAAAAGGCCGGCGTCGCTCTGGTGATCTGCACCGTGCCCACCATCGGCGATGCCGATTACCAGGGATATGCCAACGAGCTCTACTCAGCCTGGGGCATCGGCAAGAAGGGGGAGGACAAGGGGCTCCTCATCTTTAATGTCACCGACATCCGCAAGATCTGGATCGAGACCGGATACGGCGTCGAGGGTTTTATCAATGATGCGCGCGCCGGGGATGTCTACCGCAGCTACCTGATCCCCAACTTTCAAAAGGGGGATTTCGGCAGGGGATTTCTCGAAGCGATGCAGGCCTTTGCCGGCATGGTCAGCGAAGAGTACGGCATCACCTTTGACGGCACGACCATCGCACCGCGCCGGCAGACCTCATCCGACGATTCCATGGAGGATCTGATCGTTTTTCTGGTCGTCGGCATGATTTTTCTCTTTTTCATCATCGGCAATTATAACCGGTCCAACTGGGGTTCCGGCGGCGACTGGGGATCGGGCACCGGCGGGGGGAGAGCGGGCGGCCGGGGCTGGAGCGGCAGCGGCTGGGGGAGCAGCGGCTGGGGCGGCGGCGGCTGGGGTGGCGGTTTCAGTGGTGGTGGCGGCGGTTTTGGCGGATTCGGCGGCGGCTCCAGCGGCGGCGGCGGCGCCGGCGGCGGCTACTAACTCCGGCCGCTGCAAGGCGCAATATCACGCCCGGCCGCACCCGGGTGAGCCGCTAAAGAAAAGCGACCCGCGACATGGACTGGATGGATATAAGGAGAACAACATGGCGAAAAAGCTGGACTCGCCGCAAAACATCGCCAATGAATTTACCGAAGATGTGAAGGAGATTTACGGCGAGGAGCTCGTTGCCGTCATTCTTTACGGCAGCGCCCTCAGCAGCAGCTGGGATCCCGGGAAATCGAATATCAATTTTCTCGTCGTCCTTTCCGAGATCGCGATCACCCGCCTCAACGCCGCTTTCCCCCTGGTGGAAAAATGGCGCAAGCGGCTGCGCACGCTGCCGATTTTTATGACCAAAAATTACATATCCGCCTCGCTCGACAGCTTTCCGGTCGAGTTCTTCCATATGAAACGCCGGCATCAAACCCTTTACGGCGAGGATGTCCTCGCCCCCCTCAATATCCCCCACGCCAATCTGCGCCTGCAGTGCGAGGAGCAGATCAAAGGCAAGCTTTTACACCTGCGCGAGGAGTACCTGGCCACTCTGGGCAAGCGCTACCGGCTCCAGGCGCTCATCAACCTCACCCTGCCCCCCTTTGCTGTGCTCTTCAAGTCGCTGCTCGCCCTCAAGGATGCGGAAATCCCCGCCCTCCACAGCGAAATCGTCATGCGCACGGCCGAGCTTTATGGACTGGATCGCGATCTCTTTCAGCAGATTATTCAGGCCTTCGAAAAGAAGGGCAAGTTCTCGCTGGTGGAGATGAACAGGATCGTCGCGGCCTACATATCGGAGATCAGCAAGTTAACCTTACTTATAGACCAAATGGAATAGAAAACGGAGGAAAAGATGAAAAAAGGTTTAAAAACAGCCCTGATCATCGTCGGGGTCCTGCTCCTTCTGGGCCTGCTCATCGCGAGCCCATACAACAAACTGGTCCGTCTCGACGAAGGGGTCAAAAACGCCTGGGCGCAGGTGGAGAACCAGCTCCAGCGGAGAATGGATCTCATCCCCAACCTGGTCAAAACGGTTGAGGGCTATGCCAGCTTTGAGCGCGCCACCCTTGAGGCCGTCATCAACGCCCGCGCCAGGGCCACCAGCACCCAGATCAACGCCGGCGACATGAATCCGGCCCAGCTCCAGCAGTACATGGAGGCGCAGAACGGCCTCACCAGCGCCCTCGGCCGCCTCATGGTCGTCGTCGAAAAATACCCCGAACTCAAGGCCAATGAGAATTTCCTCCGCCTGCAGGACGAACTGGCGGGTACCGAGAACCGCATCGCTGTTGAGCGCAAGCGCTACAACGACAATGTGCAGGTCTACAACCAGTCGGTGCGCAAGTTTCCGGTCGTTCTCATCGCTGGACTGCTGGGTTTCGACCAGAAACCCTACTTCCAGGCCCCGGCTGAGGCCAGCACGGCGCCAACCGTCGATTTCAGCGGTCTGAACAAGTAGACCACCCGCGGTCGGTCCGACAGGAATAAAAAAAGCCGGCAAAGGCTTCGCCTCTGCCGGCTTTTTTTTGTGTTTCGCGCATCTACTGACTGCTGCGCGCGCTCTGATCCCGGTTGAGTTCGGCCTCATATTTGGAGGGGCATTTGAGCATGAGCCGGGTTGCCTCCAGCCGGCCTTCGGCCGTCAGTTTGCCCTCGGCCAGCACACCCTGGGCATCAGCCAGCTGGTCGGGGATGACCCCCTTGTAATGGACCCGCAAACTGTCGCTCCCCTCGAAGAGGGTGAAATCGAGTTCGATCTGTTCGGCGTTCCAGGCGATCGACCGCGGATCGACGTAGCCGCTCACCCGCAGCCCCTCATTCACCATCTGCGTTTTTTTGCCGGCCAGTTCGGAGACCGTCATATAGTAGACCGAGCTGTCGCGAAAGCCGCTCACCATCAGATAGATCAGAGCGGCGACGATCACGCCCACCCCGATGACGATTTTCGGTTTCATTTTCACTCCCGGTGCAAATAATGGTTTTCAGCGGTTTAATTTACGTATTTCCCGATTGATAGTCAAGGCGGGAAATGACGCGTCGGCGGCCGGGGCGGCAGGAGACTGCAGCTGCCGGCTCCGGGCAGGCCCGCGACCGTTCCGCCGCACCGGACTGTCCCGGCCGGAGTGAGAAACACGCTGCGCGCCGATATTTCCGCTTGTATTTGCCCCCGATTTGGCTAAATTTAGGTCAAGCGAAGGAGGTTTTTATGCGCAAATTGGTGCTGTTCATGCTGTTGATTGCGTCCGTCGTGCCCTGCGCCGGTCAGAGCGCAGCGGATAAACCGGATCTCGATGCGGCAGTGACCCTGCTGCGGGCGTGGCTGGGTGAAAAGATGAGCTGCGATGGCATCCCCGGGCTGGCGGCCGGGGTCGTCGCCCACGGCCGTCTGGTGTGGGCGGAGGGCTTTGGCTACGCCGACCTCGAAAACAAGCGGCCCATGACCCCGCAGACGCTCTCCCGTATCGCTTCGATCACCAAAACCTTTACGGCCACAGCGATCATGCAGCTGCAGGAGCAGGGAGCGCTGCGCCTCGACGATCCGGTGGAGAAATATCTGCCCTGGTTCAAAATCCGCAGCCAGTGGCCGGCCGAGCCCCCGATCACCATCCGTCAGCTGTTGACCCATACCTCCGGTCTGCCCGGTGAGGCGGCCTTTCCCTACTGGTCGGACCATCAGTTCCCCACCCGTGAACAGCTGCGCGCAGCGCTGCCGGGCCAGGAGCAGCTCTATCCCCCGGGCCGCCGCTACCGCTACTCCAACCTCGGCCTGGCCATCGCCGGCGAGGTTGTGGCCGCCGCAGCAGGGATGCCCTATGAAGAGTATATCCACAGCCGCATTCTCGCGCCGCTGGGCATGAAAGACACCCATGTCATTCTGCCGGAATCGGCCCGCAGCCGGCTGGCCGCCTCCTACGACTATCGTCAGCCGGACGGCCGGCGCACTGCTCTCACTTTTCCGGAGAGCGGCGGGCTCATCCCCGCGGCCAATATCACCTCCAGCGTCGAGGATCTCGCCCGCTACCTCATCGCCCACATGGCGGGTGACAGCTCGGCCATCCTCTCCGCCTTTTCCCTCAACGAAATGCACCGGGCCCATTGGGTCCAGCCCGACTGGAGCAGCGGCCGGGGGCTGGGCTTCAGCGTCTACAAACGCGGCAGCCGCACCATGGTCGGCCACAGCGGCTTTGTCGCCGGCTACAAGAGCATGATCACCTTCTGCCCGGAGGAAAAAGTCGGTGTAGTCGTGCTGATGAACTGCTCTGATGCCACCCCCTCCGGCTATGCCGCCCAGATCTACGACGAAATGGCTCCGCTCTTTCCCCGCAAAAAGGTGCCGGCCGCCGAGCCGGACCGCTCTGCGTGGCCCCTCTATGCGGGCGATTATCACGACCCCTCCGGCTGGATGAGCAAGGTGATCCTTTGGGGCGAAAAACTGGCGCTCTATGAGTACAGCTATCCCGCCAACGGCGCTCCGCGCGATGGCCTCACCGAGCTGATCCCCGAGGGGGCGCACCTCTTCCGCATGAGCGGCCTCAACGGCAACGGGGAGCTGGTCCGGTTCGAACTGGACGACGCCGGCCGCGTCGTTCGCCTCTGGAAAGGGGAGAACTATATGCTGCCGGGCGCGAGGTGACCGGGCCATGACGCTGGAGGAACTGATGCATCCCGCGGTCTCGGTCATCCTGCCGGTCTTTAACCGCCGCCACCTCATCGAACGCGCGCTCGCCTCAGTAGTCCGGCAGAGCTTCACCGGCTATGAGCTGCTGATCGTCGACGACGGCAGCAGCGACAAAGTAGGGGAGCTGCTCCTGCCGATGGTCGATGAACATCCCGGCTGGCGCTATCTCCGCCACCGCAACCGCGGCCTCTCGGCCGCGCGCAATATCGGCATCCAGGCCGCCCTCGGGGAGTGGGTGACCTTTCTTGACGCCGACGATGAGTATCTCCCCGATCACCTCAGCCTGCGTATCGGCCATCTGCGCAGCCATCCCGATCTGGATCTCATCCATGGCGGCGTGGAGCTGTGCGGACCCGAGGAGAGCTATTGGGTGGAGGATGCCTTCAGGCCGGGGCAGCTGATCCATCTCTCCCGGTGCACCATCGGCGCAACCCTCTTCGGCCGCCGTTCCCTCTTTATCGAAACGGGTGGCTTTCCGCTCAAATCCTATTCGGCCGAATCGGAACTGATGGCGCGTCTGGAGGGGAAATACCGGGTGGAGCGGGTGGACTATCCGACCTACCGCTACTATACGGGGCTGCCGGACAGCATCTGTACACTGCGGAGATCAGGAGGAGAGGGTCTGGAGAAACGACTGCCAGAGTGAGGCGAGGGCAGCGCCCGGATCCGGATGGCGGAAGCCATGGCGCTGGTAGAGGGCGGCGTGCCGGCTGGCGGTGCGCTGTGAAAAGGTGAGCGACTCCCATACCCCCCGGTCACGGCCGGGAAAATCGCGGCTGGAGATGCGCCTGACCGGCAGGCCGCTGATACCGCTCAGCGTCCCGGCCAGTTCCGACTGGCGCAGCGGCGCCCCGCAGAGAAGATTATAGCTCGCCCCGGCGGGCGCTTCTCGGCTGAGATAATCGATCAGCGCGGCCGCATCCTCGACGTGGATGAGGGCCATCAGGTTATCGCCCTCCCCGTAGAGGGGAACGTGCCCCTGGCGCTGCATGGGGAGGAAGAAAAAGCTGCGCAGCCATGAGCGCGCGCCGTAGACCCAGGCGGGCCGCATGACCTGCACCGGCAGGCGGCCGGCGGCCATGGCCGCGAGGATGGGGGCTTCGCCGCGCGCATACTCGCGGGCGAATCCCGCCGGATGGAGGGGGTGGTCTTCGAAAATATCCTCATCGGGAGAGGAACCGTAGGCGAGGGTGCCCGCGACCAGCACCAGCCGCGGCGGCTGCTCGAGGCGCTCCAGCCAGGCGAGCAGGCGCCGGTTGGCCCTTCCACTCGCGAAAGCGGCCAGCCGCCGCCCCGGGGCAAGGGGCGCTGAGATGCGGGCGAAATGAATGATGGCGCGGGGCGGCTCCGCCTCGAGCATTTGCCAGGGAAAGGTCAGCAGAGAACCGTGCAGGAGCCGCTCAGGCGAGAGTTCTGCCGGCAGGGGGGAACGATGGAGGAGGCAGGCCGTCCGTTCGCCCCTGGCCTGGAGGTGGCGGATGAAGGTGGTGCCGATGAAGCCGCTGGCGCCCAGGACGAGGGTATAAGGGCCGGCCGCGCTCATCGGCCTCAGCCGATCTCGAGCATGCGGGTCACCGCGCGCAGGGCTTTGACCCGGATCTCCTCCGGCACCTCAACCACATAACGGGTCTGACGCAGCGACTCGAGCGTATCCTCGAGGGTGATCTCGGCCATGTGCGGGCAGCGCACCGTGCACAGACGCAGCAGCTCCCGGTCCGGGTTCTCGGCGGCGATGTTGTCGCCCATGCTGCACTCGGTCAGGAGAAGATAGCGCGGGGCTTTGGTCTCACGCACATAGCGGATCATCGCGGAGGTGCTGCCGGAGAAATCGGCGGCCGCCGTGACTTCGGGACGGCACTCGGGGTGAGCGAGGATGACCACGTCCGGGAACTGGGCGCGGACGTTTTCAATATCCTCGACCGTGAATTTGTCGTGGACCTCGCAGCGGCCATCCCAGCCGATCATCGCGTATTCGAGGCCGGGCTCGGGCCTGGCCAGGCCGGCCGGACTCTTGATGGGGAAGATGATAGTTTTGCCGGTCTCGCGGGCGACGTTGCCGGCCAGATATTTGTCGGGCAGAAAGATCACCTTGTCCGTCTTGAGCGATTCCACCACTTTGACTGCGTTGCCCGAGGTGCAGCAGATATCGGTTTCGGCCTTGACGTCGGCGTAGGTGTTAATATAGGTGACCACCGGAACCCCGGGGTAGAGGCGCTTCAGCTGGCGGACATCCTCGGCCGTAATGCTCTCGGCCAGCGAACAGCCCGCTTTCGGCGAGGGGATGAGGACGGTCTTGCCGGGATTGAGGATCTTGGCCGTTTCGGCCATAAAGCGCACACCGCAAAAGACGATGATGTCGGCCTCGGCCTCCGCAGCCCGGCGGCTCAACTCGAGAGAGTCGCCGCGGAAATCGGGGACCGAATGGTAGAGGGCGGGCTCCATATAGTTGTGGCCGAGGATGACCGCGTTGCGCTCTTTTTTGAGCCGGTTGATCTCCTCCGCCAGCTCCGCCTTGTAACGGATCTCGGCGACCGGGATGACATTTTTCAGTTTGGCGTAGAGCTGTTCAAACAGTGCTGTACTCATTGTTCGGGTTCCTCACTTTGTTCCTGTCGTCGATTTCAGGAACTTGATCAGGCCTGCGTTTGTTCCATAACAGGCAAACTTAACCATTTTCCGGCATAAAAACAAGCATTGTGATCACCTTGTGCGCCGGAGACCGCAACCTGGAGAATTGTTCATGAAAAGAGCTGGCTCTACCCCCCGGCGGATCGCCCTGTTTCTGCTGCTGTCCGGACTTGGCGCTGCCGCAGCGGGACAAACCTTCACCACCCGGCCCGGTGCCCCCGCCGGCTATGTCCTGCGCGACGGCAAGCGCTTTTTCGCCATCGGCACCCGGGTGGATGGCATCAAGGTCAAGCCCGTCGATGAAAACACCTTCACCAGCATCCGCGAAATCTTCAATACCCTCTGGATCACGATCCGCGATATCGATGATCCGAAGCATCTCTATCCGGATGGAGTCTTCACCAGCCTTTCCTACCTGCGCCATGATGAGGGGGTCTTTTTGGCGGGCGATCTGCCCTATCGCCTGCAGACGGAACCGGGCTGCATCATCGATGTCAACCGGGATGGCGTCTTTCAGCCCAGCGAGCAGCGCGCCGCCCACAAACGCGTCGCTCCCGCTGCGGCGCGGCGGGCGATGGAAAAGATCCATAGTCATGTCAATCCTGCGGGCGGTCCCAATCGCAGCATGATCTACTATCTGATGGACGAACCCGATGCCGGTTATGCCACCGATCACCATTGGGCCTTTACGGATTCCCTGCTCAAACGCTTTTATGATCAGCGCCGCAGCGGCACCCTCGCCTATATCGATCTGGGGCCGGTCACCGGCAGCAAGTTCCTCTATGAAAAGCGATACCCGCGGCGTGCGCCCGATCAGGGCAGCGCCAGATACTTCGCCAGCCTGAAGCACAGCTTTGACACGGTGGACGAAAATGTCCGCGTCACCTCCAGTGCCTACGCCCCGGCTGCGGATATCCTCGGCATTAATTCCTACGACGCCACCAACCGCAAACCCTCCCTGCTGGGCGAGGCCGTCGGCTGGATCCAGGAGAGCTCCGGCTACAAGCCGGTCTGGCCCTGGGTCTCCGCTGAACAGAGCCGCTATACCACCGAGCAGAGCCTCTACAGCACCGTCCGCCCGCAGCTCTTTTCGGCCATCGTCCACGGCGCAACCGGCATCCTCTTCTATAATGACCAGACCACCGTGGCGGCCAGCGACAAGGCGCAGATCTATTGGGACCGGATGTTCGATCTGGCCAAGGAGGTGGGCCTTTTCCGGACTGTGCTTGAAGAGTTCACTTATGGCGGCAGCAGTCTCAAGGGAGCCGTCCGCTGGCGCGCATTCCAGCGCAGCCCCTCGGGCTTGAAAGCCGGCTACTACTTTGTGGTCAATGCCACCGCCGAGGACCAGACCCTGCAGCTCCCGGGCGCGGCTCCGCTCTATCTGGGTGAGAACGCCTGCGGTGTCTGGCTGCTCACGCCGGCGGGCAAGCTGAAGGCGCTCACGCCGCTGCAAAACCTCTCCTTCGAGGTTTGGCGCGACGGTACGGGAATTCCCGCCAACTGGCGCATCACGGCGCCCTCCGGCACAACCGTCAGCCGCACAGCCTCCCGGGCCAAGCTCGGCAGCTTCGGCCTCCTGCTCGATGACGACTCTTCCCGCAAGGACCGGACGGTCCGGATCGAGCAGAGCGTGCCGTGCGCGCCGGGCGAGTCCTATGCGCTGCAGGCCTGGTGCCGGTATGAATCGGGCACACCGCAGATTTTAAGCCTGGAGTTCCGCGATGATGCGGGCGGGCTTTTACGTGAAGAGAGCGCTGCGGCATCCCGCAGCGGAGCCTGGCAGCTGGTGCGGGCCGCGGCGGTCGCGCCGGCGCAGGCGGAGACAGTGACCGTGATCATCGCCAGCGCCGGCGGCAGGAAGAGCGGCCGGAGCTGCTGGGATGACGCGCTGCTGCGCATCGACCAGGCAGCGCGCTAAACGATCATTTCACGCTCTCGGTCCCATGTCACCCGGCGCTGTTCGCGGTAGGAGCGGGTGGCCATGTGGCAGGTAATCGTTGTGGCAAAGGCCTTCTCCATGGAGCAGCTCGGAGTGCCGCCGTCGCGGATACAGCCCAGCCACTCCCTGAGATGGAGGTAGGAGGTATCCACCCGCCGTCCGTCGCGCCAGGTGTAGATCAGGCCGCGGCCTGCGTAGAATTTTTCGCTCGCCGAAGTGATGGCATCGAGCTTGTCCATGCCCGGACGGAATGAGACAATAGTCTGGCCGGGGGCCATCTCCCCCTGGCGCAGGCTGGAACGGAAGGCGATGATCACGGCGTCGACATCGCTGCGGTTGACAAGGTCGTGATAGTCGATGCAGATGGCCGGAGCGGGCGGGGGAGGGGCGCCGGCCGCTGCGCCGGGGCGCAGAGTGGAGCGGGCTGCGGTCGCGGCCTGCTCGCGGCGCTGGTCAAAGACCTCGCAGACGGCGGTGATGGCGACATGGAGATCTTGCTGGTTGAGCCAGTCCTGCAGGCGGGTATCGAGGCGGTTTTGGGCGGCACCTTCTTTGGCGGCGGCGATCCATTCCGGGCGGGCGAATCCCAGCGCACGTGACAGCTGTTCGCCGCGCACCCCGAAGCCGATGAGGCCGATGCGCACCAGCTGTTTCGGCCGCCCGCTGCTCAGCGGCCTGGGCCGGTCGGTTTCATCGATCTGCAGAGCCTCGAATATGCGCTCTTTCTTCCCCCGCTCAAGTTTGTGTTCCTTCCAGCTCAGATGGCCTAAAAGGCCGATCACCGGCAGCGAGGCCGCGCTCTTGAGCAGATCCCTGCGGGTGATCGCTCCCCTCTTCGCTTTTTTCTCCGGTTTGTCCGTCACGCTCTTTTCTCCCGTTGGTCAGTTACTAGTGCACTCCTTGCCGGCTTGGCTTGCTTCAGATGACAAGATCGAAGCGATGGGGCAGGTGAAGGCGGTAAAAGCCATCCGATTGGGCGACGATGGCCAGATTGCGTCCGTCCGCGCGCAGCACATGGTAGCGCAGCGGGCCGGGGGCGGCAGGCAGGCGCCCCATATCAAAAAGTGTTCGCAGCTCCGCAGCGCTGAAGGTGATCCACTCGTTCCTGACGCGCTCGCCAAGCCACTGCACCGCGGGGGTGGTCAGCCGCCAGAAGGCGGTTTTCTCATCAGCCAGGGGCAGCCCGGCCATCATAAAAGTGCGCTGCGGCAGGCGCTCCCATTCCGGGGCGATGATCCAGAGGCGATGGAGGGTGCGCAGAAACCGGTAATCGCGCAGGAATGCGGCCGGCACACCCCAGAGCTGTTCAAGATGGTCGAGGATGGGGGCGATCCCGGCATCGCCGCCCAAGCGGCTCTCCTGCCAGGGGATGGCTTCGGTGACCGGCCGGACCGGGAGGGGGCCGGTCTTGCGCAGCCGCGCGACGAAAAAGCCCTCGCAGGGGAGAGGCCAGGGATGGACCCTCACCGCCTGCCGGATGGCCGGATCGAATGAGTGGTCCAGATAGCGCTCGAAGGGCGGCCGGCAGCAGGCGGCTCCGGCGAAGGCTATGGGCTCGAGCTCGACCGGATAGCGGCGAAGGATGCGCTCCAGCACCATCTCGTTCTCTTCGGGGCAGATCGAGCAGGTGGAGTAGACAATGACGCCTCCCACCCTCGCCGCCTTGATCCCGGAGATCAGCAGCTGCTCCTGGATAGTGCTGATCTTTTTAATAAAGGACTCTGACCAGTAGGATTGAAAGGCGCGCGCCGGCAGATTGGACAGGGCGGAGCAGGGGGCGTCGACGAGGACGCGGTCGAACTGCTCCGGAAAGTGGCGGCCGATCATCTGGCCGGGAAGATTGAGGAGAGTGGCGTTCATCACACCGGCGCTGAAGAGATTGGCCATCAGAGGCTGGAGCCGGCGGGTGGAGCTGTCGTTGAGCAGGAGGCGGCCGCGGTTCTGCATGCGGGCGGCGATCTGGGTCGATTTGGAGCCGGGGGCGGCGCAGAGATCGAGGACGCTTTCGCCCGGCCGGGGATCGAGGGCCAGGACCGGCAGCTGCGAGGAGAGCCCCTGATAGATGAAATCTCCGGCAAAATAGGCGAGGGTGTGGCTCAGGGGCAGACGGTCCTCCGCCAGCATCAGGCCGTCGGGGTTGACCGGATGGGGCTGAAAGGCCACTCCCCAGGTCTCCAGACGCCGCAGCAGCTCCTCACGACGGCCCCCCTTGAGCGGGTTGAAGCGGATCGAGGGCGGCTCGAGGGGAGCCCGGGCGAAAGCCTCGTACTCCGGCCCGAGCAGCCGCTGCAGATAGGTGATCAATTCGTCGAGGTTGGTCGCCATGAATTTTGCGCCGCTTTGCGGGTGAGTTGCACAGACCAATATAGCCAAACCGGAGCAAGGAATCAAGGCTGCAGATGAAGGGGCCCAAAAAAGTTGACGGCCGCAGCCGCAGCAGCACCCTCGCATTCCTCCGTGGGTAGTGCTAGCAGGCGGCCGCCGGCGGTGGAATTTTGCGTGCATTTGAGCGGATTTTATTTTATATTATGCCTTGTACCAGAAAAGGAGCAGCTCCATGATCGAACTTGTCAAGGTCCACAAAAGCTACAACGGCCGGGTCAAAGCCGTCGATGATCTCACCCTCAACGTCCCGGCGGGCGAAATCGTCGGCTTTCTTGGCCCCAACGGCGCCGGCAAAACCACAACCCTCAAGCTTCTCACCGGCATTCTTAATCCCGACAGCGGCGGGATACGCGTCAATGGTCTGGATCTGCACCAGGAGCCGATCCGGGTCAAGGAGCAGATCGGCTTTGTCCCCGACAGCCCCGATATTTTTCTCCGCCTCAAGGGTATTGAATATCTCAGGTTTATGGCCGATCTCTATCGGGTCGGGGGGGCTGAGCGCAAGGCGCGGATCGAAGAGTACGCCGGCAAATTCGAAATGAGCGAGGTGCTGGGCGACAAGATCCAGAGCTATTCACACGGCATGCGCCAAAAGATTGTCCTCATCGGCGCGCTGCTGCATGATCCGGCGGTCTGGATCCTCGACGAGCCTCTCACCGGCCTCGATCCCAAATCCTCCTTCCTGCTCAAGGAGATGCTGCGCCGGGAAGCGGAAAAGGGCAAGACCGTTTTTTTCTCCACCCACGTCCTCGATGTCGCCGAGAAGCTCTGTGACCGGGTCGCCATCATCCACAAGGGCAAGCTGCTCTTCGACGGCACTATCACGGCTATGCGCGACCATTTCAAGGCCAACGAATCACTCGAGAGGATGTTCCTGGAGATGACTGAAGATGAATAGATATCTGTCGCTCTCACGGATCCTGCTCATCAGCAGTGTCACGCCGATGGCCGGCGGCCGGCATGAGAAGATAAAGTCAGCCCTGCTGATGGTGCTCCTCGCGGCTGCACTTGCGCCGATGATCGCAGCACTGGCAATGCTGGTCGGCCGGCTCTACGCTCCCCTCACCGCGGTCGGCCAGCAGGGCATCCTGCTGGGTCTCGGCTGCGCCCTCTCCAGCCTGCTCATCTTCATCTTCGGCATCTTTTATACCATCAACGTCTACTATTTCGCCCAGGATGTCGAATTTCTGCTGCCGCTGCCCCTCAAGCCGGCCGAGATCCTCGGCGCCAAGTTCACGGTCACCCTGATTTTCGAATACCTCATGCAGCTGCTCCTGCTGGTACCCCTGCTGGTGACCTTTGGAATCAAG
This sequence comes from bacterium, assembly GCA_035388125.1. GTDB lineage: Bacteria > Zhuqueibacterota > Zhuqueibacteria > Residuimicrobiales > Residuimicrobiaceae > JAKPUX01. Next base: position 9,478 of record DAOOPF010000009.1, on the reverse strand, counting down.
AGCGGCGCCGGCTTGAACTATTATCTCATCGCCGCGCTCGTCTTTTTCTCCCTGCCGATCATCCCCCTGGTGCTGGCTTCCCTGCTGGCGATGGTGCTGATGAGCTACTCCTCAATCTCCCGTCACAAGGATCGCTTTCGCATCTGGGCGGGCGGATTGGGACTGATCGCTGCTCTCGGGCTGCAGTTCCTCATGCAGAGGACGATGGTGGAGAGCAAACCCGAGGATTTCATTCGCATTCTGCAGCAGGGTGAGAACAGCCTTACCGGCTGGGCGGTGCGCCTCTTTCCGGGGGTCAAGACGGCCGTGCAGGCCCTGCTGCAGCAGGGCGCGGCGGCGGGATGGCTCAATCTCCTGCTCTTCCTGCTGCTGACCGGCCTCTTCCTCCTTCTGCTCCATCTGGCGGGCAAGGCGCTCTATTTTCGCGGCGCCGTCGGCGGCTCGGAGAGCTTTGCCGCCCATCGCGCCCTGAGCGCGTCGGAGATGGCCGGCACCGGCCGTCGCAGCGGACAGTTCCGCTCCCTGGTGAGCAAGGAGTTCCGTCTCCTCGTCCGCACACCGGCCTTTTTCATGAACTGCGTGCTCATTAACTTTATCTGGCCGGTGATGCTCCTCTTCACCATGGGCTCAGGCCAACAGGAGGATATCGAGGGATTGCGCAAGCTGGTGGGCGGCGGCGTGCCCCTGTCCACCCTGCTGCTCGCCGGAGTCGGGGCGGCCATGCTGGTCGCAGGCACGAGCGGCGCCAGCGCTTCGGGGATCTCGCGTGAGGGGGGACAATTCTTCGCCGCCAAATACCTGCCCGCTCCCTACATGACACAGATCAAGGCCAAGATGGCGGTGGCCTTTATGCTGGCCTGGACCGGCTTTGCCCTGCTGCTCGGGGTGGTCGCTGTGCTCTTTCATCTGCCGCCGGCGCATATCGCCCTGCTCCTGCTGGCCAGTCTGCCGGCGATCGCGCTGCCGGTCCTGGCCGGCATGCTGCTGGATATCCAGTTTCCCAAGCTGATCTGGGACAATGAATACCGGGCGGTCAAGCAGAATATGAATATTGTGCTGCTTATGGTCTTCAGCGGCCTCGCTGGAGGCGGCTGCATCTGGCTGGCCATCAAGTACGCCGAGCTGGGGTGGACACCGGTCGCAGCGGCAGGAGCTCTTGTTCTGCTGGCCGATGCGGGGCTTTACATTCTTTTATCGAAGAAAGCACCCGCCTGGCTTGCGGGGATCAGCGCCTGAGGTCCGGAAAGCGGCAGTTGAAGAGGAGTGGTATCGGCATGAGCAAGTTTGACGAATTAAAGGAGCGCGTCTACCGGGCCAACATGGAGCTGACGCGCCACGGCATCGTCATCTTTACTTTCGGCAATGTCAGCGCTATCGACCGCCAGGCCGGGGTGGTGGCGATCAAACCGAGCGGGGTTGCGTATGAGCTGCTCAAGCCGGAGGAGGTCGTCATCGTCGATCTCGAGGGCAGGGTGGTCGAGGGGGAGCTCCGTCCCTCCTCGGATACCGCGACCCATCTGGTGCTCTATCAGGCCTTTCCCGTCATTGGCGGCATAGCCCATACCCATTCAACCTATGCCGTAGCCTGGGCCCAGGCCGCGCGGCCGATCCCCGTCCTCGGCACCACCCACGCCGATTCCCTGCACGTCGATGTGCCCTGCACCGATTTCATGAACGCCGCGGCCATCGAGGGCGGCTATGAGGTCGAGACCGGGCGCCAGATCGTCCGGACCTTCACCCGCTACTCGCCGCAGGAGGTCGAGATGGTGCTGGTCGCCGGCCACGGCCCCTTCACCTGGGGTGCAACCCCGGAAAAAGCGGTGCAGAACAGCGTCCTGCTCGAGGAGCTGGCCAGGATGGCCTGCCTTACCCTGCAGATCAATTCCCACGCCTCGCGCCTGCCCCAGACTCTGATCGACAAGCATTACCAGCGCAAGCACGGCCCCGGCGCCTATTACGGCCAGACCGGGAAAAAATAGACTGGTGCACTGACGGCGCGAGGCTGTGCGCCGTTCCTGTTCACTCCCGGACGGCCTGCACAAATTCCTCGATCCCCCGCAGCAGCCACTCCGGCGAGAGATGAGCTTCATCCATAATCTCCGCGATCGTGCCGCCGCTGCGCCAGCGGTCGTCCCAGTCCGGGGTCATGGCCAGCCGGGCGGCGCGCCGGTCCGCCAGCCAGGGCTGCATGGTGATGCGCGCTCCGTCGCTGATCACCGTGGAGCGCTTCCACTCCTCCTCACCCGCCAGTCCGTTGCGATACTCCTCATCCTGAAGCATGAACAATTCATGGCTGACAGCCGCCACCAGCCGGACGTTGAGGCCGCGCGCCCGCAGCTCGGGCAAAATTTTGAGCACATTGACGGTGGTCATAGTGCCCTGCACGAAGAGGGTCCCCATCGGCGGCAGATCGGGATCGAAGGGGCGCAGGAGGTAGGCGCCGCGGGCGGCGGCTTCGTGGCCGGGCAGCCCGAGGGCCGAGCGGTCCGGAATCTCGATGGCCGGCCGTGTCAGGTGGAGGGCGATGATCGGGGCGTCGCTCCTCAGGGCGGCGGAGAGCAGCACCGGCACCTCGTTGTGCTCCCAGGGGTGGAGATTGATGATCCGGCCCGCCGGAAAGAGCTGCGTCACACCCGGGGAAAAGATGCCGAAATGGGTGCGGGAATCATCGGCGGTCTCCGGCCCTGAATGGCCGGCGACCCAGAGGATCTTGCCCAGCTTGACCGGGGCATCCTGCGCCATCTGGCTGAAGAGGCGCATGGGGCCGTACTTGAGGTAGCTGAAAGCCCCGTAGGTCGAACAGGCGCCGTAAAAACCTTCATAACGGGAGCCGGGTTCCTCCGCCAGATTGACCGATGCCAGGCCTGTACAGATGCCGGCATTGGTCAGCTCGGTGATCTCCTGCGGGAGAAGGGCGCCGCCGGCATTAGCTTCGCGGTCGTAGAGGCCGCAGCCGGGAAGTTCCTGCCAGCCGCGGGCGAATCCGGCGATGTTGGTCGACTCGGCCAGATCAGCCGACATGGCGATAAAGAGTGGGCGGCCGTAGCGCGACCTGGAGAGGGAGTTGACATAGGCTCCGAATGTGGCCAGGGCCTGACGATTGGCCGCTTTTTCGCCGGGGGGCAGAAAGAGATCGGCGGGATAGCGGTTATAGTCGACCAGATCGGGATCCCGGCCGGGTTCCACTTTCACTGTTGGAGAGACGTTCGCCACCGGCCGGGCTTGCCCGCCACCGGCCGCGGGCACCTGCGCGGCCAGCTCGAGCAGCCGCTCCGCCGTGTATTCAGCCAGATCGGGCCGCTCGTCAAAGAGGGAGAACACCCTGGCCAGGTTCTGCCGGGTCTGCTCCCGCTGCGCCTCCTCGCCCGCCGGTGCCGGTTCGCCATCGCCGACAAATGTGATCCCGTACCTGGCCGCGAATTCGCGCCTCCCCTCCCAGAAGAGGGGGCTGTTCATCGCATGGGGCGTCCCGTGCGAAGCCGCATCGTACACGCCATAGCCCCTCCCTTTCCGCGTCCTGAACCAGGCCGCGTTGGGCAGGAGAGAAGCGGCTTCAGCAGCGACCAGTTCCTGCAGGGTGGCGTCGACCGCTCCCCACTCCATTCCCCGCTCAGTGCCGACCACTCGCCAGCCGCGCGCGCCGAACCATCCGGCGGGACTCCCGTGCACCACCCGGCTCACCGGAAAGCCGTCGATGCCGAAATCGTTCCAGTCGACCAGGAGATACAAATTGGCCAACCCCAGACCCCAGGCCGAGTTCATCGTCTCCTGGACGATGCCCGGCGTGAGCCCCCCTTCGCCCTCGACCACGAATACCCGGACGCCGCTGTGGCCGGCGATCCTGAGGGCGAGAGCCTGTCCCGCCGCCGCGGCTGCGCCGTGGCCCGACGGTCCGGTGTTGTATTTGAAGAAGAGACTCTTGCCCGCCATCTCGGCATGGCCGGGCAGTCCGCCACGGCGGCGCAGGGTGAGGAGATCCTCCCAGACCAGCTGGCTCTTCTCCGCCCCCGCAGGCCAGTACTGCTTCTCACTGTCCCTCTTCGCCTGACGGCGCAGGGCCTCGTTCAGAACCGCCAGCAGAGCATAGACCGCAGGATTGGCATGCCCGGCGGCGAGGATGAAACGATCCGCCAGAGGCAGAAGAGGCCGGCGGATGTCCCAGCGCATGGCGCCGCCAAGCAGCAGGGCGATCAGGATGTGGACCTTTGAACGCGAACCGCCGGGATGGCCGCTCTGACGAAGATTGAGGCTGAAATCGATGCACTGGTCGGTCATCTCCCTGAGCATCTCCCAGTAGAGGTGCGCTGTGCTTCTCTCCTCGGCACGACTGGACAACGGAAGGGTCATTGCCGTCTCTCCATAAAGGCAGGTGAGCAAGGTGGTCCGGCTGCACGGCAAGGTACACCTCTGTACCCAGGGGTACACTCTCCGCTGCTGCCGGCGCGGACGGATGATTTATAAGATATAATTAAATAATATTTTACAAGAAAAGCCACACTTATCTGGTTTTCTGGCATCAGGGTTGCAAAAGCAGGGTCAGAGAGCACAGCGGGAGCTGCTGATGAGAGCAGGCCCCTTGCCAATGAACAGGAGGATGATATGAAACGGCTCATTGTTATGCTGACCCTGGCGCTGACGGTACTTTTCTTCGCCGGTGCCTTTGAGAGGGCTGACGCCCGCAGTGGTCATCATGTCTATATTAAAATCGGCCCGCCCGCGGCGCGAATCGTCATCAGACCCAACTCCCCTTTCCGGGACGGCATCTGGATCAACGGCTACTGGGGCTGGGACAGGGGCCGCCATGTCTGGATCGAAGGCCGCTGGGTCAGACCGGTGCGCGGCCACTACTGGGTCGACGGCCGCTGGACCCATACCCGCCACGGCTGGAGATGGATCCCCGGATACTGGCACAAAGCCGATGCGCGGCATCGTCACTCCGGCCGCGACCGCGATTGGGACCGTGACCGGGATCGTGACCGTGACAGCGATCGGGATTGGGACCGGGACCGCGACAAAGACCGTGACCGTGACGGCGATCGGGATTGGGACCGTGACAAAGACCGTGACCGTGGCCGGGATAACGATCGTGGCCGGGACAATGACCGCGGCGACCGCAACGGCCGCCGCTGACGGATCCGAATCACCTGCGCTCCCGCCCCTCCTCCGCAGGATAGCGGGAGCCAAAAGCCCGGCTGCAGTAATGCAGCCGGGCTTTTTTTTTACCTCTGCCCGCGGCCGGTGACCGATTGTCATCTGCCCCCGACCCGATGCCGGCCGGGCTTTTTCAGCAACAGAACGAGACTCCATGGCCGGGGAGCCCCTGCCCACGCTTTTCCCTCCCTCGATCTTTATCCGCCCGGCGCTTTAAAATCCGTTATCCGCAATGAGCCGGCTGAACCAGGCCGCTGAACTTTTAGGCAGGCGCTGCTGCGTCGCGAAATCGACATAATGCAGCCCGAAGCGCTTGCCGTAGCCGGAAGCCCACTCGAAATTGTCCAGCAGGGACCAGGCGAAATACCCGGTCAGATGCACTCCTGCGGTGATCGCCTGGTGACATGCGGCGAGATATCCTTTAAAGTAATCGATCCGCCCCTGGTCGTCGACGCGTCCCTCCTCCAGGCGGTCGTCCATGGCGCAGCCGTTCTCCGTGATGACGATCTCGGGCCGGTTGTAGCGGCTGTCGATCCAGTGCAGCAGGCGGTTGAGGCCCCGGGGGACGATCGCCCAGCCCATGGCGGTGCGGGGCCAGGCGGGATCGAACGAGAAGGCGGCCTCCATATCGGCGTCGGGGTCGCAGCCCTCTCCGGCCGGTTCCTTCCCGGGCGCGCCGGCCGCATAGTGGGTGGTGTAATGGTTGAGGCCGAAAAAATCGCTGCTTCCCTTGAGCAGTTCGCGATCGCGGTCCGAAAACCGCGGCAGACGCTCTCCGAGGCGGCTGCGCATGCTCTCCGGATAGCGGCCGAACCAGAGCGGATCGCCGAACCAGCCGAGGATGAACTCGAGCGCGCGCTGCGCCGCTTCACGGTCCTGAGTCGCGGAGGTGAGGGGCTCGCGCCAGTCGCAGTTGGCGGTCAGCCCGATGCGGCCGCTCTGCCCCGCAAAGCGGGTGCGGTAGAGCTCGACGGCGAGGCCGTGGGCTCGCAGCATCTGATGGGCGGCCTGGTAGGGGCCGTCGCGGCAGACCCGGCCGGGGGCGAAGGAACCCTGGCCGTAGCCGAGAACCGCCGCCACCCAGGGCTCGTTGAAGGTGATCCAGTGCTTCACCCGGTCGCCGAAGTGGCTGAAACAGAGCCCGGCATAGTCGCGAAAGAGCCCGGCGCAGCGGGGATCGAGCCAGCCGTCGATTTCAAGCTGCAGGGCGAGAGGGAGGTCCCAGTGGTAGAGGGTCACCCAGGGGGTGATGCCGTGGGCGATGAGTTCGTCGATGAGAGCCGAATAGAAGCGGATTCCATCGGGGTTGGCGGGCCCGTACCCCGCGGGCTGCAGACGCGGCCAGGCGATGGAGAAGCGATAGGCTTTGACCCCCAGCCGGGACATGAGGGCGATATCCTCCCGGAAGCGGTGATAGTGGTCGCAGGCGGTGTCGCCGGTATCGCCGCCGGCGGTTTTGCCCGGCGTGTGTGAAAAGGCATCCCAGATCGACAGCCCGCGTCCGCCCTCGAGCCAGGCCCCCTCGATCTGATAGCTGGAGGTGGCGGTGCCCCAGATGAAGCGCGGCGGAAAAGTGATCATGCTTGGCTCCTGTTTTAACGGTGATCTGCACCCGCTGCTGCCCCTGCGGTTGTTAATATACAAATTGACGGCGGATGCGCAAAGAAAAAACGGCGGCGCCTGCAGATCGTGCCCAATTGCCTCGGATCGCCTCTTTTGCAGGAGGGGCGCCCTGCGGGAAAAGGCAGCCGCCGGACGTGCGGGGCCAAGCTTTTATCTTGGAAATGAGATATTAATTTGATAATTTTTGCGGTCAGTGCTTTTGCCACCTGGAAAAAACCGCAGAGCCGGACCCTATGCCCCCTTTCAAGCCTTTCGAAGAGATGCAGCCCGAAGATTTCGCCGCCATCGGCTTTAAATCCGGGCTGGAAATCCATCAGCAGCTTCTCACCTCCAAAAAGCTCTTTTGCCGCTGCCCGGCGGGCCGCTACAGCGATGACTATGACGCGGAGATCCTCCGCCACATGCGGCCGACCCTCTCTGAGCTCGGCGAGTACGATGGCACCGCCCTGATGGAGTTCAAGACCAAAAAGGAGATCATCTACCGGATCAACCGCGAGACCGTCTGCACCTACGAGATGGATGATACTCCCCCTTTTGAACTCAATGAAGAGGCCCTCGACATCGCCCTGGGCATCGCCATGCTCTACAACTGCGTCATGGTCGATGAGCTCCATATCGCCCGCAAGCAGTATCTCGACGGCAGTATCCCGACCGGATTTCAGCGCACCACCATTGTCGGCGTCGACGGCGCGGTGCCCTACCAGGACCGCTCCATCCCCATCATCCAGCTCGGTCTGGAGGAGGATGCCTGCCGCGAGGTGAGCGATGCCGGCCACCGCCGTGTCTACATCACAGACCGGCTCGGCATGCCGCTCATCGAGACCGTGACCGGGCCGGAGATGCGCACCCCGCAGGAGGTCGCCGAGGTGGCACAGCTTTTACGCCGGCTCGTCCGCTCCACCGGCCTGGTCCGCACCGGTATCGGCGCCGCCCGCCAGGATGTCAATGTCAGCGTCACCGGCGGCACCCGCATCGAGATCAAGGGGGTTTCGCGCATTCCCCTGATCCCCCTTTTAACCTACAACGAGGCGATGCGGCAGTGGAATCTGCTCCGCCTGCGCGACGAACTCTACCGCCGCGGCATCACTGCGGAGAGCTTTACGGGGCGCTATGAGATCGCCAACAAACTGCTGCGCAAGACCCGCTTTCAGCCGATCGCCCAGGCCATCGCCGCCGGTGACACGGTCTATGGCGTCGTCCTGCAGGGTTTTCGCGATCTGCTGCGCTGGCCGACCCAGACCGACACCTTTTTTGCCCGCGAGATCTCCGACCGCGTCCGGGTCATCGCCTGTTTGACAACCCTGCCCAATATCATTCACAGCGACTCCCCAGGTGAGACTATGGCCAGTTCGGAATGGCTCAACCTGCGCAAGCTGCTCAGCGCCGGCGAGGAGGAGACCCTCGTCCTGGTCTGGGGCCCTCCGGCCGATGCCGAGACCGGCGCCCGGGAGATTCTCATCCGCGCCCGCGAGGCGGCCATCGGCGTCCCCTCGGAGACCCGTCAGGCCCTCGAGGACGGCACCAACGGCTTTGAACGCATCCTGCCCGGGCCGGACCGCATGTATCCGGACACCGACCTGCCGCCCAAGGCGATCACGCCCGAACGGCGGGAGCGCATCCGCGCCACCCTGCCCGCGCCGGTCTGGGAGCGGCAAGCCCGCTACCGCGGCATGGGCATCCCCGCCGACACTGTGGAGCCGCTCGCCGCCTCACCGTGGGCCGGGATTTTTGAAAGCGCAACCGGGTCATGGGGCGTAAATCCCACCCTGGCGGCGGTGGTGCTGATCCAGTATCCCCGGCGGCTGCGCAAGAGCAAATCCGGAGCGGCCGGGGCGCTGACCATGGAATTCATGGCCGGCCTGCTCAAGGCGGTCGGAGAGGGCCGGCTGCAGCGCGAGGGCATACTCCCGGCGATGCGCCATTGGCTCGCCGGCGGAGAAAACCTCTGGGAGAACTGGCAGGGCATGGCTTCCAAAAACGAGATGCTCGGCTGGATCGCCGAGGCGCGGGTGGCGGAGTGCCGCTCCCTCGATCCGGCCGCCCGCCACCGGCTGCTCATGGGCCGGGTGATGGCCAAAGCGGCCGGACGGATCAACGGCGCCGAATTGGCCGAGAGCATAAAAGGGCAGGAGGGGGTGCTGTGAACCTGGTGACCAAAGAGAAAAAAGCTTTTTCCCGCCCCATGCGCCTGCTCTCGGCACTGATGCTTTTGGGCGAGGACCTGATCAAGGTGCCCCTCTTTCGCTGTCAGCGCTGCGGGGAGTGCATCCTGAGCCATACCGGCTTTGTCTGCTCCCAGCGCTGCCCGAAGCGGCTGCGCAACGGCCCCTGCGGCGGCACCGGTGAGGATGGGCACTGCGAAGTCTATCCCGAACGGATGTGCGTCTGGTACATGATCTACCGCCGCGCTTCGTTCTTCGGGCGGCTGAAAATGCTCTACCGCGTCGAAAAGATCCATAACTGGAACCTGGAAAAAACCTCCGCCTGGCTCAACGTCTTTGCCAAGCGCATCGAGCCGCCGAAATGGCGGGTGCCGAAGGAGGAGGTAAAGCCATGAGCTTGCGGGAAAAAATCGCGAGCGGGGAATTCGTCGTCTGCGCCGAGCTGGGGCCGCCGCAGAGCTGTGACGATGCGGTGATCCGCAAAAAAGCGGGCTGCTTCAGGGGGGTGGTCGACGCCGTCAACATCACCGACAACCAGACCG
>DAOOPF010000008.1:43155-49976 GCA_035388125.1 bacterium | reverse complement strand
GCCGGGCGCGAGCAAAATTGTTCTGTTTGTACTCGGAAAGGACCTCCTGCATCGCAGCCTGGCGCTGTACAGCGCCGCTTGCCGCCGTCTTGATCCGGGCGTATCTGATCGCGGCCTCACGGAACTGATGCTGGTCATAGAGCAGGTCGGCGGTACGGATGAGGGCCACAAGGGCGAGAGAGTCCTGGGGCGAAGCGGCGATGAGTTCTTCCAGGTGGCCCGCTGCGGCCTGGGGATTCCCGGTCATGGTATAGAGATCGGCAAGGGCGAGCAGGGCTTGGCCGCGGTGGTTCCCCTGCGGATTGGCGCGGATGTACTCCTTGAAGGCTGTGATGGCCGCGGGGATATCCTGCTGCAGCAGCCATGCCTGGGCGGAGAGCCAGAGCAGAGTCTCGCTGCGTTTCTGGTCCAGGTACGGCGAGAGTTCCTGCAGGGCGCTGCCGTCATCGCTGTGGTTCATGCATTCACGGGCGTGGTCGAACTGCCGCTGTTTGAAATAGATCTGGCAGAGCCGCGTGCGGATGGAATCGGCGCGGCCGGCATAGCCGTAGGTATGCAGCCAATCTTCATAGAGCGCTGCGGCCTCATCGTTGCGGTCCGCTTTCTCGAGCAAACCGGCGAGAAAGAGCGCCGCTTCGGCCGCCGGCGCGGAGATGGAACCGCCGGTGAGGGCATCCTGGAGCGTCTGGATGGCCGAATCGGGGCGCTGGATGGCGTTGAATATTTTGCTGTGGAGCAGGGCGTTTTCCAGACGGATCCGCGGCGGTGGATTGACAGAGGAGATGGCTCTGCAGGCCGCGTCGGCCCGTGAGAACCAGTGGGCACTGCTGTCGACCGCAAAGCGGTACCAGATTTGCGCCTGTTCGAGTTTGAGGGCAGCGGCGAGGCTGTCGGAGGGCTGAATCTGGACGAGCAGGGTATCGACCATGCCGGCGCGGATGAGCGGCCTCTCGATCCTGCTCCAGCGGGAGAGCTGCGCGAGACGGTTGATGACGCGGCTGTCCTGATCCGCAGCGCCGCGGCTGAGCAGGAAGCGGTTCACCTCCTGGAGGGAATCGGCGTGGAGAGCCGAGCGCGGGGAATCCCCTTCAAGGGCGTATTTTTCAGCGAGGCGGGCATGTGCGAATCCGGCGAGAGTGGAGAGAGTGGTTTCATCCACTTCCCTCTCCCCTCTGGCGGCGAGGATCTGGCGGAGCAAATTCAAGCCGGCCTGGTAGTCGTGATCCTGATGGATGCGCTCGGCAGCCCAGGCAAGTGCGGCATTGGCATCACCGCCTGCCTGGAGGGCGCTGCTGATCCAGAGGTCGCGCGTTGAAGAGCTCTCAGGCTGGTAAAGGCGCAGCCAAGTCAATCGTCTCTCCGCTTCCGCCCCCTCCTCCGCGGCGGGATAGAGGGCGAGATAGTTCTGATAGGCCCTGATCGCCGCCTCTTTCTCTCCCGCCTCTTCGTGGCAGATGGCCAGTCCCAGCGCCGCATCATCAGCCAGAGAGCTGGCGGGATAAAAGCTGGTGAGCATGGCATAGTCCTGGCGGGCGCTGACGGGATCCTTGAGGATGGTGCGCATGATGGTTGCGCGCTGCATGAGGATGAGATCGCGGAGGGCGGGCAGCTCCTCGAAAAGCCGGCGTAAAGAGCGCAGGGCCTCGCCGGGATTGTTGAGTTCGAGCAGCATGGCGGTCTGCTCCTGCAGCGCCAGACGCTGCAGCGTGGTGAGACCGGCAAGAGTATCGGCTTGTGCCAGGATCCGGCTGAACCAGGGCAGTGCCAATGCCGGTTCACCCGCGCGTTTTTGCAGTACGCCAAGGCGGAAAGCAAGTTTGGCGGCATCGAGGGCGCCAAGGGAATCATGCGGGATTCTTCCGAGTGTGTTCAGGGCGCTGCTGGACTCACCAAGGGCCGTCCAGCTGTCTCCCTGCAGGAGACGCAGCCGGTTGCGCTCTTCGGGCCGGATTCTGCGGTTGAGGGAGCGTTCCACGCTCTGGACCGTCTTCTGGTAGAGTCCCCGGCTGTAGAGGGAATGGGCGAGTACGCAGGCCGCAGCGCCGATGGAGTCATTGGCTGTATCCGTATTGATCAGCACCTCCAGAACGCTGTCGGATTTGGCATAGCGGCCGAGCTCGGCCAGCAGCCGGGCGCGAAGGAGAGCGATCTGCGTGGCGAGGGTGTTTTCGACCCGAGTTGAGCCGATCCGGTTGAGCTCCGCGAGGGCTAAAGCGGGTTTACCCGCGTCATGCTGGAGCTGGGAGAGCAGAAAAAAGGCCCGGGGCCGTGCCGGTGAGTCGGGATACTGCGCCACCATGGCTGTGGCGGCGCTGAAGGCTTTTTGGGGCTCGCCGGCGCTGCGGAACTGTTCGGCGGCGGAGACCATGGCGAGCGGTATCAGCTCGCTGCTGGGTGTGAAGATACGGATGCGTTCGAGGGTGAAGGCGGCGTTGAGAGGATCTCCGAGCACGGCGAGCAGTTTGCCACGGTTGAAAAAAGCCTTGTCGGCGTTCGCCGCTTCCGGATAGCTCATGACGAGGCGCAGATAGGTCTCTGCCGCCCGCTGATAGGCCGCGATCGTTTCCAGGTTTTCCGCAGCATTGAAGAGAGCCTCGGGGGCGCGAGGACTGGTTGGCCAGGTATCGGCAAATTTTTCGAACTGCTGCGCAGCGAGATCGTAGAGCTGCTTTTCCGCCAGCTGCGAGGCGAAGCGGAAATCCTTCTCCTCCTGGAGCAGCCCCTCCTGCGCGGGCAGGAGGCTGCAGAACAGGAACAAAACGAGCAGTGCAAGGGTCAATTTATGTAAGAAGAGCCTCATAGTATCTCCAGTTTTGCGTAAGGCAGAACGAGTCGTCTCTCGCCCGCCTGGTCAAATAGGACGCGCAGTTTCAGTGCGGCGGAGGAACCGGGTTCGAGGCGCATGATGGTCCCCTTGCCGAAGGTAGGGTGCATCACGCGCATGCCGACGCGGTACTCAAGCACCTCCTGGGATTCGTCTTCATAGCGCGGCATGGGGTCCGCCTCCCGCTGCCGGTAAGAGGCGCGCTGCCGGCGGGCCGGGCTGGCCCGGTACGAGCTTTCGACCTGCACCAGAGAGGGCTCGAGTTCGCGCAGAAAACGTGAAGCGATGCTGGCCGAGGTCTCGCCGAATTTGCGCCGGTTGCGCGCCCAGGCCAGATAGAGTTTGACCTTGGCGCGGGTCGCCCCGACATAAAAAAGGCGTCTTTCCTCCTCCAGTGCGGGGGGATCAGCCAGAGAGCGGCTGATGGGAAAGAGCCCCTCCTCGAGGCCGGTGATGAAGACGACCGGGAATTCCAGCCCTTTGGCGCTGTGCAGGGTCATGAGGGTCACGGCATTGGCGCGGTCATCCCAGTTGTCGAGGTCGGTCGTCAGGGCGACATTTTCGAGAAAGCTGTCGAGACTGGCCTCGTCGCCCGCTGAGCTGGAAAATTCCGCGATCGCCAGCAAGAGTTCGCGGACGTTTTCAGCGCGGCTGAGTGCTTCGATGGTGCCCTCCTGCTTGAACTCGCGCAGGATGCCGAGTTCGTTGACCAGAGAGGCGGCCAATTCGGCGGGAGAGATCTCTGTGCGCAGCGAGGTGTACTTGTTCATCAGGGCATGAAAAGAGGCCACCTGTTCGGCAGTCCGGGCGGCGATGCCGGCTATCTGCTGTATCTGGCCGGTCGCCGCGAAGATGGAGATCTTTTTCTCCTGGGCGTAGGCTTCAATGCGGCCAAGCGTGGTTTCGCCGATGCCGCGCGCAGGATAGTTGATGATGCGGCGCAGGCTGATGGTGTCGGCTGGATTGCTGAGGAGGCGAAGATAGGCGATGACATCCTTGACCTCCTTGCGCTCGTAGAATTTAACGCCGCCGACGATGATGTAGGGGATGTTCTCGCGGCGGAGGGCCTCCTCCAGAACGCGCGACTGGGCGTTGGTGCGGTAGAGAACGGCGATATCCTGGAAATCCATGTGGTTGGAGCGCATTTCCAGGGCCAGCTTGTTGACCACAGTACGCGCCTCTTCGAGGTCATCCTCCACCTCGAGCAGAGATATGAGCTCGCCCGCGGCTTTTTCGGTCCAGAGTTTTTTCTCGTGGCGCTGCCGGTTATTGCGCACCACGGAATGGGCCACTTCGAGTATATTCCGGGTGGAACGGTAGTTTTGTTCGAGGCGGAATTTGGTGCAGTCGGGATAGTCGTTTTCAAAATCGAGAATATTGCGGATTTCGGCGCCCCGCCAGCGGTAAATGGATTGGTCATCATCGCCAACCACGCAGAGATTGCGATGCCCGGCGGCGAGCATCTTCAGGGCTACATACTGGGCGCGGTTGGTGTCCTGGTATTCATCGACCAGGATGTAGCGAAAGCGATCCTGATAATACTCGAGGACCAGGGGAAAGAGCTGAAAGAGCTCGATGGGTTTTATAAGCAGGTCATCGAAATCCATCGCATTGTTTTCGCGCAACCGGCGCTGATAGGTGGTATAGATAGTGGCGATGATCTGGTCCTGCCGGGTGGTGGCCAACTGTGCGAACTGCTCCGGGAGGACGAAAGCGTTCTTGGCGCCGCTGATCTTGTAGGAGATCATTTTGGGCGGGAAATCGGTGACGGGGATCTTGAGTTCGTTCAGGACCGTCTTGATCAGGGTGTATTGATCGTCGTCATCATAGATGGCAAAGTTGGATTTGTAATTGAGCCGTTCCGCTTCACGGCGCAGGAGGCGGGCGAAGAGGGAATGGAAGGTCCCGATCCACATGCCCGAAAGCATTTCCGGGACCAGCTTGCGCACGCGTTCGCGCATCTCCCCTGCCGCCTTGTTGGTGAAGGTCATGGCGAGAATTTCGCGGGGTTCGGCCAGTCCGTTGACGATCAGCCAGGCGATGCGATAGGTGAGGACCCTGGTCTTGCCGCTGCCGGCGCCGGCGAGAATCAGGACCGGACCATCGGTTTTGGTCACCGCCTGGCTCTGGGCGTCGTTGAGATCGGCCATCAGCCATTCTGTCGACGACTCTTTTTTGTCCATTGCTCCGGTCACGCTACTTCCTGTTTGCTTGCGAAAGGCGTTTTCTTTCCCGGTCGAGAACGCTTTTGGCTTTGAGATGGCCGCGGAAATTGGCTGAAAAGGTGTGTCCGCCCCGGGTATCGGCGACAAAAAAGAGATAATCCGTTGCCTCCGGATGGAGCGCCGCCAGAACGGCCTCCTTGCCGGGATTGCCAATCGGTCCGGGCGGCAGTCCGCGGTAGAGATAGGTATTGTAAGGTGAATCGATCTCCAGATCACGGTAGAGGAGCCGGCGCGGTCCGTTGGGCAGCAGATACTGGATCGTCGGATCGGCCTGCAGGGGGATGCCGAGCCGCAGGCGGTTATGATAGACCGAAGAAATCGTGCGCATTTCGCGGCTCAGTTTGGCCTCAGCCTGAATAATCGAAGCGAGCGTGACCATCTCCCCGGTGGTGAAGCCCATCTCCTGGGAGCGCTGATAAAGGGTATCCCAGACCATCTTTTTGAACTGCAGCACCATCGGGGTGATCACCTGGGCCTCCGTGGAGCCGTAGGGGAACAAATAGGTCTCCGGGTAGAGATAGCCCTCGAGATCGGCGGCCTGGATCCGGAAGCGGGCGATGAAACTCGAATCGCGCGCCAGCTGTACAAATCTGGCCGAATCCAGCGCCATTTCACGGCGGAAGATGGCTGCGATCCGGCGGGTGGTAAGGCCTTCAGGGATGGTGACCTTGGTCAGGATCTGTGGTCCCTCGGTCAGAGCGCGGATGGCGCGCTGATTGGAGAGCGGATAGGGGATGCGGAAATGGCCGGCGCGCAGGGCTCCTCCCTTGTTCAGCAGCTTCAGGGCCCACAGAAAACGTCCTGAGCTGCTGACGATGCCGGCACGCTCCATCACAGCGGCGATGGAGTCGGGGGGAGTGCCGAATTTGATGCGTATGTCCGCCGTCTGTTCGGGGGAAGGCTGCCCCAGAGGCCAGTAGAGAATAAAGACCAGGGGGATAATCGCCGCGAGCAGCAGAACGATCAGCAGAGCGACAGCCGCCCGGCGAAATGAAAAGTGGAAAACTTTATTCGTCATACTCACCTGTATTGAAATGCCGGCCCTTGCTCCACAGCCGGCGTACCATCAACCTCACAGAATCAGAAAAAAATCATAAAGTGCATGACTCCACCCAGCGATGCCGAGACCGCGGAAATGGTAGATCAGGCAGAAAAGCAAGCCGGCCAGGAAGCGAAATACAGCTGTGTACCAGGTAAAAACCTCGTGCCCCATATAGTGCGCGGCCGAAAATACAGCCGAGGAGAGCACTGCGCAGCCCAGATAGATGAACGGCATGGGCAGGCGCGTCAGATTGGTCAGGACCAGGACCATACCGCCATAGAGAAAAAGCCTGAAGACGATCTCCTCGTAGACCCCGGCGCCGAGGGCCAGCATTAGAGAAGCGTGAAAAGAGCGCTCCTCGCCCATACTAAGCATGATATAGTCGGTAACGGTGGTCAGGGCCAGAGCGAGAATAAGGGCATAGACTGCACTCTCGACAATGGCATAAAAAAAATAGTTCACCCGCAGCCGTGTCCCCTTGCGGCGGAGCAGCACCGCTGCGCCGATGGCGACGACCAGGCCGATGCCGAAATAAAAGGGGCTGTGGACGCCGACCGCTGAAAGCAGCGCGCGCAGAATGACATCCGCGCCGTTGCGCACCTGCAGAATATGTTCCCGGGTGGCCGCAAGCGTGAGATACTCATAACCGAGGAGCAGGGGCAGCATGGAGATCAATCCGAATGCCAGCGTACGCGAGCTTTGGTAATACCCCGCCTTTTTACGCAGCATT
>DAOOPF010000008.1:29326-43055 GCA_035388125.1 bacterium | reverse complement strand
TCCGAATGCCAGCGTACGCGAGCTTTGGTAATACCCCGCCTTTTTACGCAGCATTTTTTTCATCCGTTTGATCCGCATCCGCCCCGCCGCTGCCGGCCCGCTGGCGAAGCTATTAATTTAGCCAATATTTCCAATGAATGCAAGGATTCCCGCCCGTGCAATCCCGGCGGCAGGCTCTGCTGTTTGCAAAGGCTGCTGCCGGCAGCAGGGGTGACGGTACCGCTGGTGCAGCAGTTATCCCGAATGGTGGATCTGCCGCGGTCAGAGCGAGCGAACCGGCGGGTCAGCGAACCGTGAATTCGTCCTGCAGCCCCTGAGTGCTATTCGGCCCGACCCAGAGATGGAATTTTCCGGGCTCGACCCCATATTCATTGCGGGCATTGTAAAAGCCCAGTTCATCCGGCCCAAGGGTGAAGTGGACGATCTGCGTCTGGCCGGGCTCGAGATGGATCCTTTTGAAACCCTTCAACTCCCTGACCGGCCGGGTGATGCTGCCGACCAGGTCGCGGATATAGAGCTGCACAACTTCGTCGCCGGCCCTGGCGCCGCCATTTTTAACCTCTATTTGAACATGGAGTTCGCCGCCCGGACCGATCTCCTTCCGGTCGAGCTGAAGGTTGGCGTACTCGAAGCGGGTATAGCTGAGACCATACCCGAAGGGAAACTGGGGTGTGGAGGCGATGTCGAGGTAGCGGCTGGTGAACTTGTCACTTGTGCCCGGCCGGCCGGTCGTCTTGTAGTTGTAATAGAGCGGCATCTGGCCGGAGCTGCGCGGCCAGCTCACCGGCAGGCGACCGGAGGGATTGTAATCGCCAAAAAGGACATCCGCGATCGCCTGGCCGGCCTGATGGCCGCCATGCCAGGCCATGATGATGGCGGGGATATTCTCCGCGGCCCAGGGTATCGCCAGAGGCCGGCCCGCCAGCACAACAGCGACCACCGGTTTTTTTGTGGCTGCCACGGCCTTGAGCATCTCTTCCTGGACGCCGGGAAGATGGATATGGGCCCGGCTGGCGGCCTCACCGCTCATGCCCGCGCTTTCGCCGACGACAGCGATGACCACATCAGCCCGCCGGGCGATCTCCACTGCTGCCGGGATGCCATCCCTCAGGGTGCCATCGATCTCGCAGCCGTGGGCGGTGAGAATGGTTGCACTGGCGCCCATGGCCGAGCGTATGCCCTGCAGGACCGGAACAACCCGGCTGGAGTCGCCTTCGCAGCGCCAGGTGCCGAGCAGCTCCGCCTTGCGGTCGATGAGGGGGCCGACTACGGCCACGGTGATCCCGGTTTTGGCGAGCGGCAAAACTCCATCCTGATTTCTGAGCAGGACGATCGATTCCCTGGCCATCTGCCGCGCGAGCTCGAGATGCGGCCCGGCCAGCATCACCTCTTTTTCAAGCTTGGGGTCGGTGTAGGGTTTTTCAAACAGGCCGAGCAGCACCTTGATGCGCAAAACGCGCCGCACCGCTTCATCGAGCGTTTTGAGCGGCAAAACCCCCTCCTCCACCAGCCTGGTCAGGCTCTGCTTGTAGCAGCGGCTCTCCATGTCCATCTCCACGCCGGCGGTCAGGCTTTTCACCGCCGCCTCGGCACAGTCGGCGGCGACGCCATGGGGGATGAGTTCGCCGACCGAATTCCAGTCGCTGACGACGAAGCCGGAAAAACCCCACTCACCGCGCAGGATACGATCGAGAGTGAAGGGATTGGCCGAAGCGGGCACGCCGTTGAGGTCATTGAAGGCGCTCATCAGGGTGGCAGCGCCGGCCTTCACTCCCGCCTTGAAAGGCGGCAGGTAGACATTGCGCAGGATCTGTTCGGAGATATCGGTGGTGTTATAATCCCGGCCGCCTTCGGCGGCGCCATAGCCGACGTAGTGTTTGAGGCAGGCGGCGATGCGGTCGGGCGCGGCCAGGTTTTCTCCTTGAAATCCGCGCACGCGGGCGACGGCCATCCGGCTGCCGAGATAAGCATCTTCACCCGCCCCTTCGGCGATTCGGCCCCAGCGCGCATCCCGGGCGATGTCAACCATGGGCGCAAAGGTCCAGTGAATGCCCGCAGCACGCGCCTCTCTGGCGGCGACGGCCGCGCCCTTTTCAGCCAGCTCGGGGTCCCAGCTCGCAGCCTCGGCGAGCGGAATCGGAAAAATGGTCTTGTAGCCATGGATGACATCCAGCCCGAAGAGGATCGGAATGCCGAGACGCGAGTTCTCCACTGCGAGCTTTTGCAGGGCGTTGGTCTGCGCGGCGCCGCGGACGTTGAGGAAGGAACCGACCGTACCCGTGCGCGCCATCTGCAAATGCTCGGGAGTTGTGCCATCGGTGTACTGCTGCAGCTGGCCGATCTTCTCCTCAAGGGTCATGCGGCTGATCAACGCCTTTACCCTTTTATCGACTTCCGTACCATAACCCGGAATCTGCGAAAGGAGTGCGAGCGGCCAGACGAACAGAACGGCGCAAAAAACCAGTGCAAAACGGCGCATGATAGAGTCTCCTCTCATTGAATGCCCGGTTTAAAGATGACGGTCGCCAGCGGCGGCAGGACCAGGTTGATCGAGAAGGAGCGGCCGTGGAACGGCACCTCCTCGGCCTGGATTCCGCCGTAATTGCCCTTGTTGGTGCCCCAGTAGTCGCCGGAATCGGAGTTAAAAATTTCCCGGTAAAAGCCATGCCAGGGCACGCCGATACGATAGGCCTCGCGGTAAACCGGTGTAAAGTTGCAGACGAAGATCAGGGTATCCTCGGGCCGGTCGGTCTTGCGCATGAAAGTGATGATACTGTTGTCCGAATCCTGAAAGTCGATCCATTCGAATCCGGCGGGATCGAAATCTACCTGATACAGGGCCGGCTCGTTGCGGTAGAGATGGTTGAGGTCGCGCACCATCGCCTGCAGCTTCTGGTGGGGTTCATACTGGAGCAGATGCCAGTCAAGGCTGCGGCTCTCCGACCACTCCTGCCACTGGCCGATCTCGGAGCCCATGAAAAGCAGCTTTTTGCCGGGGTGCCCGTACATAAAGGAGAGCAGGGTGCGCAGATTGGCGAAGCGCTGCCAGAAATCGCCCGGCATCTTGTCGAGGAGGGAGCGTTTGCCATGGACGACCTCGTCATGGCTGAGCACGAGGATAAAATTCTCATGAAAAGCGTAGAGGAGGGCAAAGGTGATCATGTTGTGATGGTATCTGCGGTGAATCGGGTCCTTGGAAAAGTAGGTGAGAAAATCGTTCATCCACCCCATATTCCACTTCATGTTAAAGCCGAGTCCGCCGAGGTAGGTGGGGCGGGAAACGCCCGGCCAGGCGGTGGACTCTTCGGCGACCGAGAGGACGCCGGGGAAGTAGGAAAAGATGATCTCGTTGAGCTTTTTGATGAAATCGATGGCCTCGAGATTTTCGCGGCCGCCGAACTGGTTGGGGATCCACTCGCCCGACTGGCGGGAGTAATCGAGATATAGCATCGAAGCGACCGCATCGACGCGGATACCGTCGATATGGTATTTGTCGAACCAGAAGAGGGCGTTGGCGATGAGAAAATTGCGCACCTCGCTGCGGCCCCAGTTGAAGATGAGGGTTCCCCAATCCATGTGTTCGCCCTTGCGCGGATCGGCGTGTTCATAGAGCCGAGTGCCGTCGAAAAAGGCCAGACCGTGGGCGTCGCGGGGAAAGTGGGCCGGCACCCAGTCGACGATAACCCCGATCCCGTGCTGGTGGAGATAGTCCATCATGTACTGGAAATCGGCGGGCGAGCCAAAGCGTGAGGTCGGAGCGTAATAGCCGCAGACCTGGTATCCCCACGAAGCATCGAGGGGGTGCTCGGCGACCGGCAGCAGCTCGATGTGGGTATAGCCCATCTCCGTGCAGTATTCGGCCAGCTGGTGGGCCAGTTCGCGATAAGTGAGGAAGCGGTATTCCTCATCCTGTTTGCGCCGCCACGAGCCGAGATGGACCTCATAAATCGAGACCGGCTGTTTCAGAACATCCTGCTGCCGCCGCCGATCAATCCACTCCTGATCATGCCATTCAAAGCCGCTCAGGTCGGCGACCACCGAAGCGGTTTTGGGGCGCACTTCATGCTGAAAGCCGTAAGGATCGGCCTTGAGGTAGATGTTGCCGTTCTGGTCCTTGATCTCGTATTTGTAGACCTCGCCGGCGCCGATATCCGGGATGAAAAGCTCCCAGATCCCGGAGCTGCCGAGGACGCGCATCTGGTGCTTGCCGCCGTGCCACTGGTTAAAGTTGCCGACGATGCTGACATTGCGCGCATTGGGTGCCCAGACGGCGAAATAGACCCCGCTGACGCCGTTGACATTGGCGGGATGGGCGCCCATCTTTTCATAGATCTTGTGATGATCCCCCATGCCGAAGAGGTAGAGGTCCATCTCCCCCATCTGCGGGAGAAAAAAGTAGGGATCGTGCATGTAGCGTTCGTGCCCGTTCTCGGCCACCACATGCAGCTGATAGAGGCGCAGCGAGCTCCAGTCCGGCAGGAAAACCTCAAAAAAGTGGTCTTGATGAACGGATTGCATGGGGTATTCGATCTTGGACTGAGGATCGCGCACAGCGGCAGAGCGGGCATCCGGGAGCCAGGCGCGGATGACCCATATCTGCTTCCCCTCCCGCTCAACCTGATGGGGGCCCAGGATGGTGAATGGATCGTGATTCAAATTGCGGGCAATGCGGTCAACCTCCGCCGCGCTTACACTGTTCGTCTGCACCTCATTCATAAAAATTTAGCCTCATGGTTGATGGTCGTTCGCCTCTGTCTCAAGCTGATTGAAGCGCTAGGTTGTGCCTGCCGCTCGTATTTAATTGCGGAAGAAAACCGCTCCCAGGGTAATGACATAATCGACTCCGGTCTTTCTGGTGGTCACCTCTTCGATGGTCGTCTCCACCTTGCGGATGTTCTGCAGTTTCAAGCCGAAATCGAGGTGAGCGCCGATGCCGAGATCGACGAGCAGGCCGGTGGAGATACTCCAGCCCAGTTTGCTCTGGCCGTTACTGCTATCGGTGTATGGATAGTCATAGTAGTTATAGTAATAGGATTCGTAGGTGGTTACGGTATGGTAATAATAAAAGCCGCCCAGGGCAGCGGCGTAGGGGGTAATCCTGCCGATCCGGTGGGTGAACTGCGGCCCCAACGAAAGCTGGAAGGATTCATTGCGCCGGGTGACGAGAAAAGGGCCATTGGTGCTCATCTCGCTGTTGCGGCGTTCGCCGTAGGAGAGGTAGGCCAGATCGCCGCGGAGGGCAAATGCGGGCGTAAACCGGTAATAAACCTTGGTGCCGATGCCCTCTCCATCCCGGGAGAGGTTGTCAAAGCCCTGTTGGGGGAGCGAGACCACCAGGTGAACGCCCACACCCCAATTCTCGCTCTGGCCAAAGAGGGTCAAAGCTGAGCACAAGGTAAAGACTCCGATTAGAAAAAGTTTGATACGCATTGTTCGCCTCTGTTTCCGCCGCCGGTTTCAGGGGAGTGTGGTGGCATTAATTCCATCGCACAGTACGAGTTGCAGCCAATTTACAAAATCAGCTCTAGTTATCCAAGCAAATTTACATGCCGAGAGGCCGCTTGTTTTTAATCTTCAAATTGGTTACATTTAATAAAGGGCCAGCTTCATGCTACGCCCGCCCTGCGCTTTGCGGAGGGTACAATCCTGCATCGCTCACTTTATCTATTGTGATTAAAACATATGACAGCTGCACGCATCATACTCAAACCGGGCAAGGAGCACATCATCGAGCGCGGCCACCCCTGGCTTTTTTCCGGGGCCATCGCGCGCATCGAAGGCAAGCCGGCCAATGGCGCCATCCTGCCCGTATGCCGTGCGGACGGCCGGATTGTGGCGCAGGGCGCCTATAATCATCTCAGCGATATCGCTCTGCGCGTTCTCACGCTCGATGCCGGTGCTAAAATCGACGGCGCCTTTTGGCGCGAGCGTATCCGCAGTGCAGCCGCACTCCGAGCCAGGCTCCTGCCGGAGGCGACGACGGCCTTCAGACTGATCAATGCCGAGGGTGATGGGCTGCCTGGACTTGTGGTCGACCGGTACGGCGACTATCTGGTAATTTCTTTCTCCACCCTTCTTCTGGACCGTCTTCGCGAGGAGCTCTGCGAGATACTGGTGAGTGAACTGGCGCCTGCAGGCATCTATGAGCGCAGCGAGGGGCGCGCCCGCCAGCGTGAAGGGCTCGACACCCGGTCGGGTATGCTCTGGGGGGATCCCCCACCCGCACTGCTGGAGGTCAGCGAGAACGGGCTGCGCTTCCAGGTCGACCTGATCGAGGGACAGAAAACCGGCTTTTTTCTCGACCAGCGCGGAAACCGCGAGCTGGTGGAAAAGCTGAGCCGGGGAGCGCGGGTGCTCAACTGCTTCGCCTACAGCGGGGGATTTTCCCTTTACGCCGCCCGCGGGGGAGCCAGCAAGGTGACCTCAGTGGAACTCTCCGCGCACGCCTGCGGGCTCTGCCGCGCCAACCTGCTTCTCAACGGCATCGACCCTGCACTCCATCCGGTCGTGACCGCCGACGTATTCGACTATCTGCGTACCCTCGAGGAGCGCTTCGATCTGATCATCCTCGATCCCCCCGCTTTTGCCAAATCGCAGAAGGATGTGCTCCGTGCCAGCCGCGGCTACAAGGAGATCAACCTGCAGGGCTTCCGCCATCTGGAGCGGGGCGGGCTGCTGGCCACCTTCTCCTGCTCCAATCATGTCGACCAAGCCTTGTTCAAAAAGATCGTCCTTGGTGCAGCGGCCGATGCAGGAGTGGCCGTGCAGCTCCTGCGTGAGCTTGAGCCGGGTATGGACCATCCCGTGCTCCTCGCCCATGAGGAAGGGCGCTACCTGAAGGGGCTGCTGCTGCGCGTTGTCTAGCCACTCCTGCGGCTGAACCATGGTCGAACCCCCTCTGCAGCGCTGCCTGCCGGTGCTGCTGCTGTGCGCCGGGCAGAGCTTTGCGGCGTTGGTCCTCCCCCCTGTTCCGGACTCTAATCAACACAAAGGAAAGAGAATGACTCCCCTCGCGTGGTCCACTCTGGTGATCGGCTTGATACTGGGATTTCTGCTGGCACTGCTCGTCAAGGGCTTACGCAATCGCAGCGCCCGGGAGCTGGCGGAAGAGATCTATCGCGCCCATGAAGTCCAGAACGCCCAGCGCATGCAGGCGGTGTACGATCAGATGAAGAGCGCGTTCGGGAGCCTTTCGCTGGAAGCCCTCTCGCGCTCGACCAATGAGTTCATCAAGCTCGCACAGGTGCGTCTCTCCAGCGAGCGGGAATATACCAGCCAGGCCCTGGAGGAAAAACGGCAGCTGATCGATCATCAGCTCCAGCGGATGAACAGCGAGCTGGAACAGGTCGGCGCGCTTATGACAAGCCTCGAGAAGGACCGGGCGGAGAAATTCGGCGAGCTGGCCCAGCAGCTCCAGGCTTCCGGCACCCAGATAGCGGCCCTGCTCCAGGCCACCTCTACCCTGCGCGAAGCCCTGGTCAACAGCAAGACGCGCGGCCAGTGGGGGGAACGCATGGCCGAGGATGTGCTGCGCATGGCCGGGTTTATCGAAAATGTCAACTATAGCAAACAGAAAACGGTCAGCTCGGGCAGGAGCCGGCCCGACTTTACCTTCTTCCTCCCCCGTAATCTTCAGCTGCACATGGATGTCAAATTTCCGCTCGACAACTATGTCAAATACCTCGATGCCGCCACCGGCATCGAGAAGGAACGCTGCCGGCTTGACTTTCTCAGAGATGTCAAACTGCGCATCAAAGAGGTAACCACCCGCGACTATATTGACAGAGATGACCAGACGGTCGATTATGTTCTGCTCTTCATCCCCAACGAACAGATCTACGCTTTCGTGCAGGAGAATGACCACAGCATCTTCGACGATGGCCTCCGGCAGCATGTGATCGTCTGCTCGCCGATGACGCTCTTCGCGGTACTGGCCGTCGTACGTCAGTCGATCGACAACTTTACCCTCGAGCGCACCTCACAGGAGATCATGCAGCTGATCGGCTCGTTCCGCAAGCAGTGGGATGAATTCATTAAAAAGATGGAAAGTCTGGGCAAGAGTCTTACCGCCGCCCAGAACGACTATGAGGCATTGGTGACGACGCGGAAGCGCATGCTCGAAGTGCCGCTGCAAAAAATCGAGGTTCTGAGAGGGGGAAATGAAGCGCCCCCGGAGGGCTCGATCACAGCTGCGACGGAGGCCGGGGGCGATGAGTAACAGCAGGCAGGACTCTTTGCCGCAGAGCCCTACCGTGTCATGAACCGGAAGACGGTTTGAGAGTGCCAGTTTTCGCCCGGACTGATAACTGTCGTCGGGAATTCCGGCTGGTTGGGCGAATCCGGAAAGTGCTGGGTCTCCAGGCAAAAGCCGGTGCGGCGCCGGTAAACCATACCCCCCTTGCCGGTCAATGTGCCATCAAGAAAATTGCCGGTGTAGAACTGCATGCCGGGCTCTGTCGTCCAGACCTCCACCACTCTGCCGCTGCGGGGTTCAAAAGCCGCTCCCGCTCTCTTCAGCTCGCCCATCTTTCCGTTCAGCACATAGTTGTGATCATAGCCGCCGGCGCGGACGAGCTGCTCATCACGCGCGCCGATGCGTGCTCCTATCACTTGAGTAGTGCGAAAATCGAAGGGGGTATCCTGGACCGGGGTCAGCTCACCGGTTGGGATGAGCCCTGCGTCAGTTGGTGTATAGCGGTCGGCATCAATGAACAGTTCGTGATCGAGGATCTCCCCCATGCCCCCGAGGTTGAAGTAGGTGTGGTTGGTCAGATTGATGACGCTTTTTTTGTCAGTGACGGCGCTGTAATCGATGACCAATCGATCGTCGTCGGTGAGGGTGTAGATCACCTCGACTGCGAGATTCCCCGGGTAGCCCTCCTCCATGTCCCGGCTCAGGTAGGTGAGGGTGATGCCGGGCATCTCCTCCTGCACCGCCTCAGCCCGCCAGAGCACCTTGTCGAATCCGCGGATGCCGCCGTGAAGATGGTTGGGGCCGTTGTTGCAGGCGAGGGAGAAGGTTCGTCCGTCGAGGGAAAACCGCCCCCCGGCAATTCGGTTGCCGTAACGGCCGATGATGGCGCCGAAGTAGGGCACCTTGTCGGTATAGCCGGAGAGATCGTCAAAGCCGAGGACGATATCGCCCATCCTGCCGTCACGATCAGGCACGATGATGGAGGTTATGATGCCTCCGAAAGGGGTGATTTTGACCAGGGTCCCCCTGGTGTTGGCCAGAGTGTAGAGCATCACCTCCTCGCCGGAGGCGCTCCTGCCGAATGGTGCATAGGTACATCCCATATATTTCCTCAGTTTCAGATTAGCAGCCGCTGCCGTTGAGGAGAAAGGCTGTGCTCAGCTTCCCGGCTGGCGCAGCACCGCCGCCCAATCCACTCCCGCCTCGCCCGGAGGGGGCCCGATCTGCACCTTGCTCCCGCCCCGCAGTTTTTTGGCTTCGCCCACATATTCTCCTGTGCGCGGGTTGAACCATACCAGTTCAAGGAGCTGGTCCGCGTCTTTCAGGTCAAGCTGAACCGAACCGCCGTCAGGGAGATAGAGGGCGTAGACCTTGCCGGGTTTGCAAAAACAGTAAGCTTTTTTGCCGCCCAGCAGATCGTCGCGGCTTCTCATTTCTGCAATCGGCAGGTGGCGGAAAAAGGTGTGGGCGCTGCCGCTCAGGCTCCAGAGAAACTCGTCGCCGCGGAAATCGCGCAGAGTGTGATCACTGCGGCCATCAGCGGAGAGCCTGGCGTATTCGATGCCCGCTCCTCCGGCCATGAGGGCTCCCCACAGTGACTGTTTGCGCAGCTCCTCGATCTCCTTAGCACCCGCCGCATCGGGGGATGCAACCGGATAAGTGACCGGCGCCAGCGCGGTCACCGTCCAGACCAATCCCCGTTTTTCCACCAGCTCGTGATAATGGAGCAGGTGTTCATGGGCATACTGCGCAGGAATACGCAGCAGCGCCGCGGTATACTTGGATCCGGAGGTCAGCAGCTCACTGAACTCACCGCTGTTCTGGAAAAGCAGGGGATGGAGATAAGGATCATGTTCGTAAAAGTACTGGGCCATGTCCAGCCGCTGGTCGGGCGTCTGCGGCCTGGAGGGTGAGGTGCTCGAAAGCGTCAAACCGCTGCCGCTCTCGCCCAGGTCCCAGATCAACGCGGGATGATGGCTGAAACGGGCGATGAGCATGCGATAGTAGAGCTGCCGCTCGCGGTCGAGGCTGCCGCCGTCGAGAATGGACTGGTTGGCTCCCTCCTGGGTGCGAAGCTGGATGAGTACGCCCATGCGGTTGGCATGCTCCAGCACGATCTCCCACTGATCGAGCCTGGAGACATCGTAGCGCAGCCTCTCTGTTGCTCGCGTAAACGGAAAGATGTTCTGATCGTTCCCCCCGACGTTCATGACCAGAAAAGAGAGCCCATTCATGCCCTGACGGGCGAGATAGTTGATGGCGCCGATGGCCCCCTTGCCCTTTTCTCCCTGCCAGGCTGGATCGCCGGGCTGCCAGTCCTGAACGTGGGCGTCCCAGTTTCCGCCCAGGTCATCGCCGAAGTCGTCTCCGGCGAGAAAGTTATCGGCGGCGACGCCCACCTTGACAAAATAGTCACCGCTCTCGGCAAAGCGCCAGTAGCGCTGGTTGTAATACTCCAGGCGTCCCCGGCCGCGGAAATCACGGCCGGTCTTGTCGGTGGGCCCGACCACGAATTTGCCCTGCATCGCATCAAAATAGCCGGCCTTGGGGATGGACTCCGGTTCGTAGCTCAAAGCCGCATCCTCACCCTTGCGGAAAGTGGCGTACCAGTTCCACTCCCCCTCCTCGTCGGGCGAGAAATGGACACGCCACTTGTTGCCCTCCGTAGCGGAGGAATTGGCGGCGTCGCCATCCGCTGCAAAGTAGCCGGGTACGGTGAAGGCGTGCTGGCCTTTGCGAAAGGTGACATCAAAGCGATAGTCTAGAAATGGGTTGGCACCGCCCTCCTCGACGGCATGGGGTCCGTTGAAGGTCAGTGTGATGGAATGCCATTTTTTCAGCTCACCGGTGATGACCGGAGGTTTGCCGCTCTGGCAGGAAATGAGGAGGAGCGCTAAAAGGAGAGTGAGCAGCGGCAGTATTCTCTTCATGTGTCGCCTTTATCAGTATGTTTTCGTGGTAGAGACCGCCGGTCGGGCGGTCAGGCCGGTGTGAATCTAGAATCCGGCGTTGAAAAGGGGCAGCACCCGCAGGTAGCGGGGGTTTTCCTTGACGATGTTGACGAGGCCGATCTGCAGGCCTCTGAGCCGCCAGGCGAAATTGACCAGACCGATGGAGAGGCCCGTCTGGGTGCCCTTGAAATAGTTGAAGGCGCTGGCGCTGAAGAGGCTCATGCGGCCTTGCTCGGTGACGCGGACTGTGCCCAGGGCGAGCTGCACCCCCTCGAGTTCCCTGCCGCCCACGGCGAGGCCGGCGATGGTGAGGCCGCGGAGGGTCGGACTGCCGGCGGCGATCCCCGCCACAGTGAGGCCGCAAATCTCCTTGCCGGCGCCGACAGCGAGGCCGCTGATGGTGATGCCCCGGATGCTCCCTCCGGTCCCGACGCCGAATCCCGCCACGGAGATGCCGGTGATATCCCCGCCAGCCCCGACGCCAAAGCCCCCAAATGAGATTCCGTTGATCTCACCGCCCGAGCCGACGCCGAATCCAGCGGCCTGAATGCCGGTGAGATCACCACCAGCGCCGACGCCGAAACCGGCCAAGGAGACGCCGCGCAGATCGCCGCCGGCGCCGAAACCGAGGCCTGCAAGGCTGAATCCGGTCACGCTGCCGCCCGAACCGCCGCCCAATCCGGCCAGGGTGATGCCGGTGAGGCTTTCGCCGGCGCCGACGCCCAATCCGCCCACCAGCAAACCGGAGGCGCTTCCGCCCGCACCGACGCCCAGTCCGCCGATGGTAATGCCTTTCACATCATCGCCGCCACCGGCCCCGAGCAAAGCCAGGGAAATGCCGGAGAGTTTGCGCTCGGCGGCGATGCCGAGAACTCCCACCTGGAGGCCGGCGAGATCACCACCGCCGGGCAACATACCCAGGGAGATCCCCCTGATGCGGGCTCCATTGCTGGATTTGCAGGGCTGCCAGAGGGTGATATTGACGCCGTTGACATAGTCGACGCCGCAGTCGCGATAGTTGAGCCGCAGGCCGGTGAAGGCCCTTGAATTGCCAATACTGATGCCCCATTTGCTGCCGGGGAGATTGAGACTTGAGGCGCTGGACAGGCCGGCTGTGATGAGCAGGGCGGCAGCGCAGATCACCTGCATGATATGGCGAAGAGAGGAGTGTAAAGCAGGCATGGCGGTATCCTCCAGGCATAGAACACGGCCGACTGAGCGCTGAATCGGCTCGCGGCAGGGATTATACCCCGTCTACGTAAAATCAGACCGTAGGTTCCCACCCTTTTTCATATCTTCGCCGCCACATCGCGCGCGCCTTGCCTTCCGTGCGGATATGGCCGTTCTGCGGATCAATCTCCAGCGTTTTTTTGACGAACCAGGCAATATTGGCGGTCTGCAGCATGGCGACGCTCGGATTGCAGAGGGCGATGGCCGAATTCAGCGGTGTGCCCAGGCGGATGCCGTCGATAAAATTACGGAAATGACTATTGGTCATTTCGTCCCGGCTCTGAAGATCCTGTGTGGTATTCGCACTGTGGATCTTGAACTCGGCGATCATCTTGTCATTGAGATCATAGAGCTCGTACCCGTCGCGGTCGAGAAGAACGGTGCCTGTGCTGCCGTGGATGGTGACGCCGCGGCCGCGGCCATAGGGCTGCTTGCCCTGGCAGCTCAGACACTCCCAGGTGATCAGTTTATCCTTGTATTCGAAATTGGCAACCAGGGTATCGTAGAACTCCCAGTCATCCTTGTAATGATAGCGGCCGCCGGCGGCCGAGATACGTTCAGGGTACCCAAGCTGGAGGGCCCAGCGGCAAAGATCGACCTCATGGGTGCCGTTGTTGAGCGTTTCGCCCGTGCCCCAATTCCAGAACCAGTGCCAGTTGTAGGGATGTATGTTGTCCTTGTACGGCCGCCGCGGGGCAGGCCCCTGCCAGAGCTCCCAGTCGAGCCACTCGGGCACCGGCACCTCCTTGCCCGTACCGATCGATTTGCGGGTATTGGTATACCAGGCTTTGCCGAAATAGGGGGTGCCAATCAAACCGTCATGAATTTTCTGGATGATTTCGCGGCTGTGAGGACTGGAGCGCTGCTGGTTGCCCAGCTGCACCAGCCGTCCGTATCTCTGCTGGGCCTGAACCAAAAGCTCGCCCTCATGGGGGTTATGGCTGCCGGGTTTCTCCACATAGACATGCTTGCCCGCCTTGAGGGCCATGATAGCCAGGGGCGCCTGCCAGTGTTCGGGCGTGGCGATGGTGACAGCATCGACTGTCTTGTCGTCGAGAATGATGCGAAAATCCTTGACCCCGACTGTGCTCTTGCCGGTGGACTGCTCCACGACCAGGGTAAATTTTTCCAGCTCGTGGCGGTCGACGTCGCAGACATGGCTGATGTTGGTATTCTCCGCAAAGCGGATGCCATCCAGATGGGCATAACCCCGGCTGTGCAGCCCGATGATGGCAAAATTGACGCGCTGGTTAGCCCCGACTATCTGGCTGTAGCTTTTGGCGCTCATACCCACCGTGGCGCCGGCGGCGCCGAGAGCGGCCAGTTTGAGGAAATCTCTGCGTGTTTTTTCCAT
>DAOOPF010000008.1:0-29226 GCA_035388125.1 bacterium | reverse complement strand
TATTTCTGCTTTAGCTCCAGAGCGGGCGCATAATCCGGCTTTTCGCGCAGGATGTCCTGAAGGACCTCCGCGGCATAATCCAGCCGTTTCGCGTCGACAAAGAATCCGGCGAGGTCATACTTGGCTGCGATGCGCTGCTCGGGGCTGATCTCGGGGGCGACGATGGCGTGCTGGATATTCTGGATGGCGGCGGCGAGTTTTTTCTGCCGGGACTGGGCCAGCGCCAGCCGGTAGTAGATCATCCCCTTCTTTTCCGTCCTCGCCAAAGCTGCAGTGATGGCTTTTTCGGCCCCTGCCCACTCCTCTTCAGCTTCAAAAGCCGCAGCTATCTTTAAATAGGGCTGTGGTTTGTCCGGGTAAAAGGCAAGCACAGCCTCATACTCGCGGCGGGCCTTTTCGTGCTCACCGCGGCCGGAAAAGGTGTCCGCCATGGCATAGTGCGCCTGCACCCAGTTGTGGTGATTGAAAAGGTAATCATAGGCAATCCTGGCGGCCGCGCGCTCGCCGCGGGGTTTGTAGAGAGACCAGTCGATCTTGCGGTCGGCAAAAGGCCAGCAGTGGATCAGTTTATAGATCTGCAGCAGGCCGATCTCCCAATCGAGATCGGTCACGGCGAAGGGCCCAAAAGGGGCAGCCATCACTGACGCAGGGCTTTTGATGAGGCCCGCGCTGGCGATCTCCCGGGTAAAACCCTGCGCCATGAGGAAATATCCTTCAGGATTGGGATGGAGATGGTCGCAGATCAGTTCAGCGCCGGGGATACCGGCGGGCGAGGCGGAGGCGAAGATCCGCTCGATATCGGCCAGACAGGCGCCGTGAGTCCTGGCGACATCCGCAATGATCCGGTTGAAATCCTCGCCGGCGCGAAAGCGAATCGGATCCCTCTCCCTGGCGGCCTTCAGGCTCGTCATGGCCGCGAGGGAATCGCCAAGAGCGAGCTGGATTCTGCCGGCGTGGTACCAGCTGCCGGCGGAGAGGGAATCGCCGGCGATCAATTGATTTGCCGCAGCCAGCGCTTCCTGATACGCCCCCTGCTGATAAAGCGCGTCGACACGGGAGGTCAGCTCCACGGTCGTTTTCTCCGATGCATGATCGCTGTCGCCGCGGCTGAAGCTGCCCAGGGGCGGCTGGTCCTTGAGATTGGAAACCAGGGTGCCGGCGACGACGGGAACGCCGGCGCGGCGGCATTTTTCAAGGATCAGCTCGAGGTTGGTGCGGAAATTTTCCAGGGTCCGCTTTTCGAGCGCCGATCGATAGGGGATGCGCTGGCCGGCGGCCACTTGCTCCATCAGCGTGCTGTTCTCGGGGTCCAGCCGCCGGGCAGGCGTGAGAGAGGAGATCAGGGCGCGGACCATCTGCACACTGCGCAGCCTCTGCAGTCCGAGATAGGCGCGGATGAGGGCGCCGTTCCGGCCGGCGGAGACGACCGAGGCGCTGCCGTAGGCGCCATAGAACTCGTTGTGCCCCATGTAGAGCAGGATGAGATCGGGCTTTTGCGCAAGCACTTCGGGGATGAAATCAAGGACCGTAAAGCTGTTGACCGCCGAGAGGCCGAGGTTGATCACCTCGAACTGGCGGCCGGGGTACTGGCCGGAGAGCAGGATCCTGAGCTGGGCTGGAAAAGGGACCTGGAACTCGAAGGGAAAGCCGGCGGTGGTGGAACCGCCCAGACAGAAGATGCGGAAGGTGTTCTCTGTCCTGGTACGGCCAAAGCTCTCCGGGTAGAGATTGGGCACCACAACCTTTTTGGGATCGAAATAGCGTCTGGCCACATCGGGATTGATCCGGATGACCTCCCTCCCCTCCTGCACGGCATCGACAAAGAGGGGCTCGCGCGGGAAAAAGTTGAAGAGGCGCAGCAAGAGCTCGAGGAGGACGAGCAGCAGGAAGGGCGTCAGAAAGAGGAGCAGGTGAAATCCAAATCTTCTCTTGTTATTCACGCGATGCTTTCTGCGAGAGGGTGACGGGCGTTCTGCTCCCCGCGCGGGGAATCGGACACCCCGGCAGGTGCAGCCTGACAGGGCAATATAAGAATTCGCCGCGAGCCAATCAACGAAAAAGTCGCCTTCCCTTAAATGGAATGCGCTCAGACCGGGATGAGCGCAGCCAGTTCTTCAGCGACCTTTCTGATATCCATCCCCTTGGTAAATCCCAGGCAGGTGCCTGTAGGATAACGGCATTTCTCGATCCAGGCCGGCGGTATTTGGGAGGCACCGTGGAGAGCGCCCGTGATGCCGCCGACGATTGCGGCAAGAGTGTCGGTATCGCGGCCGAAATTGGCGGCCAGAAGGATGCCGCGCCGGAATTCCCCGCGCGCCAGTTTTACTACTGCAAGCGCAGAGGGGACAGCCTCTGGCACTACCGCTTTATACTCCGATCGGAGAAGGTCATGCAGCGGCATCCATATCTCTTCGAGCACGCTGTCTCCGGAAAGCATCTCCTGCACAGTTAACAGATTTTTACGCAGCCAGGAGTGTTCCGGCGCTGCTTCGAGAGCGGCGGCGAAGCATTCTTCAACACTGCCATCCGCCATGGCGACAGACACAGCGGCGGCAACGGCCTGGCTTCCCCAGATGCCATCGGCTGAATGGCTGATACGCGATTCGATCTCCGCGCAGCGCATCGCGCCTTGGGGATCACCGGCGTGGATGATGCCGATCGGCGTTGCGCGCATGGCGGCACCGTCGCTCAGCGAATAGGCATTGAAGAAGCCGGTTTCAGGGGCTATCATGCCACGACGGATGTTCTGCGCGGCCTCGCGTTCGCTTGCTCCGCCGCGCTTCATTTCATCCTGGGTGACCACATGGCGTTTCCACATGTCTAGCACTGCCTCATCAGTCAGCTTCCCTCCGGTTTCAATCAGGAGTTGGGCTGTCAACAAGGCGAATTCAGTATCGTCCGTGCTCCATGCGGCTCCCGGCCCAAAGCCGGTGGTGATACCGTAAAGGAAATGATTCTCCGGTGTGCGCGCTGCATCACCGAGGGAATCGCCGATCGCGACGCCGATCATGGCGCCGAAAGCTTTATCCAGCCGCCTGGCGGGGTCTCCGCTGATCTTTCCGGTTGTTTTCATCCTGTCATCCTGTTTCTTTAATGATGGGTAAAGCCGGGATGGAGGCTGGTGCACTCTCGCGCCAGCTCATCCAGTGGGGAGTGATCGCGCCCCATAACGCTCGAGCGCAGACAGTTATGCAAGGGAGCCGTCCACTTTTCCGGCAGGGCGTGTGCACCGAGCATGGTGCCAAGGAGGGAGCCGACGGTAGCGCCATTGCAGTCCGCATCCCACCCGCCCATTACTGCGGCGCATATGCTCTTTTCGTAATCGCCAGCCCCATGGATGAGCGCGGCCGCGACGAGAGCGGCGTTGTTGAGCGTATGCACCCAATGAAGATGGCCGTATTTGTTGTGGATGTGGTCGGTTATCCTCTCCCAATCGCTCTCCTCCCTGGCCGCGCCAATGCCGAAGAGGATGGCCTCCGCGAACCGGCTGCTGCCGGGCACAACCTGCAAGGCTCCCCGGAGAATGGACTCAACATCAGCGAGGTTTCCCGCCAGGGCAATGGCCGCTGCGAAAAACATCTCTCCATAAAGGCCGTTGCGCACATGACTGAGATGGCCGTCGCGCCAGCCACATTCTGCCGCTTGTAGAGGCGCACCAAGGGCGACCCAGCCCCACAGGTCGGCGCGGATCTGCGCGCCGATCCATTCCCGGAAGGGATTATCGGTAACAGCGCAGCGTTCTATGGGCACCAGTTTGAGACAGTTGGCATAGGCGACGCGCTCCGCGGTGAAGGTGGAAAGGACCGGCAGGAATTCAAGCCATGTCAAGGCGATGTCAGCAGTTGTGAAATCGGGGCCATGGCGCTGTGCGGCGATGAGGTTGACGATGGGATAATTCATATCATCATCCTCGGGCATGCAGATGATGTTTTCGCGCAGGCTTTCGATACCGCCATGACGATTCCATGGGTACCTGGCGATCAGTTCATCCGGAATGTCGCGGGCGGTGATGTAGTCACGCAGCGGCCATTGTCCGCTCGCTTCCAGAATCTCGTGGATCCCCTCGCGTCCGATTTTTTCGACCGGTTTGCCGAGGAGGCAGCCGGCGGCTCGCCCAAGCCAGCCGCCTTGAATTTTATCGTACAGGACCTCCACCGGGATCGATGCACCCGAGTCCAATTCATGCCACCCGGATTTGCGCCTGATCTCATTGAAGGTTGATGGCTCGTCAGCGATAAGCCGGGCATCCGCGGGCAGTGCGCGGATATGATCCAGCAGCTTTCGGGCGGCCGGTCTCAGTTTTTCCTGATCGGACTCATAGGTCACGAGGGTGTTCCACTGGTCGTCCAATTCCTCCACATCCTTGCCCTCCTGGCGGGCCTGGTCGAGTTCATGGATGACCAGCTCTTCTGCTGACAGATAACGGATCTGCAAGAGACCTCCCGGGTTTTACTGCGGCTCGGTGAGCGGTGTCCCGCTGTTGTACGAGGAAGCCGCCATGGCCGCCAGTTCTTCAGTCAATTTCAGATAGTCCCATCCCTTGCAGGAGGGGATGCAAATCCCAGACAGGGTGCCAAGACGCCTTAGCCAATAGGGTGTGGCCACGGGATAATCGGACAAGGCTCCGGTAAAGGCGCCGACGAGGGCAGGCAGGCTGTCTGCAGCTTTGGCCACCAGATTGGCGGCCATGATGCCCGTTTCGAAATCGCCGCCGGCCAGTCTGGTGATGCCGAGGGTCATGGCAAGAATTTCCACGGCCACACAGCCTGTATTGTATTCCCGGTTGACAACCCGTTCACCCAGTTCCATGACCGCGCTGTGCAGAGGAATGGTCCCCGGGGCCGCCGGGATCAGGGCTGCGGTCGCAGCGCTCCAGCTGGCCTCCGGCAGCACTGCCAGTGCGGCAGTGATGGCCTCCTCCGCCTCCCCCCCACCGCACGCGGCTGCTACAGCTGCCGCAATCGCTTGCGCTGCATAGATTCCATCCGCATAATTGGTGACTTCCGCGTCCAGGCGGGCGGCCAGGGCGGCCGCTTCCGGCCGGCCGGCATGCAGCAGCCCAACAGGAACCGCACGACACATGGCCGCGTCATCGAACCAGCCCGGATTGTCGTGCCCTGTAACCGGAGGCAGGAGTCCTTTCCGCAAATTCCAAAGCGCCGCCTTGACGCTGTGCTTGCCGCGGACGCTCTCTTCCGCAGCAGCCAGCCCGCGCCACGCTGTCAGGAGTGATTCAGCCGCATCATCCGCACCCGCGTCCAGCCAATTGCGGGCGGTGAAAGCCGCCCATTCCGTATCATCGGTCGGCGAGGGTAAAAAGAGCAATCCATTGCGATTAAGGGAAAAAGGCAAAGCCTGCCCGGAAATTCCTGCTGTCTCATCCTGCTCATCGATCTCGCGGCGCAGCCGTCGTGTCCAAAAAGGCAGCAGATGGGAGCGGTGATAGAGGGCGCTCCAGCTGACCGCATCGCCGATGGCGAGCCCGAGCATGGCATTTTGAGCTCTCTTTTCCTGATTACACTTCATCGGGACGACCTCCGTGCCGCGACTTCCGCCAGCTCTGTGGCACTATCAATGATATCCATACCGGTGATCGCGGGTATGCAGCTTCCACGGACACGCTGCACGCGTTCTCGCCAATCTCCCGGAATGACCCCGATACCGCCGGCCGCTCCAAGGATTGCGCCTGCGATCGCGGCGATGGTATCAGCATCACGACCGATGTTAGCGCCGCCGAGAAGCGCTTCGCGGAAATCTCCGCGAGAAGCGACAACCTGACCGAAGGCGATACCGACCGCTTCGGGGGCGAGATCAGCCCACGGGAAGGAGGTGCAGACGAGGGCTTCATAAAGTGGCTGCCGGGCACCCCAGACATCCGCGCTCCGCGTTCCGATATCGATTGCCTCCGATATGGCGTGGTGGCACCATGAATCTTCAGGAATCATGCACAGGGCTTTGGCAATCGCGTTCTCCAGGGGCACACTGGCCATCAGCATCGAGATGACAGCGGCGACGACCTGGCCGCCAAAGATCCCCTCCCCCGCATGACTGACTGAGCCATCCAGGGCGGCCAATGCCACTGCGCTTTCCGGATCCCCGGCGTGCCAAATGGCGAAGGGGGCAACACGCATGGCCAGACCATCGCTCCATGCGTGGAGATGAACCCCGGAACGCGGCGGAGGAAGGCCGGCGCGGAGGTTGTTGATGGCGAGCACCTCACTGAAGCCCGCCCCCTTGAAATCGGTGCGGTCGCCGGCCAACTCCTCCATCCAGGCTTCTGCGATAAGCGCAGAATTCAGCGCATCGCCATGACGCAGCAGCAGGCGAAGATTGAAGAGGGCGAATTCCGTATCATCACTTCCCACCTGATCCTCAGAGATAAAACCGGTGATGCGTCCGTACTTTTCCTCAATCTGGGCCATGGACTTGCCTTCTGCCGGGCCACCCAAGGCATCCCCTGCCGCCAGCCCGATCAGGCATCCCTGCGCCCTGCCTACCCACTCTTTCACCATCTTTCATCCCTCGTCTGATAACGCTCCAGTACCAGGTTGCTCTCGATCTCGATGCGCCGTGCAGCTTCATCGACCGTCATCCGGTTCGCAAAAAGTTCCTGCAGGATGGGGTTGGCGACCCTCGACTTCCATTCGATGTACCCCGGCGCACCGATCCAGGGTCCGGTTGTGAGGTAGTTGGCTGATTCGGCTGCCATCTCCCAGCCGTCTTCCCTGCTCTGGAAGTGGGGCATTCCGAGACAGGAGGCCCGCGCCGGCACCATCCAGTCGCTGGCTGCGATGCGCGCCATATTATCGCGGCTGGAGAGAAATTCGATAAAGGCCATCGCTTCGCTCTTGCGGCTGGAGAGCCTGGGTATGCTCAGCGTCTGGCTGCTGGTGCCAATCTGCTGGCTTGCTGCTTTCAGGGGAGGCAGGACGCCCCAGGCCAGTCCGGGCGGCGCATTTGCCACCAGCTGCTGACGGGCCCAAGCCCCGATGTTCACCACCATGGCGTACCTGCCTGCGGAGAAGCCGGGAATCATCGCCGGCCCGGATTGGCCGAGTCCGGCGGTCGTCATCGAACTATCGGCGTACATCATTTTCATGAGCAGATGCAGCAGCCGGGTTTCCTCCTCTTCGACGCGAACCACATAGTGTCCCGACTCGCTGCGAAAGAAAGAACCGCCAAAACCGATCGTAAGGTTGAGTATCATATTAGCGCAATTGCGCAACCCCATTCCCGCGCCCCATTGATCGGTGATCCCATCGCCATCGCGGTCGACAGTCAATTTTTTTGCCGCTTCGGCCATCTCCTCCCAACTCCAGGGAGCCTCCATGGTCGGGACCATAATGCCAGCCCGAGCAAAAAGCTCCTTGTTATAGAGGATGATCAGGGATTCGAGCAGGATCGGCACTCCACTGATGGCGCCGTTGCTTCGCTGTACAGAAGCCCACGCGACAGGCTGAATGTCGCTGCGCAGATCCGCCGATATCAGGGACGCGAGGTCCTCGAGATAGCCGCGCACAGCGAAATCGATGACCGCGGAAGATTCATAATGGATGATATCCGGGACATCACCGGTTTCAAATCCGGTGATCAGGTAATCGTGCACCGATCCCCAGGTGCCCTGGATATAGTCGACTGCCATCTCCGGATGGAGCCGATTCCACTCCGCGACCAGGGCCTTGTAGGTGACCAGCGCCTCTTCCTGCCAGGCGAGACAGAGAAACTGCAAGTGCTCGTGCCGGGCGAGCCTGCGGGAGTTAGCGGAAAAGAGCCTGAGCGAAACAGCGACACCAGCGGCCAGGAAAAGCAGGCTGTAGAGAATAATAAGAAACAAATTTCGATACGTAGAGCGCATCCTGGCCGATTTCACCTTTCAATCAGGGTCGCAGAATTACGATTTCACGGAGCCGCTCAGCAGCCCCCCGGTAAACCATTTGCGCATGATGGCAAACAGAAGCAGAGAGGGCAGCGTCGCGATGAAACTGGCCGCAGCCAGCGGGCCGGTGCGCGCCATCCCCTCCATGCCGGTATAACGCGCCAGTTCGACCGGCAGCGTGCCGAGAACAGGAGTCTTGATCAGCACCAGAGCGAAGAAGAACTCGTTCCAGACGGAGATGAAAGCGAAGACGGCCGAAGCGGCAACAGCGGGAAGAAGCACCGGCAGCAGGATGCGGTAGATCATCTGATGGCGGGAGGCGCCATCGATCAACGCGGCTTCCTCCAGCTCCTGGGGAATGGTCCGAATGTAGCCAAAAAGCATCCACAGAACGAAAGGCAGGTTCCAGACGATATAGACGAGGGCGAGTCCGCTCAGGGAATCGGTCAGGTGCAGGCTGCGTAACACCAGATAGAGCGGAATCATCACCAGAATGGCCGGAAAAACCTGCGTCGTCAGGATCCACCCCAGCACGACCTTGTTTATAAGTGACCGGTAACGGGCCAGGGCATAGGCGGATGGCAAGGCGATGAGGATGGTACCCAGGGTAGCAGCAAGGCCAACCACCAGGCTGTTCCAAAGACTGCGCAGGAGCAGCCCATCATGCAAGGCAGTACGATAGTGTTCCAGTGTCAAGCCCTTCGGGAGCAGAGTGACCGTGCCGGAATAGAGTTCAGCTGTTGATTTGAGAGAAGTCGAGACCATCCAGACCAATGGAAATACGAGGAAAACGACAAAGGAGATCAGCCCGAAATGGGTGACCAAGTGGTAGCGCATATCCCGATGTTCTATCACGCTTTCCCCCCTTGCAGCTGCTCCCGCAACTGCACCCGCAGATAGAGGAACATGGCCGCCATGATGAACAATACCATTACATTGCCGATGGCCGCGGCATAGCCGACATAACCGTAGCGGAAGGCTTCTTCATAAGCGGCAAGCATGGGCAATCGGGTCAATCCGGCCGGTCCACCCTGGGTGAGCACCCAAACCATGCCGAACATGTTGAAATTCCATATGAAAGAGAGTGAAATCGTCGCTGCAAGAACCGGCCTGAGCATCGGCAAGGTGATGAAGCGGAATTTTTGCGCCGCCCCGGCCCCGTCCAGCTCGCCGGCTTCGTAGAGCTCTTCCGGAATGGATAAGAGACCGGCGTGGATGAAGAGGGCTGCCTTGGGGATCTCACCCCAGAGGCCAACGAGAATGACGGCTGGGATGGCAAATTCGAAACTGTTCAACCAGTTAATCGGCTTGTCCAGCAGATTCAAACCGATCAAAAAGGCGTTCAGAAAACCTGCATCGACATCATAAATCTGGCGCCAGACCACCGCACGGATGATGGGTGGCATGGCCCAGGGAGCAAGAATGAGCACCTTATAAAACGCTGTATAAGGTGTTTTGCGATTCATGAGCAGGGCCAGAGCCATCCCGAGCGCCATCTGCCCGGCGGTAACGGTGATCGTCCAGATGATGCCGACCCGAAAGGAACGCCAGAAAAAACTGTCACGCATCATCTGGCGATAGTTATCCAGGCCATTGAAACGGATGAGATCGCCCAGGCGGTAATCGGTAAAGCCAAGATAGATACCGCGAAGCAGAGGCAGTACGGAGAAGATGAAGATGAGCAGGAGAACGGGCAGCAGCAGCTGCATCTGCTGGCGGACGCGGTCGCTCTGCAGCGAGAGCTCCTGAGCTTTCGCCGGAAAGCGGCTCACTTTGCCATACCAGTTCTGGAGGAGGCAGCATGGGCTGCGGCCATGAGAAGCCGGTCCCTGAATTTCTCATACTGGTCATAGTCCGGTCCCGTGCTATTGCGGCCTTGCACCAGGATCATCCTGGACTCCGGGTCGATACGCAGCAGGGCGCCTGATGCCGCTTCGTGTCCGAAAGTGAGTGGACTCCAGCCGCAGCCGCCAAGCCAGACCGTGCCAATGCCCCAATCCGGTATCAGGCGGCCGTGGACGCCCTGTATGGCGCGCGGCAGCATCAACTTGAGACTCTCTTCGGAGAAGAACTGTTTTGAGCCGTACTTGCCCCGATTGAGCAGCATCTGACCAACCAGGGCGATATCATACGCAGTAGACATGCAGCTGCCATAGGTATTGTCGACAAAGGTCTGCTTCATACCCAGAGGCGCAAGAAGCTGCACGGCAAACAGCCGGGGCACGGACGAGCCGCTCAGGCGTTCCATGATCTTGCCGGCGACGGCATAGCCCATACGGTTGTATTTCAGCCTCTCCCCCACCCGGCATACATGGCGGCAGTGGGCCAACTGGTTCTCAAGACTCATATTCCAGTCTGAAGCCCATTCATCATGCCAATGGAATCCTGCTGTATGGGTGAAGAGGTCGCGCACGTGTAGTTCGGGAGCGCCGGAGGGCACCTCCGGCAGATAGGAGAGAACCGGTTTTTCGAGGTCGA
Organism: bacterium; assembly: GCA_035388125.1. Lineage (GTDB taxonomy): Bacteria > Zhuqueibacterota > Zhuqueibacteria > Residuimicrobiales > Residuimicrobiaceae > JAKPUX01. The sequence goes on along the minus strand of DAOOPF010000008.1, from coordinate 18,872 downwards.
CAAGGCCCTGGTCGACAAACTGCATCATCAGGATACCGGTGAGTAATTTGGTGATGGAGGCCATCCACATCCGGCTCTCCAGACCGGCAGGGAGACCCGATTCAAGGCGGCCGAAAGCCTCGTGAAAAAAGATCGCCCCCTCATGGGCAATCAGGGTGACGTGAGGTTGCCCGCTTTTCTCCGCCCACTCCGCGCAGATAGCCCGGATCGAGTCGATCGCCCCTTGCTGAAAGCCGGCTCTGAGGGGATCGACCTGAACAAGTGTTACGCTTTTCCCGCCCCGGGCTGGCAGTTTGAGTTTCTTTCCAGCGGGTGCGTAACCCAGCACAAATCGTTTGAAATCGATCCACCATTGACGATCGCGAACACGCGGTGAGTCATTGGGAAAACTGTTTTTTTTCATGCTGCGCAAGCCGGCGAAAAAGATGGCCGCTTCGGGATCACGGTCGACCGGACCTCGTGTGGTGTCCGCAAGGAATCGGCAGGCCTCCTGCCGCTGATATTTGTTCCACTTTTCCCCGCACGGCCCGGTCTCACTGCGGGCTGCGCGGTGCCATTCATAAAAAGGGCTGTCCAGAGCGTAAAGCGTGGTAAAACGATGGATTTTAAAACCATCTTTCGATGTCGTCCGGATCACTGCCCCGTAGCGTCCCGGTTTTTCCGCCTTGACGACCGGACGGAATTTTTCATCATAAAAAGAAAGAGATAGTTCCGCCTTGCCGAGATAGAGCGCGACGGAGTCCGGATGCAGCCAGGAAGCCGCCGGGAATGCGCCCACTGGAAAGAGATAGCGCTCGAAGTGCACCTCTTCCTTCATAGCGGATTTTAGACGGCGTTCCTCCTCACTCCGGCCGGGGTTTTCATCCCCGCATGCGGAGGGAACCCACCCCAAAAGCAGGGAAGGGAGGATTACAAGGCGCAGCAACATACAGATAAAAGATCTCATCCCGGGCACCGGTAAGATAACGTTCCCACCACGCAGGATCAAAAGGGAACCGCCACCCGAGCGGAGCGGCGGTTCCCGATCAAATCAGCGCTGTTATTTGAGCAAGGTCATTTTGGTGGTTTTGATCGTGCCGCCCGCGGCCAGGCGGCAGAAGTAGATGCCTGCGGGAAGTTCAGCAGCGTTAAAAATGACCGCATGAATTCCGGCATCCAGTTTCTTGTCGAGCAGTTTCGCCACACTGCGGCCGAGAAGATCGTGGATTTGCAGGTTGGCTGGCATCTGTTCAGGCAGCAAGAAAGTGATTTTAGTCGTCGGATTGAAAGGATTGGGATAATTCTGCTGCAGGGTGAAATCAACCGGCATCATCTCCGGCCGGACGGCCACAGCGGATATTTTGTCATTTGAATAGACCGAGACGCCATCCGAGAGTTCAGAGACATAAATAAAGCCGTCCGCAGCGCTCACCCAGCGCGCCTTAGCGGAGCCATCGTAATAGCCCTCTTCGACCGGAGCGGCCGGATTGGCGATATTGATGGCGCGCACGCCGGCGCCCTCTGCTGCCACATAGCAAAAATCTCCGGCCACAGTGGCCATGTAGTCATAGCCACCGGTGAGAATTTCGGCGATCTTGGCCGGGGAGTTCATATTGGCAAGGTCAAAGATGCGCAGGTAGTCGCCGTCAGGGACGTAGGCATGAGTGCCGACGATGGCGAAACCCTCATTGCCGGTTGTCAGTGTGGGAATCAGCCCCTTGGCGGCAGGAGCCAGGGGATTGGCGATATCGAAAAAGACGATTTTGTCCCACGCCGTAAGTCCGGCGATCGTGCCATGAACGGCAACATTCTCGCCATAATGGCCGTCTGGATGGTGGTAGCCGATGACCTGCGCGTTGGCGGGCGTGGAAGCATCGATTACACCCATACCACTGTCACTGGCGGCCACGTAGACATAGTTGCCGCTGATCGCTACACCGCGCGCCCGCGGGGTTTTGAGGGTATTTACCTTGACCGGAGCGGCCGGATTGGTGGCATCGATCACGTAGACGCCAGAATCGCGCGCGGCGACAAAGGCATAGTTATCTTTGACCACAACGCCGCGTGAGTCACCGCCGACCTCGAGTGTAGAAAGCAGAGTCGGCTGCGAAGGTACGCTGACATCCAGAATACGAAGGCCGGCTGTTCCGTAGGCCACGTAGAGCTTGCCGCTGTCGAGGAAATTGCCATAGGCCGATCCGGAAGCCGCTGCCAGTACCGGCAGGGCGCCGGTCTCCGCCGGAGCTGCGGGGTTGGAGACATCGATCGCACGCAGCCCGCCGGGGCGGTCCGCAACAAATATGTGCCCCTTGGGGATGCCGCCGACCGTAACTGCTCCAAAGGAGAGGATATTGGCGCGACCGGGTGTGTCGCAGGTCCCTGCCAGTGTAGGCGCGGCTGCATTCGTCAGATCGAGGATGGAGATGCCATTGTCTCCCACAGCGACATAGCCATAGTTGCCATCGAAGACGATGCGCCTGGAGCGGTAGCCGGTATTGAAAGCGGTCACGAACGTGGGTGATGCTACGTTGGCGACATTGTAGATCCGGACGTAACCGCTGGCATAGTCGCCGCCGTCGTAATCGACGACATAGAGATAGTTTCCGCGCACGGCCGCATACTGGTGGTATCCTCCCCCGGTGACCACGCCGGCGAAGGTTGGGGCAGCGGGATCGCTGACATTGAAAATCTGGGTTTTATCGCCCATGGCGATATAGGCATAAGGCGAGGAGATGAAAACACTTTCGGTCGAGGTGACTGAATCGACCGTGGCGACGACAACCGGAACAGCGGGATTGGCCACATTGACGATTTTCAGGCCTGCCCCGTAAGAGGCGACAAAAGCCGTGGCACCGCTGGTGGCGACACCTCCACCATAACCGCCGATCTCAAACGCCGTGGTCAAAACGGGATTAGTCGGGGTCTGGACATTGATGATGTAGAGGTAAGAGCCCCCTGATGCCAGGACGTAGTAGGTGCCGTTGATCGAGGTGCGCACCAGATCCTCTATGGTTTCACCAAGGATGATGCTCCCCACCTTCATGGGGTTGCCCGGATTGGAAAAGCTGGCAATCTGAACCTTGTTACCGATGCTGTAGTAGACAAGCGATCCGGCTGCAAAGGCAGTCTTGGAATCGCCCTCCCCCTTGCCGAAATTTCCCTTCAGACTCATGTTGAGCTGCTCCTGGCCGATGACCAGGGAGGTCATGAGGAGAAGCAGCAAAACAGCAGTCAGGAACGAACCCGCTCTGTACGCACGTTTCATGGGACACTCCTTTGTTAGGTGAATTGACCATAGTACGATTACTGGTAATTAATATGCGCCTTGACTGTGGTTCATTTCAGGCTTGCTCCGCAAAAAATCTTCGACCTGCTGCCAGTCTGGAATGGAGGGAATGGCGCCGAGACGGGTTGTCGATAGGGCTGCCCCGGCATTTGCCCAATGCACCGCTTCGGTGATCGTCCGGTTTTTAGCCAGAGCTTTCGCCAGAAATCCGCAAAACACATCACCAGCGCCCGTCGTATCCAGCGGAAGAATCTTGTAGGAGGACACAAGGTCGCTCCCCTTCCGGTCCGCCACATAGACACCGCGCTCACCGAGTGTGATCACCACATTCCGGACGCCCTTGTCCAGGAAAAAGGCAGCCGCCCCGGCGAGTCCCGGCGGATCGGCGACGCTGATGCCGCTGAGCATCTCCGCCTCGACCTCATTCGGAATGATGACATGTAAATCTTTGTAAAGGCTGTCTTCGAGCTCCACTGCCGGGGCCGGATTGAGAAGCACCTGACGGCCGCAAGAGGCCGCCAGCCGGATAGCTGCGGCAACCGATTCCGCCGGTACCTCGAGCTGCAACAGGATGGTGTCGGCATTGTGAAACTCCGCCGCAGCCTGTTCAATATCGCCCGGCAGCAGTCCGGCGTTTGCTCCGGGGGATACCACAATAGTGTTACGCCCCCGATGGTCAATGCCGATCATGGCGATGCCCGTGGGCAAATCCGGATCGGAGGCGATATAGCGGGTCTCCACTCCCGCCTGCCGGCACGCTGTGATCATGCTGCGCCCGTATTCATCATTCCCGACCCTGGCGATGAAGATGACATCTGCTCCAGCTCGCTGTGCGGCGATGGCCTGATTGGCCCCTTTTCCGCCAAGAGCGGAAGAAAAAACACCATCCCAACGCGTTTCGCCCACTCTTGGGAGCTCCTGGCTGCGCATAATCAGATCGATATTTGCACTCCCAACCACGACCACTTTATTCATGAAGGCCTCTTCGCTCCGTATCTTGAATCGGTTCCGTCATTTACGTGCTCTTTACGCTGCTGCAGCAGCCATTCGAAGAGTGCTTTGGAATTGTAGGTCCGCGTCCAGGAATCATGGTAGACTCCGGGATAGACCGTGAATTTGACATCCCCGCCGCAAGCAGCGAAAGCGTCGACCACATCCTGCCCCGCAGCCAGTGGTACAACCTCATCCAGTGCACCATGAAAAGCCCGGACCGGGATGCCAGTCATCGAACACGGATCCCAGTAGGATTCCCTCCGGGCAGCGATGGGCACAATGGCCGCGAACCATTGCGGATGCCGGATGGCCATGTCCCAGGTGCCGATTCCTCCCATGCTGTAGCCGGTCAGATAGACCCGCGCGGGATCGATCGGATAGCGCGCCAGCATCAAACGGATGAAGGCGTGGGTGAGTGTATCAGTGCGATGATAGTACCACTCTGTCGTCGCCGGGCATTGCGGTGCAATGAGGTAGAAGGGGAAATCCGCATCCGTCTCGACCACAGCCGGAAGGCCGTCCCGGCGCAGCAAATGCGGATCGCTGCCGCGTTCGCCAATCCCGTGCAGGGAGATGATCAGGGGATAGCGGCCATTCTCCGCGAGGCTGCGGTTTAAGGGCTCGTAGAGCAGATAATCAAAGGTAGCGCTCTCATGCACCTCGACCAGATAATCCGGAGGATTACCCAGTGGCGCATCCTCCTTGCACGAGACGAGTGCCAGGGCACTTGCCAGGAGAGGTATTATTCTCCAGGGACGCATCAGTAGCTGAATCCCATGGAGAAGATATGAACCCGCGTCAGCGCACCAAAATCGACATAGGCATAGCTCAGGGTGCCGGATGCCGAGCCGACCGAGTAATGGAGTCCTGCGCCGAGGGTGAAACGCTGCTCGCTATAGTTGAACTTGTAGCCGCAGCGTAGAAAGGCCATTTTGTCATAGCTGTATTCAGCGCCGACCTGGGCCTTTTCCGGGCCATCATTGGGGTGGGAAAAATCCGCCGTAGTGGTGAGCTGATGGCGGCTTCCCGGGGCATCAAAAAAGTCCATCGCCAGACCCAAGCGAAAATCGATGGGCATGCGCACAAAGACCGCTTCGGTTTGATACTGCTCGCTCCACCCCCCGAAACGTGAATCCGGGCCAAAGTTGCGCGCAACCAGGCAGAGGCGCAAAGAGCGCAGTCCTGTGTAATAGGTGGTACCGAAATCAAAAGAGATGTTGCTCATCGACAGTTCAGCGATGCCCTGCCGCAGCCAGCGAGCGCTGCCTCCGACCAAGAGCGCGTCCGTAATCCTGGCAGCATAGCCCGCACCCACGGCGATATCGCTGGCGGAGAAGGTGCGGCCGGTGACCGTGGGAACAGTTCCGACGCCGCTCTTCTCGATATTGATGGTTTCAGCCATGTCGCCATAGTCAAGGATGACCGCGCTGGCCGCCACTGTCCCCCACCGTCCCAGATTCCAGGCCGCAGCCACCGACTCATAGGTGATATCGGCAAACCAGGCGGCATGGTTGAGCTGCACGTCGATACGTTTTACCTCCGCGACGGCGCTGGGGTTGCCGAAGATGCCGTTGGCGTTGCCGTCTCCGAGCGCAGCGTAGCACCCCCCCAGAGCAGCCTGACGCGCATCCGCATTGATCTTGAGAAACTGCCAGCCGGTCTGGCCGACGCGCTCGATATCCGCCGGGATGATGCCGGATTGGGCCAGTACAGCGCCGGCTTCCAGAAGCACTACCAGAAGGCCGGTCAGGCCCCTTCTTGTCCAATTAACTCTCATGGAATAACTCCCTTATGCTGGGTCTTGCCCCTTGACCGGAGATCATCGGATGATTGCGAATTTGCCGATATGATATTTGCCCTCCTGGCCGGGGACCAGGGACTCGACTTTAAAAACATAGACTCCCGGAGCGACACTCAGGGCCCAATTATTGAGCATATAGTCCGCCTGCACAATGCTGCCCCATGCGGTCGAACCGCTGCCGTCATCATGCTCGATCTCCTTGACCAGTTCACCGAAGAGGGTGTAGATGGAGATCCGGCATTTAGGCGGCACGCTGGTAAATTCGAGGCGGTAGCGCTCTCCCGTCCCGGTCAAGCGGCTGTGCTGGCGAAAGGGATTGGGGACGACATAAACTTGCTCCGGGAACTGATCATTGATCGGCATCTGCGCGTAGACAGGGAAACGGTTGTTGTTGACTTTGCCGCTCTCATTACCATCACTGTCGTAAGTGGTTACGCAATAATAGGCACCGACTCCGTACTGGAGGGTCTCATCGACATAGCGTACCTTGCCGTCTGTCAGCGTTACCGCAGACCTGGGCAAATCGGCCAGCAGCGTCCAGGGACCTATCGTGAAATAGGTGGAGCGGTAGATCCGGTAGCCAGCGAAATCGTTGACACCCGTGAGCGGATCGATGTAGCTCTCCGGTACAGGCGGAAATTCGATGGTGATGGTTCCCGGATTGGTCAGCAGCGTCAGGCTGTTTTCGCCATCGGTCGGCGTCGGAGGTGGAAAATGATCCGGCATATAGTGGTTGGCATACAATTCCCGGGCAGCCAGGACGTTTGCGTGCAGGGCAGCCAGCGACTCGACCGCAAGCCGGTCGATATTGTCGATCCCCCCGGCGACGATCTTTTCCCGCTCCATTTCGCCGATCACCTCGGCGAAGACCACTTTGATCGTCGCAAAGGCAGGCAGCGTGAACGGTCCGACGCTGACCAGAAACTCCGGCCTGCGCTCATACTTGTTACCTCCCTCACCGCCCGCTGCACGCGCTTCGTCCCAGGAGAGATGAGGCTGCTCATGCGTCATCACCTGCTTGAAGCGGGAGGGCAGAGAGACCTCCTGCGTGAACATGATGTCCGGTTCCAGGGCCCCTTCGGTCACTCCCTGCCCGGTATGTTCAAGAATATTCTGAAAAACACGACCGCTGGCGGAATCCAGCACAACTGCCGTGATATACCCCGGCGCATCAAGCTCATGCTCGAGTGAACCGCGCGCATAGATATCACGCGCATCGCCAATATCGCCGCGCTGTGGGCCGACGCCAAAAGTCCATTCCACCGGCACCTCATCCTGGAATCGAAACTGCTGATGATCATAAAAGTAAAAGTAACCTCCTTCGCGGTGCCATCCATATTTTTCATCACCCCTGCTCCCTGATCGCTGGGTCACACGGATGCCATAGCGCTGCCCGTAATAGAGACTGTCCACGGTGCTAAAGTCCATATTGGTGATCATCACCTCGTGGATGATGAAAGAGTTGTATTTAGGGATCGACCAGACCATGCTGCGCCGCGAGACATCCAGATTGAGCACATTGACATGGTGGCCGCCAGTGACGATCTCCTCGCCGGCCATAAAGGGATCCCGGAAATTGTAATTCCTGGTCAGGAGAGTCTCCTCCGTCGGAAAGACAAAGGTGCCGGAGGGAAAATAGCGGGAGTTAATCGAATAGGCCCCCGCCATGCCGTCCCGCACACCATAAATCGTATAGCCGGCCGCTTCGCAATAGTTCAGGGCATCGCTGAGGTCAGCCGCTTTGGAATAGCCGGGATAATCGAGGGTGTAAAAAGCGTTCTCGGTTTCGGTGGGATCGCCATACTGAAAGGAATTCCACAGCGTACTCCAGAGCCGTCCGCGCGTGAGGGTCTGCTTCGCCCAGGTGATCTGCGCTTGAAGAGGAGTACCGGCAACCAGGAGAAGCCAGATCGTCAAAAACAAGATCTGTACAGCCCCGCTGTTCCCATGATAGATGGCTTTTTTCGTCATGACCGCTCCACTCCTTCTCAAAACTCAACCTTGGCTTGCAGATAGACCTGACGGGGAGGCACCTCGTAGGAATACCAGCTCCACTCGTCGTATTCATTAGAAAACCAGTTCCTGGGGAGGCGCTCTTTTTCGGGGAGATCGGGATTCTCCTGCCAGCGCACCATGTCATCACCACCCAGCCTCACCAGAAACTTGCTGTTGAAAAGATTCTTCACCTCGACACTCAATTCCGTGCGCATGCTCCCGAAGGTTACCCCCTTGGCAACTTTGAGATTGGTCTGGTAATAGCTGAACCAACGGCGGTTGTTTGGTTCAGTTGAAATATCACCCGGAGCATGGTAGGTATAGGGCTCTCCGCTGCGCCACCAGGTGTAGAGATAGATGTTGAGATCGCTGAGCGGTGTGCAGCCCCACACCTGGGGTCCATACCCCTTGTCAAAGAAGAGGTTGAGGAACCCCTTGACCTTGTGAAAACTGCTCCACACCCCTTCGTACTGGTTCATGCCCTTGGGGATACTGATATTGGCGGATCCCGGTTCGTAGATCTTGCGATAGCCAACCTCGCCTCCGGCCGACCAGTACATATCGTGGCTGATGCCAAAATTGAAAAAGCCGTTGAAACGGGAGTCAAGTTTGGTTTCGATGCCGCGGACATCCGAATAACCGGAATTGCTCACCATCAACGCCTTGGTAGCGCTGTAAAGGGCCGGATTGGGGTAGATGCCGGTGACTACCGTCGCCTCTCTGGTCGCATCTTTGTAGTATCCCGTCAGACTGAGCTTGAAACGATCGCGGATGTTGCTGTCAAAACCTAACTCGTATTGAATGGTCCGTTCGTAGCTCATACGGGGATTGCCATAATAGCCCTGCCACTCTTCCATGTAGGTGATCTGATTGGCATAGGGATCGAGCACGGTGTTTACATCTTCCGTGTAGTTGACGAAGGGCAGTCCGAACATCTTGGTCCATGAAGGGCGCTGATAGAAATGGCCGTAGACAAAACGCAGCACGGATTTGTCGCTGATGGGATGGGAGATACCGAGCCGCGGCGCGAAGGCGAACTGGGTCCGGGTGCGCTCCGTCTCCGGCTTGCCGGGATAGCCCACCGGCTTGGCGGGGTCATGCCCCGGTGTGGTGGGGAGAAAAGCCAGGGGGTCGAACATGTGCTTCGCCGCATCGCGGTTCTGATTGAAGAAATCGCCGCGAAAACCGGCGTTGATCACCAGGCCCGGAACCTCGATCTTGTCCTGCAGATAAAAGGCGCCTTCGTAGGGTCGACCGGCGAAAACGTTGAGCAGATTCCAGCGGTTGCCACCTTCAAACACTCCCTGGAAGCTCTCGTAGAAAAAGTCGAACTTGCGCACCATGGCACCGGTTTTGAGCAGATGGTGCGGGGTCACCTGATTGGTATAATCGCCCTTGATCTGGTAGATAGTGGAATAGTTATGCGACCAGCATTGGTAGTAGCCGGCATCGAGGAAGCGGTTGACCATCTTTTGCACGTCGTCGCGCCTCGCCCACAGTGAATCGGGCACGACATCGTTCCGATCGGAGCGGTCCATGTCATCCTTGAGATAGCTGGCGGTGATTTCGTAAAAGGATTGAGGGTTGAGAACATGGGTCGCTTTGAGGTAGATCTGCGACCATTTGCGCAATTCGGGATAAAAGCGGTAAATGGCGCCCCACGGGTTGTACTTGGCGCGGGCATACTGTTCATCAACGCGCATCGGCGCCAGCCAATCCGCCTCCTGCGCCGATTCACCTGTATTGTAGTTGACTGAGGGATAATCGGCGGTCTCCCAGCCGCCGATAAAACCGCCCAGACGAAGCTTGAAGGCGGGCGAAACCGCATAGTTGAGATAGCCCTGGAAGTTGTGTTCCGGATTGTAGGGAATAGCCTGTGGAAAAATATCCACCGCGCGCTTGTAGCGGCCGGAGATGAGAAAGGTGAGGTTCTTGTAGAGAGCGCCATAGAGGGTGCTCTCCAGCTCATATTCAGCGCGCTGGTTATAATTGGCCAGCGTGTCATTAGGCGTGATTTGACGACGCCAGGCGGCAAGTAGCGAGTCTGGTTTTCTGCCGAAAAACTCGGCGTTCAGAGGATCAGTGGCCTGCCTGGTCCAGTAGTCCTGATCAAAATATCGCCAGTCATAATTATCATGGCTGTAGAAATCGCGTCCGAAGTGGTAGGTCCCGGCCGGGCGCATGCGAACCAGGGCGGAGCCATGCAACCCGCTGCTCGCCTCCTTCGAGACGATGTTGACCACCGCCGAGCGCGCCTCGCCGTATTCGGCGTTGTAACCGCCGGTCTGGACCGAAATCTCCTGGATGGTGGAGGTGTTGAAACCGGAATAATTGTCCGAGAGCAGCCCACTGTTGACCGACAGATTGTCGATCATGTAGGTAGCCTGAACGATCGAGCTGCCGCGGATGAAAGCGGTCGTCTGCCCGCGTGTCCATCCCAGAGAGGGCGAAACACTAAAGATACCGGTCTGGCTCTCGACCGCATCCCTCACCGTGCGAACCCAGGACCTCTCCATGCTCTTGGCATCGACTATCTGAACGCTTGCTGTCACATCCTTTTCGACGACGGGGCGCTGCGCAACAACGACGACATCCTCGCCCTCCAGTTCGGCGGGCGTCATGGCGAGCTCCAGGCGCGTTGTCTGATCAACAAGGACGGTGACATTCTTACGCGTCGCGGCTGAATAGCCGAGGATGGAAAAGCGGACCGTATAGGTTCCCGGCGGGACGTTGAGAATGAAGAACTCTCCGTCAGGCCGGCTGACATTGCCCATACTGGTCCCGGCGATCAGCACATTGACGCCAGTCAGAGGCTCCTGACTTTTGGCATCGATCACCTTGCCGGCAATCTTGCCGGTGGTTCCGGCGTGCAGAGGCTGCAGCTGCAGCAGTCCGGCTGTAACAACAAGCGGAAGAAAATGGAGGATGTTACGGAATTTCTGGACCATCATCTCGGCTCCTTTTATGAAAGCCCGTTCAAATCCGGGCCACAGATTCGCGGATCTGCAGTTGTGGATCAAGGAGTATCTTTTTCGCAGGCGTCTCGGGTTCGGCGAGATGGCGGAAAAGCAGCGCTGCAGCCAGCTCGCCCATTTTTTCGACCGGCTGTTCCACCGCGGTCAACGCCGGGGAGAGGAAAGTGGCAAAGCCGGGATCATCGAAAGAAGCTATGGAGACCTCTTGCGGTACATGAATCCTTTCCTCCTTCAACGCCTCGAGTGCGCCCAAAGCGATCAAATCGCTGGAAGCAAAGATCGCTGTTGGTCTTATTTTCCGTTTTACCAGCAGTTTAGTCTGCAGATACCCGTTGCGGGCGCGGAAATCATCTCCAACCACCAGATGAGGATCATAGGGCAAACCGGACTCGGCCATCGCCTTGCGGTACCCCGCCAGTCTGGCCGTATTGACGGCCGTACCTTCCAGTCCCTGAATGAAGGCGATCTTTTTGTGTCCCATCCCGATCAGATGGGAGACGGCCAAATAAGAACCCCTGGTATTGTCGACCGAGACCGAATCAATATCCAGTTCATCAAAACAACGATCGACGGTGACAAAAAGGCCCCCCTCCTCCTGCAACTGGCGCAGGTGGGCGCTCTCGATGCCGACAGGCGCTATGATCAGACCAGCCACCTTTTTACTGAGGAGGAGGTTCACGGCCGCCTTCTCAAGCAGGGTATCCTCGTCGCTGTCACAAACGATGAGGCTGTATCCTCTGCTGCGGACCTCACGGGCAATGCTCTTGACCATCGTGGCGAAAAAGGGATTACCGATATCGGTGACGATGATACCGATATCTCTGGTCCGGCTCAAACGCAGACTCTGGGCGAGCAGGTTGGGATGGTAGCCCATCTCCCGTGCGATATTGCGGATGACCTCAGAGGTCGCTTTACTGATCTTGGATTTGGAGCTGCTTCCGTGGAGAACGCGTGAGACGGTGGAGACTGAAAAGCCGGATTTTTTGGAGATATCAAGGAGGGTAGCGGACATGATTTGGGATCCGTCCAGTCAATGCAATCGTTTGCAATGTATTGTAAAAAAAAGAGGCCTGTGCCCTGTTTGCAGTTAACCTTTGTCGGCGGAAAAAACTTCTTCCCAGGCCATATTATGCAATCGTTTGTTTTAATATATTTCTTTCCCTGCTCTTTGTCAAGCTCTTTTTTTATCGTGCATCTTTTTTAGGTATAAAATATTCCTTGGACTTTTAACGTAAAGAAAACTATATTTAACAGCTTGGCACACAGTGGCTGTTCACCCGGCGATCACTCCCCTAACATTGACGGAAAATTTCATGGCTGACCCTCGCCTTTTTTCTGCAGAACTGCCCTACCGGCAGCGCTGCACCCGAATCCTCGAGCTGCTCAACGTTGAACCTAAAAGCGGTCTCGGCGCTGCAGAGGCGCAACAGCGCAGCGAAAAGTACGGCCCCAACGAACTCCCCCAGGAACCGCCCGTACCCAAATGGAAAAAGTTCTTCGCCCAGTTCACCGACCCCCTCACCATCCTGCTGCTCGTCGCCACCGTGATCTCTTTCATCGCCTGGATGATCGAACGCGATTCGATCATCCCCTTCGAGGCGATCACCATCCTCATTGTCGTCATCCTCAACGGCGTGCTCGGCTACCTACAGGAGGAGCGCGCTGAACTGGCCGTCGCCGCTCTGGCGGCGATGTCGGCCGCGACGGCTCGGGTGCTGCGCGACGGCTCGCAGCAGACCATCGCCGCCCGCGAGCTGGTCCCCGGCGACATCCTCCTCATCGAGGAGGGAGACACCATCCCCGCCGACGCCCGCGTCCTCGAATCGGTGGCCCTGCGCGTCGCCGAAGCGACGCTGACCGGTGAAAGCGCCCCGGTCAGCAAGGACAGCGCCTACATCGAGGATGAAGCCGCCATCGGCGACCAGCTCAACATGCTCTTCAGCGGCACCGCCGTCACCAGCGGACGCGGCCGCGCCGTGGTCGTCGGCACCGGCAGCCATACCGAGATCGGCAAGATCGCCGGCACCCTCCAGGAGACGGCGGAGGTGAGCACCCCCCTGCAGCGCGAGCTGGCCGGCGTGGGGCGCATGCTCGGCATCGCCGTCATCGCCATCGCCATCCTCATCAGCGCCACCATCCTCATCGTCGAGAATCTGCGCACCTGGGCCGATCTGGTGGACGTCCTGCTGCTGGCGGTTTCACTGGCTGTCGCCGCCGTTCCGGAGGGGCTGACCGCCATCACCACTATCGTCCTCTCCCTCGGCATGGAGCGCATGGCCAAACGCAACGTCATCGTGCGCAAGCTCAACGCGGTCGAAACCCTGGGCTCGACCACCGTGATCTGCTCGGACAAAACCGGCACCCTGACCCGCAACGAGATGACCGTGCGCAAGGTCGTCACCTCCAGCGGCGAGGTCACCCTCACCGGCGCCGGATATGAGCCGGCCGGCCGTTTGGAAATGGCGGGCGAGCCCCTCGATAAGGGTCCCCTCCGGGAGGAGGTGCGCTACGCCCTCCGCGCCGCCCATCTGGCCAATAACGCCCGCCTGATTCACGACAGCCAGGAGCAGTGGACCATACAGGGCGATCCTACCGAGGGGGCGCTGCTGGTGGCGGCCCGCAAGGCGGGCTGGAACGAACTCGAACTCTCCGAGCGCTTCCCCCGCGTGCACGAGGTCCCTTTCAGCAGCGAGCGCAAGCTGATGAGCACGGCTCACAAGGACACAGAGAAAGAAGAACGCTATATGGTGGTGAGCAAGGGGGCGCCCGATGTGCTGCTCTCCCGCTGCTCGCACGAGCGCGTAGGCGGGGAGGCCAGGGAGCTGACCCCCGGGCGGCGGAGTGAAATCCTTGCCGCCGTCGACAAGCTGGCCCACGAAGCCCTGCGCACTCTCGGCGTCGCCTTCCGCACCCTGCACATGGACAAGCTGACCGGCGAGATGACGGACGACGAGTATGAGAACCAGTTCGTCTTCCTCGGGGTGATCGGCATGATCGATCCGCCCCGGATGGAGGCGGCGGAGGCCGTGAGTGTGGCACGCAAGGCCGGGGTGCGCTCGGTGATGATCACCGGCGACCATCCAGCCACCGCCGAGGCGATCGCCCGGGAGTTGGGCATCATCGGCGAAGGCGGCCGCGTCGTCTCCGGCACCGAGCTGCAAAAGATGGGGGATGAAGAGCTGGAGAAGGTAGTGGAGGAGGTTTCGGTCTACGCGCGCGTGGCACCGGAGCACAAGCTGCGCATCGTGCGCGCCCTCAAGTCGCATGGCGAGGTCGTTGCCATGACCGGCGACGGAGTCAATGACGCCCCGGCCCTCAAGAGCGCCGACATCGGTCTGGCCATGGGCATCACCGGCACGGATGTCTCCAAGGGGGCGGCCGATATGATCCTGACCGACGACAATTTCGCCAGCATCGTCGCCGCAGTGGAGGAAGGGCGCGCAATCTTCGCCAATATCCAGAAGTTTCTCCGCTATCTGCTCTCCTCCAACATCGGCGAGGTCTTTGTGATGTTCTTCGGGGTGATCCTGGCCGGCCTGATCGGTTTGCACCCCGAGGCCGGCTCCGCGGTCGTCGCGCCGCTGCTGGCGGTGCAGATCCTGTGGATCAACCTGCTCACCGATGCCGCGCCCGCCCTCGCGCTGGGCGTCGATCCGGCCGACCGCCGGCTGATGAACCGGCCGCCGCGCGATCCCCGCACCCGTGTTATCACCCGCGATATGTGGCTCGGCATCCTGCTCGTCGGCGCGGTGATGGGCATCGGCACCCTGCTGGTCGTTGACTATGCCCTGCCGGGCGGCCTCCTGGCCGGCACCGGCGAGGTGCCCTACGCCCAGACTATGGCTTTCACTGTGCTGGTCTTTTTCCAGCTCTTCAACGTATTCAACTCGCGTTCGGGTCATGAGAGCGCCTTGAAGAATCTTTTCACCAACAACTGGATCTGGCGCGCGCTCCTGCTTTCGGTGCTGCTGCAGGTGATGGTCATCTATATTCCCTTCCTGCAGAAGGCCTTCGGCACAGTGCCGCTGACCATCAAGGACTGGGTGGTCTGTATTTTGACCGCCAGCAGCGTGGTGGTGGTGCGGGAACTTGCCAAGCTCGTCTGGCCCAGGCCGAAGCAGAAATTCAGGGTGCAGAGCGCCTGATCTGGAGAGCAACACCGGCCGCGGCAATCGTTTAAAAGCCGCTTCCGCGGCCGGCAGATGTCAGGATTTCAACCAGTAAACATCAAGCATCTGATCAACCGATGGAGGTTCACATGAGCGTCAAGGTGCGTCTGGGTATCATGATGTTTCTGCAGTATGCCATCTGGGGGGCCTGGTCTCCGGTGCTCTCAGCCTATCTTGAGAACACCCTGCATTTCAGCGGCATGCAGATCGGCGTCATTTACAGTCTGCTGCCCCTGGCAACGATCATCGCGCCCTTCATCGGCGGCCAGTTCGCCGACCGCTACTTCTCGAGTGAGAAGGTGATCGCCGTGTTGCAGCTCATCGGCGGCGGCCTGCTCATCTACATCTCGCGGCTGACCGATTACACCGCGATGATGTGGTTGTTCTTCCTCTACTCCCTGCTCTACGCCCCGACCATGGCCTTGACCAAT
Source organism: bacterium (assembly GCA_035388125.1). Lineage (GTDB taxonomy): Bacteria > Zhuqueibacterota > Zhuqueibacteria > Residuimicrobiales > Residuimicrobiaceae > JAKPUX01. Next base: position 3,243 of record DAOOPF010000008.1, on the reverse strand, counting down.
TCGCTCGCGTTCATCAACATGAAGGACTCGGAGAAAGAGTTCGGCCAGGTCCGCGTCTGGGGTACGATCGGCTGGATCGTTGCGGGTCTGCTTCTGACCGGCTGGCGGTACCTGGGAAGTGCTCCCGGGGCCGATACCCTCCTGCTGGCCGGCATCTTTTCGCTCATCATGGGTGTGCAGTCTTTCACCCTGCCGCATACTCCGCCGCAAAAAAACGCTGCCAAGCCCTGGGCTTTCATCGAGGCCCTCAAGATGCTCAAGGACCGCAACGTCCTCATCTTCACCATCATCGCCTTTGTGGTGGCGACCGAACTGATGTTTTACTATGTTTTGACCGCTCCATTTCTGGAATCGTCTGTCATCGGGGTAGCCAAGGAAAATACGCCGATGGTGATGGTCATCGCGCAGGCGGCCGAGATCCTGGTCCTGGCCTTTCTGCTGCCGTGGGCGCTGCCCAAATATGGCATCCGCACGGTCCTGACCGTCGGCATCCTCGCCTGGCCGCTGCGCTACATCATATTCGCGATCGGATCACCCGCCTGGCTGGTGATCGCCTCCCTCGCCCTGCATGGCTTTTGTTTCGTCTTTTTCTTCGCCGCGGCCTTTATCTATTTTGACACCATCGCCCCCAGCGACATCCGCAATTCCGCGCAGAGCTTCATCACACTGGTGACTTATGGCCTCGGCAATTATGTCGGCAGTCTCTTCGCCGGCTGGATCAAGTCCATGTTCACTTCGCCGGAGGGCCTCACCAACTGGACCAATGTCTTCCTTGTGCCATGTGCCCTGACGATCCTTTGCGCGATCGCCTTCATGGCTTTTTTCAAGGTCGACAGCCGCAGGCATGCAGTAAAAGAGATCAAAGCCTGATCCACGCTCGCTTGTGCAGTCCGGCCCGCCAGCGGCGGCCGGACTGCACAAGCGAGCGTCCGACCACACGGCCGGTGATGCCGGCCTCAACTGATAAATAGAGGGAGCAACTCATGGCAAAAAAAGTTTTGGGCGTTGGATTTGTCGGGGGCGGATTCGTGGCGCAGTTTCACATCCGCGCCTGGGTGAGCGTCCGCAACGCAGATATCAACGGCATCGTCGCCAAGAGCACAGCTGAAGCTGAGCAGGCGGCCGCCCTGGTGAAGCAGCTCAATCTGGGCGAAGGCAGGATTTTCAGGAGCGTCACCGAAATGGTGGCCGATCCCGCCATCGACGCGATCTGGATCTGCGCCCCCAATTTCACCCGTGTCGAGATCATGGAGGAGATCGCCGAGGCGGTGCTCAGCGGCAAGGGCAAGCTGATCGGTGTCGCCTGCGAAAAACCGCTGGGCCGCAATGTGCGGGAAGCCCGGAAGATGGTCGAGCTGGCGAAGAAGGCGGGGCTGCTGGACGGTTATCTCGAAAATCAGGTCTTCTCCCCCACCGTCATCCGCGGCCGCGATATCGTCTGGCTGCGCGGCGCCGCGGCGGCAGGCCGTCCCTACCTGGCGCGCGCATCGGAGGAACACGCCGGCCCGCACATGCCCTGGTTCTGGGAGGGCGAACTGCAGGGCGGCGGCGTGCTCAACGACATGATGTGTCATTCGGTGGAGACCGCCCGTTATCTCCTGACCCCTCCGGGGGCGCCGCGGCATACTCTCACCCCGGTAAAGATGTCCGCCTACACCAACTGCCTCAAATGGCAGCGCCCCCGCTACGCCAATCACCTGGCGGAGTACAGCAAGGGCAAGCTGGATTATGCCAGCCGGCCCTCAGAGGATTTCGCCCGTTCCCTGATCGAGTATCATGACCGGGAGGGAAACCAGGTTGTCGTCGAGACCACCACCTCCTGGTGTTATGTCGGCGCCGGATTGCGCCTTTCGATGGAACTCCTCGGCCCCGAATATTCGATGCAGATCAACTCTCTCGATACCGGCCTGAAGGTCTTTTTCAGCCGCGAAGTAGCGGGCAGGTCGGGCGAGGATCTGGTCGAGAAGCAGAATGCGGAGATGGGTCTGATGCCGGTCGTCGCTAATGAGGGCAATGAGTACGGCTACGACGTCGAAGACCGCCACATGGTCGAGTGCTTCCTGGCCGGCACCCGGCCCAGCGAGACCTTCGAGGACGGCCTCGAGGTGACCACCCTGCTTATGTCAGCCTACCTGAGCGCCGAGCAGGAGCGGACCATTCTTTTGCCAGCGCCGGGCATCGAGGATTTCGTCCCGGCCGTGGCTCGTGGAGTGTGGAATCCCCGCAAATAACCGGCCGAATCATCGGTCTAACTCTAACCTCGGGAGAATGATTTCATGGTCAAGCAATTTATCGGATTCTTCATCGTGCTGTTCATCGGCCTGGCCGTCATGCCGGTCCTGAGTCAGGAGGCCGAACGGGTCTACAAGGAGGTCCGCATCAAAAAAATGAAAATAGCGATGCAGACCTACACCTTTCGCAAGTTCACCTTCGCTGAAGCCCTCGAAAAGACACGCGAACTGGGCATCCGCTACATCGAGGCCTATCCGGGCCAGCGGCTGAGCAAGGAGATGCCCGCCAGCGCCCTTTTTTCGCACACCATGACCGACGAGCAAATCGCCTGGGCAAAATCGGAGCTGGAAAAGAACAGTCTGACCCTGGTGGCCTACGGTGTGGTTGGCTTTGACAGCACTGAAAAGTCGATGCGGGAGGTTTTTGATTTCGCCCGCAAGATGGGCATCCAGGTGATCAACACCGAGCCCGCCTTTGCCAATTGGCGCCCCCTCGAAAACATGGTCAAGGAGTACGACATCAAGGTCGCAATCCACAACCACCCTTTGCCCAGCCGTTTCGCCCTGCCCACGACCGTGCTCGCGCGCGTCAAGGGGCTCGATCCGCGCATCGGTTCCGGCATGGACACCGCCCACTGGATGCGCTCCGGCTGGGAGCCCATCAAGGCGATGGCCCTGCTGCGCGGACGCATCGTCCACGCCCATCTCAAGGATCTCGATCTCTTCAACGATCCCAATCAGGCCAAGGATGTCCCTTTCGGCAGCGGCAAGGCCAATATTCATGACATCCTCGCCGAACTGACCCTGCAGGACTATGACGGCTATCTCTCGATCGAGCACGAGCGTGAGGACGAATCGTCCAATCCCTCGCCCAACATCGCCAGGGGGCTTGAGTACATCCGCAGCATCACCCATTTCCAGGATTACCAGCAGCTCCTGCCGCGCTGGAACGGCCGCTACTCCAAACACGGCTGGAACCATTACGGCCCCGGCCATTTCCTCCTCGACGAGA
>DAOOPF010000007.1:9908-51123 GCA_035388125.1 bacterium | reverse complement strand
GCCAATGAGAATGGCAGTTACACTCTGTCCAACACGGCTACCGGCTTGACAATTACCGGTGATCCGAAACGCACAAATGTCCCTAACATTACAGTCTCGGTCACTGAATCGGACATTCAGCCAACTACGTAGGGTCACAATTCGGCGATTGCAGGGGTGACTTGTCCGTATTCTACGATGAGCTGAATATCTTTCCACATCGGAGAGTGCGGCATTCACTCCACAGTAATATGCCGGATGGTCGTTGATAGGGGCCTGATGTGGGTCAGGCCCCTATTCTGATGTCGGGCTAAGCTAACGCAGGTTGGCGGGAGTAGTATGGCGGAGTTTCGTTACAACGGCCTGAATGCGCAGCAGAAGCGCATTATCGGCTACATCGAAGCGAAAAATATGCGGGAAGCCGGCAAGAGGACTGCTGCCCTGGCCGCCCTGCACCATTTTATGCCCCTCTCCATCCAGCAGAAATCGGCCTACCTCTACAAAGTACGCCGTCTTGACGGCGCCATCCTCAAGGGGGATCAGATCGCATTTTCGCGCGATGAGGTCGAAATCGCCCTCCGCCGCCTTGGCTTTGAAGATGTGCGCGTGCAGAAAATGATTCTCGATCTGCGATTCAAACCCCCCTTCGCCGACGTCATCACCTTCATCCGGCTCTCCGCAGACCTGCTGCGGGAAAAACTGCCGTTCGATGAAATTCTGGGCTTGCTCGAGAGTGATACCCATAACAAGGCCATGCGCAAGGTGATCAAGGAGATCCTCACCGACCTCAAGGATGGCAAGGATGGCGAAGAGGCTTTCGGCAAGCAGGCCTATTACCTGGGCCGCTTTCCCGCCAAAATGCTCGGAGTGGCCTCGAAAAGCGGCAACATGGCCGAGGTTTTTGAGAATACCGCCCGCTTTCTCGAGCGCGATTACGAATTCCGCAAAAGCATGCGCAGCGCCCTGCTCATGCCGACCATCACCACCGTCGTCCTGATCGCTTCGGTGATCTTTTATGTGGGCTATATCTTCCCCAAGACGGCCGAGCTCTTTCTCAGCTTCGGCTCGACGCTCCCTCCCCTGACCAAGATGAGTCTCGACCTGAGTCATTTTCTCGTGCGCAATATCTTCTGGATCATCGGGCTCTCGCTTGCGATCCCGCTGGTGCTCTACCGCCTGGCGGTCACACAGAAGGGGAGAATCTGGGTCAGCAAGCACATGATCAAGGTGCCCATCATCGGCTCGCTTTTGCACAAGACCTCCATCGAGATTTTTTGCCGGGTCTTTCATTCCATGTACAGTGGTTCCGGTGAAAATCTCGAGGTGATCCGCACCGCCGCGGAAGCCTGCCGCAACAAGTACATCGAGAAGCAGATCAAGGAGGTGACCATCCCGATGATGGTCAGGGATGGCGCCAGCTTCGTCCAGGCGCTGAAACAGGCGAAGGTTTTCACCGAGAATGCCCTCTCCCGTCTCAACGCCGGTGCCGAATCGGGCACCCTCAAAAAGGTGACCCTGCAGATCGCCAACTATTACGAGCGTGAAACCACCTATCGCATGAAAGCGATCATCGACTGGATCCAGGTCATTATCGCCTTTTTCATCATGGTTGTCATGACGCTTCTTACTATTGTATCTTCGGAGACAGCGCTGTTCCAGCCGAAGATGCCGGGGATGTAACAAATGGTACGCAAGCAACGCATAGCCAGCGCAATCACTGAAAAATTGCTGCAGCAGGATGCCCATTTCACCCGTGAAAAGCTGCAGGAGGCTGAAAATATACTCGAGAGCTCAGCGACGCCGCGTACGCTCGCCGATGTGCTGATCACCGATCTGGGATATGACCGTCATTTGGTCTTCCGCGCACTCTGCAGGATCTACGCCTTTCGTGAGATCCGTCTCAGCGCCGCCTCACTGACCGACGGCTGGATCGAGTTCATGCAGAATTTCTACAAGGCGCTCGACGCGAAAACCCGCGAGGAGTTCCTCACCCTCAAGCTGCTTCCGTTTGGTTTCAGCGAGCGCGGTCACGACATCCGTATTTTTGTCTGCCCCGATCCGACGGCCCGCACCATAGAGTCCCTGATGCAGCGGGCGGGCATCAAGCGCTACGAAGTCGCTTACGGCCGTTATGAGGATGTCAGCGAGATCCTCACCCGCATCGCTCCGCAAGAGAATGAGTTCCTGCAGCTGGTGAAGGAAGTAGCCGCCGAGGTCACCATCATCGACGAAGAGGAGGAGAACAAGGTCGATGAGGAGGAACTCACCTCGGCGGTGAACAAATCCCTGCTTGTCAACCTCTTCGAAGGGTGTCTGGTCGATGCCGTGCGCAAGGGGGCAAGCGATATCCACATCATCCCCAAGGAGGGCAACAGCACCGAGATCTATATTCGTCTGGACGGCCGCCTTATTCTCTGGCACCGGCAGGAGGGGATCAAACCCGAAGCCTTGCTGGCTGTGGTCAAGGACCGGACGCGCAACGTCGACCGTTTCGAATGGGAGATGGCGCAGGACGGCTTTATCCAGCGGCTGGTGGATTCTTTCCTCATCCGCTTCCGTGTGGCGATTTTGCCGATCGTCTCATCCGCTCTTGGCCGCAAATACGAGAGCGTGGTGATTCGTATCCTGGATGACCGCAAGGTCATCACCGACCTGGACAAGCTCGGTTTCGATAACTATGCCAGATCTGAGTTCATCAAGGCGATCAAAAAGCCGCAGGGCATGGTCATCCTCACCGGCCCGACCGGAAGCGGCAAGAGCACGACTCTGGTGGCAGCGCTCTCGCATGTCATGACTCCGGAGCTGAATATTCTCACGGTCGAGGATCCGGTCGAATATAACATCCCCGGCGCCCGCCAGCTCAAGATCGGCGGCAAGATGAATTTTGATCAGGCGATGCGCACCATCCTGCGCCATGATCCCGACATCGTCATGGTGGGGGAGATTCGCGATGCCAAGACGGCCGAAATCGCCATCAAGCTGGCCAATACAGGGCATCTCACCTTTACGACCCTCCACACCAATGACGCCTGCAGCGTGGTTTCGCGCCTTTACAAGATGGGGATCGAATCCTTTCTGATCGCCTATGCGATCAATCTGGTGGTGGCGCAGAGGCTGATGCGCACTCTGTGCAAGCATTGCCGGCAGCCCCTCTCGGCGGCGGAGGCCGCGACTGCGGGTCCTCTGGGATTCACTCCCGAGGAGATCAGCCGGGCCACTTTTTACCGCGCGGTGGGGTGTCCCAAATGCCGGAACGGCTATTCAGGCCGAATCGGCATTCACGAAGTCCTGCCCTTCACGCCGGAGATCCGCCGCATTATTCTGGAGGCCTCCTCGGATGTGGATGAAGACGCCATCCGCGCCTCCGCCATGAAGGCCGGCATGACCACCCTGCGCGCGGCTGCGTGCAGAAGGGCAGCCGAAGGAGTGACAACTCTTGAAGAGGTGAGCGCAGTCACGATAGAATAAGGTTGTGAGAAAATACCATGCGAGATGTATTGATTGTTGACTATGATCCCGAACTGCGTGACCAGGCCAGCCATGTGCTCAATGGCGGCGTCTACTCCCTGACCTTCGCCAGCGATGGCGTGGAGGCGCTCAAGCTGGTCAAGCTGAGGCGATTTGATCTGATCCTTGTTGATCTGCTCATGCCGGGAGCCCTCAACGGCATCCAGATCCTCCAGGGCATGCAGCGCCATGCCCCCTCTTCGCCCCTGGTGGTCATGAGCGACCGCAACGGCCATCAGGAGCTCGAGACCGCCATGCGCTATGGTGCCAAAGAGGTGCTGCTCAAACCGGTCCATCTCGAGTTGATGAAGGCCGTTGCGGACAGGCTTACAGGCGGGCTGGTGCGCGGCAAGGAGGGGGCAGCCGAGGCCATCGCCGCCGCGACGGTGAAGCAGAGTCTTGATGGTTCAGTTCCAGCGGCTGCTGCAGAACAGAGAACGGACAAAACCGCTCTCCCCGGACCGGTTGATATGATGAACCAGCCTTCAGTACAGGCCGGCTACTGCCGGTCCAGGCTCTTTTCGGGACTTTCCGATGCTTCCCTGCAGGATTTGATGACCTGCAGCGAGATAATGACCCTGGAGGAAGGGCAGGAGTACTCATTTGATGCCTGCCAGACCATGATCATCGTCTGCAAAGGGGTGGCGCGCTGCTGGTACAAGGGGCTGCTCATCAGCGTCCTTGAGCGTGGCGACTCCATGGGCGAAGGGGCCCTCTTCAGCAGGACAGGGGAGAGTCTGCCGATGATCCTGGACGGGAATGAAGAACTGGAGGTACTCCTCTTCTCCAGAAAAGCCCTGCGCACCTTTTACCAGAAACAGAATTCGCATCACCTGCTCCATTTCGCGGCGCGGGTGGTGCAAAATTTCTCCGGCAAGCTGGTTCAGCTATACGATGAAATGAGCCAGGCCCGGCGAGCTCAAGTTCGGCTCGAAGGGGCGGGAGGTTGTTATCCGGCAATGGAAGAATATGCGGAAGAACGCGATGAATGGATTTGTTGACAGCGCAAAAGTGGTGACCCGCGAGAGTGGCCTGGAAAGCATCTTCCAGCGCATTTTATCGCAGATCCCGGAAAACATGGATCTGCTCGAAGCCCAGCAGACCATCGCGGCCGCAGTCACCGCCCTTTCCACCTCAGAAAGGATCGCTCTCAGGGAGCGTTTCGAGTCCTTTCTGGTGCATATGCGGGAGCTGGAGGCATCGGATATCGAGATGGGCGGCGTTACCGCCAATTCCCATATCTGGTTCCGCATACAGGGCAAGAAGATGGCCCGGAGTGAGCTGGGGATCTGGCCGATCGGATCTACCGATGTCATTGCCCATTCGCTGCTGTCCGAAAAGCAGCGCGAACGACTTTTCAAACGACGCGCCGTCGATTTCTCCTATACCATCCAGCGGCCGCAGGGTTTGTGGCGCTGGCGTGCGACCCTCTATTTCGATCTCGGCCATCTCGCGCTCAACATGCGCGCCATCGCCGGCCAGGTCTATCCCTATGCCCAGCTCGGTTTTCATCCCGAAGTTTCACGCGCCTTTTCCCTGCGCTACGAAAAGCAGGGGCTGATCCTGATCACCGGGATCACCGGTTCGGGCAAAAGCACGACCATGGACAGCATCATCGATGCCAATAACCGCTCGGTGGACGGCCACATTGTCATCATCGGCGATCCCATCGAGTACATCCACAACTCGCGCCTCTGCATCATCCGCCACCGCGAGGTGGGGCGCGATGTCAACTCGTTCAAGGAGGGGGCGGTGCAGGCCCTGCGTCAGGATCCCGATATCATCGTTGTGGGTGAAATGCGTGATCCGGAGACGATAATGACCTGTCTTGAGATCGTCGACACCGGCCACAAGGTCTTCTCCACCCTTCACACCGGCTGCGCGGTCGAGACTATCGACCGCATCATCGCCGAGTGCCCCACCGATGAGCAGGAGCGCGTGCGCAACCGTCTCGCCGACGTTCTGCGCGTGGTCATTTCGCAGAAACTGCTGCCGGGCATAGACGGGCGGCTCATTCTGGCCAAGGAGGTGCTGCTGGTCACCACTCCGGTTCGCGCGGCCATCCGCAACCGCAATGTTCAGGAGATCTACCAGATGATCAGCGAGAACAACCGCCAGGGCATGATCACCCTCGAGCAGGACCTGGTCCGCCTGGTCAGCGAACGGCTGGTCGATGAAAAGGTGGCGCTCGACTATGCCAACAACAAGCGCCGTTTTCAGGAATTATTGGGCTATTAAACTATGAAAAACATCCGCAAGAAATTCTCGCTCGGAATATTTCTCGACGGTCAACAGCTCTCCTGTGCGCTGCTCAGCAAGGTTGGTCAACGCATTCAAATCGAGCTGGTCGAAAATTTCCGCCTGGAGCAGCCTCTGCTCCCGCAGGAGCGCATGATGGGCGGTGTCAAGCTCGCCGACACCCGGCAAAAAAAGGAGGGGGGAGCGGGCGAAGAGAACCCCTTCGAGCTGGATGTGGATTTCGGCACCTCGGCCGACAATGTCAGGGCGATTTCAGAGGTCTCGACCAACGCCGATGTCCTGCTGCGGATGCTGCATACCATGTGCCCCCGCGAAAGCCGCCTGGCCTTCAGTCTCATCGATTCCTGCGTGCTCTATAAAAACATCGATGCCCTTCCCTCCAGCACGCCACAAAAGATCAAAAGGGCTATCTGGCAGGATGTTTTTGTCGAGGCTCCGGCGGAGGCCAAGCTGGAGAACATCGGCTATCTGCGCAACGGCAAGAACCGCTGTCTGGCCATGGTGCACGACGATCCGCTGGTCTTTTCCTCGACCCTCTTCGAAGCGATGCGGATCATGCACTCGCGTCCGCCGCAGGTGGCGCTCGTCGATTCCCTCGAATTTGCCCTGGGTCACGCTCTCGTCCGCCGCGGGCTTTTGCCGGAATCCGAGATCACAACGGTGGTCTATTTTGCCCAAACCTTCACCAAAATCATCTTCTTCCGGGGCCCGCTCATCGAAGAGGTGCTGCCGACCATCCATGAGGGAGCGGATTCAGAGCATGTCTGTGATACCGCTTATTCCAAGATTCTCTTTGAACTCGACTCGGGCAAGATTCCGGCCATCAGCCGGCTGATCCTGACAGGGGACGTCGACCGCACGCGCGCTGAAGCCGGCTTTAACAACAAATTTGCCAATGTTTCTACAACGCGCTTTGATTTTGCCGATCTGCCCCTCGGTCATCATGTTGCCAGGATGAACGGCCGGATCGCTCCATGGGGTGCAGCCATCGCACTGGCCGCCAAGGCTTTGGAGGAGAGGGTGCGCACCCCCTACCAGCAGAACTTTCTTCCCCGCCGCATCCGCGACCGGCAGTCGATCTACCGGGTCGCCTGGCATGGCGTCGCCCTGCTGGCCATACTCTTCATCTGCGTTCTGTTCCTCACCTACAGGATGGTCAGTGGTCAGCAGGAGCTCAATCACCTCAAGCGCAGCTCGGCGGCGATGGAGATGAATCTCGCCAGGCTGAGTCTTGTCGCCCACGAAGTGGACAGTCTGCGCGTTGTGATCAACTCCTTTGAAACCGGCACGGCGCTGGTCGATTCCCTCAAGGCCAAATCGGTACGCTGGAGCCCGGTGCTGCGGCAGTTTTCGGCAGCCTATGCCGCAGCCGGTCCCTTTAATTTGCAAGAGCTGAAAGGTAGTCCTGACGGTAAATTGCTTGCTGAGGCCGCAGTCAACCGCCGCAGCCAGGTAGCCGAGCTCGAGCGGCTGATCATTCCCAGTACGGTGCTCAGTGTGGCCAGCCAAGGCGAAAAGAGAGAAACGACTGTGGTCACTCTCGAGTGCAGGGGAAAACCCGCCGGAAGTGGAGGAGAGTAAAATGACCTATGCAGTGCGCAATACCCTTTTCATCGCCGCTTTCTGGGCGGTGATTCTGGCCGGCGGCTTTTTCTTTGTATTCAGCCATCAGCAGAAGCAGCTGGAGAATGCCAGGTCCGATAACACCTACAAACGCCAGCGCCTGCAGGATCTGCTGGCCCTGGAAAGAGACCGTTCTGCGCTGCTTCAGCAGCTCTCGGGACTTGACGATTTCCGGCAGGGCAAGATCGGTACCCTGGCCGGCCGGGAATCTCCCGGTGAGACCTTTGATTATCTGCTGCGTGAGCTCTCCCGGTCCGGCTCGCGGCTGGAGCTGAATTTTGCTCTCAAGAGTCAGGACGCGTTTCTTTCCCTCACCCGCCGAACCTACGAACTCAAGGGGAGCGGCTCCTTCAACGAATTCTACAATCTCCTCTGCCTGCTGGAGGAGGGTCCGGTCTTTTACGACATTCACCAGATCGAGATGTCGGCGGCCGGCGGGCGTGAACGCGGCGACCGCGGCGATGTCTCCTTTACGCTCTCCTTCAATGGCTATAACCGGGTTGAAGGGCCGGCCATCACTGCGATCTCCGCCTCTACCTCGACGCCGCAGCGCATCGCCGATATGGTCACCGGCCGCGCTCCGGCGCTCGAACGGGGAGGTTTCGCGCAATCCTCTGCGGCAGGCGTACAGGAGGCTGAACCGGCCGCAAAAAAAGAGCCGCCTCGTAATTCAGAAGGGCTCCCGGAAATCGACAACCGAACCAAGATTCTGGCCATTATGCCCGGTGCTGCCGTGCTCAAGGACCATACCGGCCGTACGGTGCGTCTGCGCCAGGGCGACCGCGTATGGGGGGGAACTCTTGAAACGGTAAATTCCCAGCAGGGCAAACTCTCTTTTTCAATGCAAGATGAGAACGGCGGGGAGACCAGACTGGTCCTGCCCTCCGGCTCAAACTGAAAGGCCGGTTATGAGAACGATCAAAACGGCTGTAGTGATCATGCTGATCCTGGTGCTCGACTCTTCACTGCGAGGCCAGGAGGGCCTGGAGCCCGAATTCACACCGCCTGAATCGCTGGTGTCGCTCAGCAGCGGCCTCGAAATCGGCACAGCCCTGGATATGCTCAGCGAGTATGCCATTCGCTATGCCGGCAAGCCGATCTATGATCCCACTCGGCAGGCGGGCACCATCAACATTGAGGTTGCCAGCATGCCCTGGGAAAAAGCTTTGCAAACTATTCTCGCCAGGCGCGGACTGTGGTACGAAAACCGGGACCACTTTTTTCAGGTTGCCGTACCTTCAACCTCGGATGAGGGCGAAGATCTGGACCAGCCTTTCGGCGACGCTGTGCGCTACAGGCCGGGCAGCAAGGAGGTCAAGATCGAAACCATCTTTTTCGAAGGCGACCGCAAGGCCCTCTCCGAGATGGGCATCGACTGGAGCACGTTTTATAACGGCAAAATCGACATCTCGGGCGCTCTGAAATCCGCTGTCGAGGGAGAGGGACTCTCCCTGCAGCTGGATATTCCTCGCCGCTACGCCAAAGTTGATATCAAGGCCCTTTTCAAGATCTTTGACTCGAGGAATATCGGACGGGTACTAGCCCAGCCCCAGGTTGTGGTCACCTCAGGAAACGAGGGCAAGATTCAGGTCGGCCAGGACTTTTCGATCAAGACCAGGGATTTCGCCGGCAATCTGATGGACCGCTTTATCAGCACCGGCACCATTCTGCAGGTTACCCCGCATGTGATCGAAACTCCGGGTAAGGTTCCCGTCATCCTTCTCAAGGCCCATGTCGAACGGAGCCAGGCCTATCCCGATGTGATCAGCACCATCATCAAAAAGTCCGAAGCCAACTCCCTGGTGCAGCTCTATGACGGCGAGGAGACCCTGATCGCGGGTCTCTATTCCAACGAAAAGACCACCTTGAGGAAAGGGGTACCCCTGCTCAAGGATCTCCCCTGGTATGTTTTAGGTCTGCGCTATATTTTCGGTTATAACCGTTACGAAGATACCCAGAAGGAGCTGATCATCATCCTCAAGGCTTCGATCTTTCCCGAGGTTTATGCTCGTCAGAGCAGTGACGGCGGATCCTCGAAAGCCAGATCGACCCTGGAGGAGCGGCTGCAGCATTACCGCTTTGATGCTCAACCCGACCCCGGGGATATCGACCTGTCCAGTCCGGTGAGCACGAAAGAGGAAAAACCTCTTTCCCAAAACACGGCCAAACCTGCGGCCGGAACCTCCCGGCCAGGTGCCAGGGAGAACGACGGCCGCGCCCGAATTGAACGCCCCGATCTCGCGCTCAGGAACGGCACTGTTCAGTCCGTCAAGGATAATATGCTCCTCATCGGTTGGGAATCGGGTTTTGACACCGCTTCTCTGGTCAAACAGACAGTGACGCTTGTGCGCCGGACGGGCGAAAAAGTGACCCCGGTCGGCAAGGCAGAAGTCCTGCGCGCCAGCTCTCAAAAGACTCTGGCCCGGCGCATCACCGGTCAGGGTATGGCCGAGCTGCCTGTACGCGCCGGCGACCAGGCGATCGTCCGGTTCCCGTCCTATTCTTCCCTGGGAGAGCAATAATGAAAAAGAAAATTCCTGCCATTTTCATGCTCCTGGCCCTCTCCCTGACCTTCTGTCAGTGCGGGGAGGATGAGGATCTGCTTACAGGCAATGAGGTGATGGAAGATTTGCGCGCCGATTCGAATGCCATGCCCGCTGACGGCATCACCGGCCTCGATCTGGTGGCCACCATTCTCGATACCTCGGGCGCTCCTCTACCCGGTGCCCTGGTCCAGTTCAGCACCACCGCCGGCGCCATCACTCCCAAGGCTTACTCCGACCAGTACGGCGAGGCCGTAGCAAGTATCACCAGCGCAGCAAGCGAAACGGATATCGAAGCCACCATCACCGCCCGCATCATCCCGGACGAAGAGGGACGCCGAGCCGGCTATTTTCTCGGAATTGCGCCGAAGAACAAGGACGGCTCCGTCGCTTATGCCCTGCAGAAAAGCACTGATGACCCCGCCTCCGAGGCCAGAGTAATCATCTGGTTCACCGGCATAACTTTCACTGCGCAGCTCGACAAATCCACCCTCTGCGCTGATGGCATCAGCACGACCCAGCTTCGGGTCACCGTCAGAGAGAGCAGCAGTAAAAAAGGCATTTCCGGCGCCCAGGTTCAGTTGCGCGGCAAAACCATCCCCATCCTCCAGGACGAGAGGACCGACAGCAAGGGCAGCGCGCTCATAACCATCACCTCGCCGACCCTGGCCGGCACGGACACCCTTTTTGCTGAATATGGCAATCTGTTCCGCCGGGTCATGGTGATGAGCTTTGTGCCGCCCAGACTCTCCCTTCTTCCCGACAGGGCTGAACTCCTCGCCGACGGCCTCAGCACCCTGAGTCTCAGTGCGGTGCTGGTTTCGCCGGAGAATAATCCCGTCTCAGGGGCGGAAATTCAATTCAGCTGCTCGCAAGGCGTGGTGACCAGCGCTGCCACGACCAGCAGCAGCGGCGAGGCGATTGCGACCTTTCGCAGCAGCTCGACCCCGGCCAGGGGCGTCAAGGTCATCGCCAGATTTCATGAATGGGCCGACACCACCCTGATTGACCTGGTTGACAACACTCCAGCCACCTTGCAGCTGAGTGTCAACAGCAACTTTATTTGGGTAACAGGCACCGGCCACACTGATCAGTGCATCGTCACCGCGATCGTTCTGGGTGCCAACGGCAAGCCTTTTCAGGAAGAGCTCGGGGTCAGGTTTGTGCTTCGCAATGGACCTGACGGCGGGGAAACGCTGCTGCCCCATGACGGCAATCCCCTGGAATCGACTGTGCAAAGGAGCATCGCCGGCTCGGCTTCCATCGTCTGCAAGGCCGGGACCCGCTCGGGCACCGTCGAGATCCTGGCCCAGCTTGTTGACTATCCCGCCATCGTCACCCGCTCGACCCAGATCACCATGCGCTCAGGGCCGCCCTATATCTGGATCGACCCGGCAGATCCGAATCATGTCGAATCCCACATGACCGTTGCATTGAACTGCTTCAACCTCGACGGTTGGAATAACGTCCGGGAATTCCAGGTCTCGGTTTATGTGGGCGATAAATACAATAATCCTGTAGAGGAGGGAACAACCTTATATTTGACTTGCACGGCCGGCATAGTGACTACCAGTACCCGCACCGACGCTCAGGGCCGCGGAACTGCTACCTGGATCACAGCAAATCCGCGTCCCGCCATTGCGCCCAGCGATCCGACCACCCTGGCTCCACACCGCGTGCCGAATCCAAACGCACCAGGGATGGTTCTTAATGTCACTATGCCGGATTTCGAAGGATCGCTGGTGCGCAATAGTTCGGGCTCACTTACAGAAAATGACGGCATTGGCCTGGTCATGTGCTCGACACAGGGCCGTGACCAGGCCGGCCATGATGCCGTCGTCTATGCATTGAATGAAGCTGTCTTCAGCGGCCCCGTGCTGGTCTTTACCGCTGAGGCTGTCAAGAGCAGCCTCGACCCGGGCGAAGCGACCAGTATCATGATCCGGCTGTATGACCTCAACGGAAATCCCGTCGCTAGAGGCTCTACTCTGACTGCCTCTGCGACGGCCGGCAAACTCTCCAGCACTGATCTCATGGCGAAACCGGAGATGTACGGGTTCGGGGAGACCGCTTTCATTGTCTCTCTGGCCAATGATCTCGATCCGGACCAGGATAAAAGCGTCACCTCCGAGGTTACTTTCCGGCTGGAAAGCCCCAATGGAACCGGTACGCGCACGGTGCGCATCTTTCTGCGCGGCAAGGAATAAAAACGAGCGATGGCGATACCAGCTCAAATGGGGGTAGAATCAGATGAATAATTCACAGATGCTGCTCATACTCGGTGCGACGGCGATTTTTTCGTTCATCACCATCAATTCCCATCGCACCGTGCTCTCCGCAGCCGATCTCCGCCTGGATACGGAGCAAGTCATAACCGCCTCGGAAATTGCCGAAACCATGATCAACGAGATCAAAAGCAAGGCTTTTGACGAGGCGGTTACCGACAGCAATACTGTAGAGAACGTCACCGAATTCACCCTTTACATGGGACCGGGCTACAGCGAGTATCCAGGAAACTATGACGATGTCGATGACTATATTACCGATAATAAAAAGAACCGGCCGGTCATTGTCAATACCCCGCGCACCGGACAATTCACAGCAACGGTCGAGGTCAAGTACGTCAGACCGGAGCAGCCCAAAACAGTCAGCGCTATCCAGACCCGCATGAAACGCATCAGGATATCGGTGACCGCAAAGCGTCTCTCCAAAGCTGTTGTCCTGGACAGCTTTGTCAGCTATTGAGGAGGGGAGATGCATAACCTCGATCTCATCGGCTCGCTGGTCATCGGCGGACTCTTGCTTCTGGCCCTGGTCGGGTTCTCCGCTTATTATACTACGAGCGCCCACTCCAACAATGTCAGCCAGATTGAACAACGCAACCTGACCGAATTCGGCAGAGTGCTCGAATACGACTTTAATAAAATCGGCTATCGCGTTCCCTTCGGCGCACCGATCGTAGCCATGGACAGCACCCTGATCCGTTTCCGTGCTGATCTCGATAATGACGGAGTCGTGGACAGTGTGAGCTGGGTCCGTTCCGGAACACGCCCCGATCTTGTGCTGACCCGCCATACCAGCCTGGCGCCGCGCGCCAATTTCCGGATCAGGGTCAAGGATTTTGCTCTCATGGGGTATACTCCGGGCGGCGCTGCCACCCTGTCGCCCTCACTGGTCGATGCGATCGAAGTCAAAATCTTGCTCGAAAAAACAGTCAGACTGACTGAAAACTTTGACCTGGCCGGGGGGTATTGGATACGCCGGTTTTACCCGAAAAACTTGTGAGCTGCATATGGGAAAAATGATGCTGATACTGGTGGTGGCGTTCGGTGTGCTCTTTGGGATAAATGCATTCAACATCATGCAGGCCAATACCCGCATGACCGTAAATGCGGTGGATGAGTATTCACGCATCCAGGCCAAGAATCTGGCTGAGAGCGGCGTCGATTACACCATCATGAAACTGGCTCAGGATACAAGCTGGTCGACTGCCTCGACGCTGCAGGCTGGCAGCGGCACCTTCCAGGTGGATATTCAGAATACTACCAGCCGCTATCCGGGCGGACCGGATGTGGGGGAGTGGGGGAGACTGGTTACATCGACCGGCAGCAGCAACGGTCAGATCGTGACCATCCGCGCGGTCATCCAGATTCCGGTCTCCGATGGGGTTCCGCCCTGGATGAAATACGCCTTGATCTCCGACGAAGATCTCGATCTAGGCGGCAATATCTCCGTGCAGGATGACGGAAATTCGTCCTGGAATTCGGATGTCCACACCAACAAGGACCTGAGTGCCAGTGGCAGCGTGCTCGTGGAGGGGTTCGGTTCCTATTGCGATGATATAACCCTCCATCCCAACGTGGCCTCGCGCTTCTTTGTACCGAACGCCAATCCAAACTCCGCACCGGTCACCAGCCGGGTGCCGAACATCGACATCCCTGTGTTTGATCCAGCACCCTATATTGCCATCGCCACCCGGGTCTTCAGAGGGGCGAGCACTACAATCAACGCTTCAGCGCTGCAGATGGGCAGCTATGAAAACCCGGAAATTGTCTATGTCGAGGGTGACCTTTTTCTGAGCGGGAGTTTCCGTGGCTACGGGGTCTTTATCGTGATGGGCGAGATTCACGTTACCGGCAACGTCAGTACGATCTCCGTCGATCCGCTCGGCAACAATCTGGGTTTCTATTCGGCGGAGAGCATCACTTTTCATGGCAATGCTTCCGCAACAGGACAATTTTATGCGGTCGATGAGGTCGTTTTTTCCGGCAATAATGTCATCCATGGCCTGGTTGTGAGCAAGGACGAGATGAGTTTTCAGGGGAATGTCAGCATTTACTATCGCCCCGCCTCGGAAAACCTGACCAATCCCTTCTGGCCGGGGGAGGTGCAGCGGCCGAAAATCGTCTCCTATTATCAGTAGGGGGGAGACAATCGGATTTCGCCGGGCACTCCGGCAGCGTCAGGCCAGGCGGATGGAACCAAAGATGACAGTGAAACGGTTCAGGAGCAGTCAGTGCAGCTCTCAGGATCACAGTAAAAAGAGCCGCCTCCGGGGGAGAGACGGCTCTTTTTAATTACGGATAGTGCTGATCCGGCCGCAGAAAAATTGACCGGCTGCTCAGGTGGAGGCTGCTTATTTAAAGTGGAAGGCCACGGTCACGCCGACGGTATGGATGCCCATCATGGAGGCCTTGGGCCCTTCGATTTCGTCGGTGCCATCGTCATACTTGCTCGAACCACTGGCGAAGCCGAGCTGGTACTCCGCCGCAAAGCTGACGTTCTTCCAGGGATAGAACTCGGCGCCGAGAAGAGCGGCGAAACCGAGGCTGCTGCTGGAGAGCGTCACTTCATCGGCATCGGGCACCTCTGAACTGGCGGCAAATTGGGTGAACTGGAGCAGGCCGCCGCTGTAGATGGAGACGGCCTCCGACTGCCAGAGATGGTATTCGATCGCCGGCTGAAGGGAGAGCAGGGAACGGCTGTCCACCTCATCGCCGTCATCAGTCTCTGTAGTCACCGAGGCTTTCATGTAGGCGAGGCCTACGCGCAGGGCGATCCGGTTGGAGATAAAGCTTTTGAAACCGACGCCGTAGCAGGGCGTCGTATCAATGTCGCCGCTGTTCTCCTCGATGAGCATGCCTGCGTTGGCTCCATCAACGCCAAAGGAGCCCAGGCCGTTGATGGTGAAAAGCAGCGCCTTGTCACCCTGCCGGATCTGGGGGATGATTTTGTCCGCCGCGAAGGCCGAATTCAGCAGGAGCATCAGGGAAAAACCGACCAGCACCAGAATCCCTCTTTTCATCACATCCTCCTTCTTCTCTTGAACAGTTGCATTGCGTGGTCAAAGCTGCGGCTATGAATGTTCGCGATGAACAGCGGCATCGCGTCCGGGTTGAATGTCAGCTGGACTAGTCAATGGTGATCAGAACATCAATTCTTCTATTCTGTGCACGCCCCTCCTCGGTATCGTTATTGGCCACCGGCCGGCTTTCACCGTATCCCACGGCATCGATCTGGTCCGTCGCCAGAACCATATTGGAGAGGATGTAGGCGCGCACCGCCTCGGCCCGTTTGGTCGAGAGACGCTCGTTATACCGCTCATCTCCTGACGAGTCGGTATGACCCTCGATAGTGATTTTGGCATCAGGATACTCGCGAATCCCGCGCTGGACGCGCGAGAGCAGACCGAAATACTCCGGCTGAATGATCGCCTTGCCGATGGGGAAAGTAAGGCTCATGAGCCGGATGATCAACTGGTTCTCCTCGAGTAAAACCTTTGCTTCTTCCGGCAGGAACATCCTGCGGATCTTGGCTATTTTGGCTTCCCGCTGCTGTTTTCTCTGCAGCTCCGCCTCTTTTTTCGCCAGCTCCTCCTGCAGGGCGCTCTCCTTTTGCTGAGCCAGCGCGATGTCCGTTTCGCTCCTGGCCGCCAGTGCCTCGATCTGCTTTTTGGCCCTCGCCCGCTCGGCGTCGGTCGCCTGCTGCGCTTTCTCGAGCAGTTCCTGCTTCTCCTGCAGATCGTTCTCGAGCTGCTTGTTCTCCTCCTGGAGGCTCCGGACTGAGTTGGCCATCGTATTGATGATGTCGGCGATCGGCTGATCAAAGGCCGCGTCATAGCCGAGTTCTTTTGCCACCTGGGCCAGTCCGGTCTCATAGAGGAGGACCAGCTCCTCCTGTGAAAACTTTCTGGACTGGAGCAGATCGGTGATCTTGATGGCGTGCTGGGCCTGGTAAATGGCTTCTTCGGCCTTGGCGGTGGCGTCGGCGACTGCATAGCGGTTGCTGTTGAGGATCTCTTCAGCGAGGATGAGCAGATCTTTGGCTTTGGTATAGCTCTTGGGCGCCGATTTGTCCGCTTTGGCTTTGAGGGCCGCGTTCAGGGCCTCGTGCGCCGGCGTCATGATGCTCTTTTTGATCGCATTCAGCTCGGTCTCCCTGAATCTGGCTTTGGCCTTGTTGTTCCTCTCGCGCGTGAGCTCCTGATCCGCTCTCTCAAGGGCATTGCCCGCGGAGCGCAGCAGTTCTTCCGCGGCGTTGAAATCCTCCAGAGCGAATTCAGGGGCGCGGGCATTGAGGGCGTCTTCGCGGGCCTTGAGCACCTCGTCGAAAAGGCCTTTCCCCGACCAGAGGGTGTTGTCGATCTGCTGAAAGGCGGCCTCGACCTCAGCCAGCCGCTTCCGCACCTCGCCGGTGTCCTTGCCCTTTTTGAACTCTTCCTTGGCTTTGGCATAGGATTCCACTGCCCGGGCATAGTGGCCCGGGCTGAGCAGATCGGCCTGGCCGTTCTTGTAGGACTTGAGCTGCTTGTCTTTTTCTCCAAAAAGGACATCATACAACTCGGCCTTCTGGGCGTAAATACGCGGAAGCGGGCCGGATGCAAAAAAGAACAGAGCCAGGAGCGTCAGGAGGGTGGAGGCGGCTGATTTCCGGCATAATTTCATGGACAGATTCCTTATGTGGTTGGGATTATTCTCCCTGATGTGCAGGCGATACGATTGCTGAAATATACGGCTGGACGGCTAAAAAAGCAAGCAGAATGGCCATAACTTTTCAAAATACATTGGCAAACCGGAAGGGCGGAAATGGAGATGAGTGGAGGGAGAAGTGCAGAGCCCGTCGGCTGACGCCGGCAGGCTCGCGATATCATTCGTAGCGCAGGGCGGTGATGGGGTCGAGCAGCGAGGCCTTGCGCGCCGGGTAGAGGCCGAAAAAGAGCCCGACCGCAGTGGAAAAGCCGAAGCTGAGCAGGATGGAGCCCGGTGAAATCAGGGTGTTCCAGTTGGCCAGTGTGGCCAGCAGGAAGGAGGCGAGCACTCCGACGACAATGCCGATCGTCCCTCCGGCGAGGCTGAGTACGATGGACTCGACCAGGAACTGCATCATGATGTCGCGCCGGCGCGCACCGATCGCCTTGCGGATGCCGATCTCACGCGTCCGTTCGGTGACCGAGACCAGCATGATATTCATGATGCCGATGCCGCCAACCAGCAGGGAAACGCCGGCGATCGCCGCCAGCAGAAAATTGAAGGTCTCGTTAGTCTCCTGCATGGTGCTGATGATGTCCGACTGGTTGCGGATTGAAAAATCGTTATCCTGATCCCGGTTGAGCCGGTGCTGGCGGCGCAGGATCTTCTCCACCTCGACCAGCGCCTCCTGAACATAGGCCTGATCGAGCACCTTGACGGTGATGCCGGTGAGATTATCGGCGCCGAAGACGCGGCGCTGTGCTGTCGTATAGGGGATGACAATCTGGTCATCCTGATTCTGCCAGCCCTGCTGCCCCTTCTTTTCGAAAACGCCGACCACGACAAAATTGTCCTGGGCGATCCTGATGGTCTCGTTGAGGGGCGATGCGCTGCCGAAAAGATTGGTCCGCACCTCGGTACCGATCACGGCCACACGCTCGGTATTATCAACCTCGTCCCGGGTAATCATGCGCCCGTCAGTCACCCTGACATTGCGGACATCGCAATATTCCGGTACCGTGCCGACAATTGAGGTATTCCAGTTCTTGTTGCCGAACTGGGCCTGAGCCCTGCGGTTGAATTCCGGGAGAACGGCGGCGATATAGCGGCTGTTCGCCTTAAGGGCATCGACATCCTCGGGCATCAGGGTGATCATGCTGCCGGAACCGAAATGGATATGGCCCTGCCGGGACGAACCGGGCTGGACGAAGAGGAGATTGGAGCCCATGGCCTGGATGCGGTCGGCGATGGCCTTTTGCGCACCGGAGCCGATCCCTACCATTGCGATCACCGCCGCCACACCGATGATGATGCCGAGCATGGTCAAAGTGGCGCGCATTTTGTTGGCGGCCAGAGAACTGAGGGCGATCTTGAGACTCTCGTTGAACTCTGAGAAAAGCTTTTTCTTCACCTTTTTTCCTCGCTGAGAAGGGCTTGCGGCCGGTTAATTGCTGCGAAATCCGCTGCGCTGGCTCTGCATCGCCGTCATGCGCTCCCGCTGCTGCGCACTCGCTTCCGTTGCCCGGGAATAGAAAGTGTAGACCACCTGGTCATTTTCAGCGAGACCCGAGAGCACTTCAGTCTGATCGAGGCTGCTGACGCCGGTCTTGACCATGCGGATCGCATACTCATTCCCCTGCTGGATGATGACGCCGCGCCGCAGTTCCTCATCCCCGGCGGCTTGCGCTCCCTCCGGCTGGCCCCTTCCGGCCATCCCACCCGGTGTGCTCATCGGCCCGTCACTACCCGGCCGCCCGCCGCCCGCCTGGCGCATGCCCCTGCCGCGTCCTTCCTGGCCTCCGGCCGCCGCCATGCCGCCCTGTGGCTTGCCGCTTTTTATCGACTCCGGGTCAGTCAGCAGCTTGAGCTTGGCGAGCTCCTGCTGCAGTTCCTTGCGCGACATCAGGGCCTCATTAGGAACCAGCAGCACATCTCTCTTGTCAGCGATCAGTATCTCTACCGAGGTATTCATTCCCGCCTTGAGCTTTGACTCCGGATTTTCAACCTGGATCGTGACCTCAAAGGTGGTCACGTTGGAGACAACCTTGCCCTGGGCGGCAATACGGATCACTTTGCCGTTGAAGACCTTGTCGGGATAGGCATCTGCGACCACCGTGGACAACATGTCGGGCCGGATGACCCCGATATCGACCTCATCGACGTCGGCCTTGACGTAGACCCTCTGCATGTTCGCTACGGTTGCGATCAAAGTCCCGCCGGAAACCGAAGAGATGCCTGAAGCGATGATCTGACCCACCTCGACATCCTTGGTCAGCACGACGCCATCAATGGGGGAGCGGACGACAGTCTCCTTGAGTTTGATGTCGGCATTGTCCAGGTTGATCTTGCCGCGCACTACCTGCGCTTTGGCCTCCACCAGGGCAAGTTTGGCGTTATCGAAATCGGCTGCTGAGAGCAGGCCCTTTTCAAACAACTCCGCCTTGCGGTCAAAATCGCTCTGCTTCTGCTTAACATTGGCCTCGGCGACCTCGAGATCCGCTTTGGCGGTATTGTAAGAGTTCCGGGTGTCGAGCTGATCCAGACGGGCGATCAAATCGCCGCGAACGACCGGATCCGACTCCTCCACCCGCATCTCCTCGATCTGGCCGCTGGCCTTGCTTTTAATCTCCACCTTGTTGATCGGCTCGACTACGCCGCTCGCTGACACCTCGACGCGCAGATCGCCGCGCATCACCTTGTCGGTCTGCGGCAGGGTGGCCATCGCCATCGGCGCCTTTTTCTCGCTGCAGGTAAAAAACCAGATGAACAGGGCCAGCGCGACCCCCGCTGCTGCTATAATCCATTTCTTCATTTGCTTCGAGACTCCATGAAAAAGTTGTAAAATGGCCGGATCCGGGCAAAGGTCACTTTTTGCCCTTGAACCTTTCGTCTTCTTTGCGATTGAATTCAACGAACTTTTGCTGTTGCTCGCTGGTGAGAACCTTGCTGAATTCCGCGCGAAAATCATCGCGCAGCTGCGCGGAGAGGGCCGCATTGTTAACGCGCAGGGAATCAAAACGCACGCGGAGCTGCTGCAGCTGTGTACGCAGCTCTTCGACCTGGGGTTCATTCAGGGAGAGTTCCCTGGTAAATTTGTCGATGATACTCTGCGTGAACTGTTCCTGAGAAGGTTTGCCGTGATGCGCACGTCCTTTCGGAGCCGTAAGATGCAGGAGCAGAAAGCAGAGAGCGAATCCGAACAGAAAAGCCGCGAGCAGGCTGATCAGTGCTTTGGTTCTATTGGTCATTATCACGCTCCTGATGGGATTGCGGGGGATGATTCAGGGCGAAACGCAGCGCCTCCTCATCGTTGTTGAGGCTGCTCCAGCTGCTGCTGTTCTCATAGACAGCGGTATAGCTCTTGATGGCCTGATCGTAGATATTTTCGCCGCGCCCTTTCCAGACGAAAGCGAGCATTGTCAGCAGAAGGAGAAGCACCATCGCGGGCTGCAGCAGCCGGGGAGCAATGTCGAAGCTGCCCCAGAACGAGGCGCGCTGCTGGCTCCGGTATTGGGCCATGATGCGAGCGGCCAGACCGGGGGGAACGGGCGGCCTGGGGAGCTCGCTCATCTCTTGCCGCAGCCGCTGCAGGCTTGCCGCCTCCCTGGCACAGCCGGCACACTGCTGCAGATGCTTTTCAACCCTCTGCTTTTGCGCCGGAGAGACGGCCTGGTCCAGGTAAAGCGAAAGAAGTTTCCGGGGATGACGCCGGTTCATTCTTGATCCTCCCAGTAAGGCCGCAGGAGTGCGGCCAGTTCCTGGCGGGCGCGAAAAAGACGGGACTTGACCGTCCCCAACCGCCAGCCCAGGGCTTGACTGATTTCCACGTAACTCATCTCCTCCAGGTCGCGCATGACGACAACAGTACGCAGCGCCAACGGAAGCTTGTTCAGCGCCTGGTTGAGCTCGCGACGAAATTCCTCTTTTTCCGCCAGCGTATCGGGAGGCGGATCCGCACTGGCGAGGTGCAGATAGTCGTCGTCGGAGATGTCGCTGCCCAGCAGCTTGCGCACGGCGACTCGCCGCCGGTCATCGCGCAGCAGATTGACAGCGATGCGAAAGAGCCAGGCACGGAACGGTGCACGAAATTCGTATTTCTGGATGGCCGGCAGCGCCCTTAAAAAGGTCTCCTGCGAAAGATCCTCGGCCAGGGCCTGATTCCCGCACAGATGCAGCAGGAACCGGTAGACATCGGACGCATGCAGCTGGACGAGGCGCGCGAGGGCGTTTTCATCACCCGCCTGAGCTGCCACAATCAGTTCATGCTGCTCATCCGTATAGACCATTGCCATTCCTGATTACACTCATAATAACGGAAAACGGCCGCAAAAGTTCTCTTGGAACAGGGTAAAATGCGGGCTCCAATATAGCAAATATTAACAAAATAAATCGGGATTATTTTCCCGGCCGATCCCGCTGCAGGCCGTAGTTTGCCCCGTTCTGCATCGGCCACTCTGCAATTTACCCTTGACAATCTCTTGTTTCTTTGCTAAGTTATATCATCTGTTGCGAGGCCGGATCCGATTCGGCCTCTCTTTCTTTTGGGGATGGAATCCGGTTACGGCCGGGAGACCGGTGGGTGGTTTAATCCAGCCTTTTGTGACCGCTATCACCCGACATGATACCATCGCGCTGTAAACTATGCTGTACTCACAACCTGAATCGTCGAGGAGGATGTAATGAGAATCGATCGTTTGCTGTCGGTGACCGCCATGCTGATCGCCCTGGTCGCGATGCCCTGCCTCGCCCAGACCGTCACCCAACAGGTTGGCGCGGTTGGCAGCATTGACTGGTCCAATCAGATCCTGCGCTCAACCGGCGTTGGTTCTCCCAATCCCAACATGCCAGAGACCGCCCAGCGAGCCGGCGCTCTCGAGGCGGCCAAACGCGTCGCCCTGCGCAATCTGCTCGAGACCGTCAAGGGCATGAGTCTCGACTCGGAAACCACAGTGCGCAATTTCATGGTCGAGAATGATGTCATCGTCACGCGGGTGAACGGGGTGCTGCGCAATTTCACCGTGGTCGACACCAAATACATGTCGACCGGCGACATCGAGGTGACCATCGAGATGCCCATATCCGGTGCTCTCGCCGATGCCTTGCTGCCCCAGCCCGCCGGTTCAAGCCTCGGTCCGGTCACCACGGCTCCTGCCACCGCCGTCTGTCCGACCTGCGGCCAGCCCTGGCCGGCGGGGCGCCCGATGCCTTCTCACGTAACCTCCCAGCCGCAGGGCACTGCACCTGCCCCCCAGGGGAATGACGGCGCCTACACCGGCCTGGTTATCGATGCCAAGGGGATGGGGCTTCGTCCAGCCATGTCGCCCAAAATCCTTGATGAGGCGGGGGAAGAGATCTACGGCTCGAAGAACGTCAGCCGTGAATGGGCGGTGCAGATCGGCATGGTCGGCTATGACAAGGATCTCAGCCGCGCCCGCGCCAACGAGCGGGTCACCAGCAATCCTCTCGTCGTCAAGGCCGTTCGTGTTTCCGGCGATAATAAAGCCGATGTCGTGGTAGCCGATGCCTCGGCCGCAGCGATCCGCAGTGCTGCGGCTTCGCAGAATTTCCTCGACCACTGCAAGGTGATGTTCATAGTCGATTAGGGTGCGCCGGGCTCATTGAATCTGGAGAATGTGATGAAACCAAGATTTCTCTGTTATTGTGGGGCAGCCGTTCTTCTGCTCTTTTTGGCCGCAGGCTGCGGTCCCAAGGCCATCAAGGAGGCCTCCGTTCAGGATACCCCCGACAAACATTTCGGCCGCGGGATGTACGAGCTGGAACGCGGCAACCTGACCTCCGCCCGGTCGGAATTCGAACGCGCTGTCGCTCTCGATCCCGAGTATGGCGAAGCCCTGTCCGGATTGGCCATGATCTCCGCCACCCAGGGGGAGTACAAGAAGGCCCATGAACTGGCTGACAAGGCGCTCGGTAAAAACGGTAAATCGGTCGAGTCTCTGGTCATCAAGGGGCGCATCCTCGCCATGGAGCGGAAGGGCGATGACTGGGTCGAGAAAGCGGCGAAGCAGTACGACAAAGCCCTCGCTGTCAATCCCTCCTCTGCCAAGGCCCTCTTTTTCAAGGGCGAGGCCTTCAAGGATGGCCTCCAGTTCGGCGAGGCGGCCAACCTCTACAGCAAGGTGATCGCCCTCAAGAGTGACTATGCCGGCCAGGCGGATCAGGCCTGGGAGCGGATGCAAAAGATTCAACGCGCCTCCCCGGGCAGCGAGGTCGGAGCCAGAATCGCCCTCATCGACGAGATCGACCGCGCTGATGTCGCTGTGCTCTTTATGGATGAGCTGAAGCTCATGGAGATCCTCAAGACCAAACGTGCGCCCGTCTACGATACCGGCTTCAAGGCCCCGGCGGATCCGATGGCAGTGCAGACCAGCGTGACCACGCAAACCGCTGCCGTCACGGATATCGACAGCCACTGGGCCCGGAGCTGGATTAACGAGATCATCGCCGCCAGGGGCATGGAGGTTTTTCCAGACCGTACCTTCCGCCCGGATGAAAAGATCACGCGCGTCGATTATGCCATGCTTCTCCAGAATGTCCTGCTCATGGCCACCGGAGACGAGACTCTGGCCACCAGATACATCGGCCAGCCCTCCCGTTTTCCCGATGTCAACCCCACTCATTATGCCTATAACGCCGTTTGCCTGATGGTAGACCGCGGCATTATGAAGGCGGACAAGATGACAGGAGCCTTTGATCTAAAGTCGCATGTTTCCGGCGCGGACGCCTTGCTGATCATTCGGGAGTTTCAGAACGCCATGCGTCTCGCCTTCTAGTCCTTGTTATATCCCGGATTCTTCCAGGGAAAGGTGAGCGATGCGATCGATCCCGCTCACCTTTCTTGTACCTGAGCCTGTGAACCGCGGTGTTTATCCACAGAAGTGAGGAGTACTCCTTGAACAGAAAAATCCTGCTCATCCTTGGCATTGGCCTCCTGTGGTGGAGCCCCTTGCTTTCGCAGGCACCCGCCGGAGGCACCCAGGTCGAAGCGGCCGGCTTCGGGGCTATCACTTTCAATGACGTTCCGGCTGCGCGTGATCGCGCGCTCGACGATGCCAAGCGCAAGGCCGTGGAGTACGTCCTGGGCACGGTCATCGACGCCCAGACCCGCGTTGAAAATTATCAGGTGATGGAAGACCGCATTCTCTCCTGGACTAGGGGCTATGTGCGCACGTTCAGAATCCTGGGTGAGGGCAAGAACGGCGAGGATATGTATGAAGTAAAGATACTCGCCACGGTTGATCAGACCAGCATGGCCAGGGATGTAGAGGCCGTCCAGAATCTCATTCAGAGCATGGGCAATCCGCGCGTCATGTTCATCATCGATGAGCAGAATATCGGCGCAGCTCAGGATCGCTATCACTATTTCGAGGTTGACGTCACGGTCTCCGAGACCACTCTGATGAACAAATTCCTCGAAAAGAGTTTTCAGGTCGTCGACCCCGCGGTCGTCCGTCAGAACCGGGAGCGGGATGCGGTCGTCGCCGCCATCAACGGCGATCCCAAGGCGGCCGCTGCCATCGGGGCCGCCCTCGAAGCTGAAGTGGTCGTCACCGGCAAGGCTATGGCCAAAGTGGCTACCGGCATCAATCTCGGCGGCATGAAATCATGCCAGGCCAGCCTCACCGCCCGGGTTATTGATGCCGATGTCGGCACGGTCATCGCTTCCGCCAGCAAAACCGCTGCCTACCCTCATATCGATGAACTGGTGGGAGGGAGCAAGGCGATCGAAAAAGCCGCCAACCTGCTCGGCGACGAGCTGATCGCAAAAATCCTCGACAAATGGCAGAGCCGGGTCTACAGCGCCAATACCGTCAAACTGCTCGTAACCGGCATCACCAGCTACAGCGAGGCCGCCAATTTCCGCGGCGCCCTCGGCTATGCCGCCCGTGGTATCAAATCGGTCAACCAGCGCAATCTCGCCGGTTCCACGGCCGAATACGATGTGCAAATCCAGGGCAACGCGGACCAGCTCGCCCGTGAGCTCGACGGACGGGAACTGAAGGACTATGCCCTCTCCGTGCTCAGTGTCACTGCCAACAAGATCACGATCAGGCTCGCTCATCTCCAAATGCCCGAAACGGAGATGGATTCAGAACCTGATTCCTCTGTGGTGGAGTAACCGGGACGGAAAGCTGGCGGGCAAACAGGGAAAGAGAGGAGTTCTGCATGGGCAAATCCTTAAAAGGTCACGCAGCAGTCGCGCTCCTGCTGCTTATGACAGCCATTGGGGGGCTGATGGCGCAGACCCCGGTCATGAAAAAACGCGTTGCGGTCTTTACCTTTGAAGACAAGACCAGCCACAAAAACCGCTGGTGGAGCGGCCAGTCGGTCGGTGAAGGCATGGCCGATATGCTTATCACCGAACTGGTCAAGAGTGGACGCTATCAGGTCCTCGAACGAAAGGAGCTCAACCGGGTCATGGAGGAGCAGTCCCTTGGCCTCTCCGGCGCTGTTACCCAGGAGAGCGCCGCCAAAGTCGGGCAGCTGCTGGGTGTCGATCTGGCTGTCATCGGAGCGGTCACTGAATTCGGCTGGTCAGAAGATAATATGGGGGGCAGCCTGAATCAAAAGGGGCTCGGTCTGGGCCTTAAAACGACCGCCGCCACCGTGGCTGTCGACGTTCGCATGGTGAATACCTCCACCGGCGAGATTCTCGCCGCCGAAAATGTTCGTAAAAAAGAGTCCAAAAAAGGACTCGCCCTCAGTTCCAAAGAGTTTGATTTTGAAAATCGGGACAAATTTGACGAATCGATCGCCGGCAAGGCAACCCGAGCCGCCATCGACGAAATCGTCAGCAAAATCGATGTCAATACCGCCGGCATCGTCTGGCAGGCCAAAGTCATCAAGGCCGACGCTGAGGTTTATATCAATGCGGGCGCTTCCGCCGGGCTCGTGCCCGGTCAACGGCTGCTCGTCTTCCGGCCGGGGGAGGAACTGATCGACCCCGACAGCGGCATCTCGCTCGGTTCCGAGGAGAGCCAGTTGGGCATCATCGAGATCGTCAACAACACCGTCGGCAACGGCAGGGCCTCCGTTTGCAAAATTATCAGCGGCAGCGGATTTCAGCGCAACGATATCGTGCGGTTGAAATAGCAGCGACTTGCTGCGCCTCCGAACGGGCGCCTGACCGCTCGAAAAGCCTGCTTGTGACCCGGACCCAAGTCAAGGGGAGATACCCATGTTCGGCTTTTGCAGAATACTGTCAATCCGCTCCAGATCGACTGCGGCGCTTGCTGCTGCTGTTCTGGTCTTCACTGTCACGCCGGCCACAGCCGAAAAAGTGGGGACGATAACCTTTCTGCTCGGCGCCCGGGGAGACATCCAGGTCAAACCTGCTAAAAGCGAAGTCTGGTCTCCAGCCAGACTTAAAGCCCCGGTTATGGACGGCGATATGGTCAAGACTCTCGTCGAATCCCGCTGCGAAATCACCCTGACGGACGGGACGATCATCCGCATCGGCGAGAACAGCAGCTTCTATTTTGTCGATGTCAATCTTAAAAGACAAACCCGCCAGCTCAAGGCGGAACTGCCGCAGGGCGAAAGCTGGATCAATGCCTCGACCGCCAAACCGGGTAAAAAGGATTTTCAGCTCAAGGCGCCGACAGCGGTCTGCGCGATCCGGGGAACCATCTACAGCGTGACCGCTGACAGCGCCACCACCTGCAAGGTTTACGATGGCAAGGTCGATGTCGGCCCTGTGACCTCCTGGAGCACCTCCATGCCCCGGGAACCTCGCGGCGGCCCCCCGCGGCAGGTGCAGGGCCCGGTGCAAGTCGCCGGCCCCTTTCAGGTAACTCTCGAGGAGTGGCAGCAAATCGTCCGCGGACAGCAGATCGTCGTGCGCAAGGATGGCAAATTTGCCAAGTCACTCTTCGACCAGCAGGCGGATTCTACCGATGAATGGGTGAAATGGAACAAGGAACTCGACGCAAAGGCAAAAAAGTAGCGTGATGGACTATAATCGATCAAAATACGACCCCTTCGAGATCCTCTTTATCGTATTTCTGGCCCTGCTGCTGGCCATGTTCTTTTACGCCTTGCGTCTCACCCTGATTCCGCCGCTGCTGGCCCTCATTCTCATCGCCGTTCTGGCTCCCTTGCACAAAAATCCCCTGGCCAGGAACCTTCTGGTCGTGGTGATTGTGGTCTTTCTTTTCTGGTTCATCCGCGATACCCTGGACATCCTGACCCCCTTTGCGATCGCTTTCGGCCTGGCCTATCTTTTTGACCCCCTGGTCACCCGGCTGGAGCGCAGGAACGTGCCGCGCCTGCTCAGTGTCAGCATTATTGTCTTTCTCAGCTTGGGCGCTTTTATCCTGATCATGATTCTCTCGGTGCCGAGAATCATCAGCGAAATTGGCAATATGGTCTCCTTCGTCATGGGGCTGCCTCCCAAGATCGGTGAGTGGATCAACACCGGCGGGGTCGCTATCTTTGGTGATACCCAGGAGGAGGTGGCCAAGATCCAGGAGATCCTCAATCGCGAGGTGCCGCACCGCCTTGCCAAAATTTCGGATCTGCTCATCCAGAAGGTGATCGAGTTCACCCAGGGACTGCCCCATATTTTCCCCAAGCTGCTCTATCTGATCCTGACGCCGTTTCTCTTTTTCTATCTCCTCAAGGATTTCCACAAAGTGCGGCGCTGGATCCTTGAACTGCTGCCGATCGAGACCAGCTGGGTGGTGCGGGAATATGTGGAAAAGGTTGATTCCATCATTTCGGGCTTTTTCAGGGGACAGTTCATCGTCTGCTTGCTGGTGGGCATTCTGACCACTCTGCTCCTGCTTCTCTTCCGGGTCGAATATGCCCTCCTGATCGGCATCATGGCCGGCGCCCTCAATATCATTCCCTATGTCGGCCTGGCCATCACCCTTTTCGTCGGACTGCTGACCGCTGTCGCCAGCCCAGATCCGCTCATGACCAGCCTGAAGGTGATCATCGCTGTTGAGAGCATCCGCATCCTCGAGAATTCTGTACTCTCGCCGCGCATTGTCGGCAACCGCGTCGGGCTGCACCCGGTCTGGGTGATCTTTTCAATTCTGATCTGCGCCCATTTTCTTGGCTTTGTCGGCCTGATCTTCGCCGTTCCGCTCGCCGCTTCGTTGAAGATTTTCATCTCTGTGGGCATGCACTCCTACCGGCGCAAAATCTGGCGACGCAAACGCAATGAAAATTAGCGTTGTGCAACCGGATAGCCTGGCTGCCAGGCTGGGCCTGCAGCCGGGTGATGATATTGTCGCCATCGATGGCAAAGATATCCGCGATCCCATCGACTTCCAGTTCTACTCGGCGGAAGAGGGCTACACCATGCACCTGCGCCGCGGCGAGCACATATGGAATGTGCCTGTCGCGCCGGAAGAGAGCGGCTGGCTCGGGGTTGAATTTGCCGAAATGGAGTACCGCTCCTGCGGCAACCACTGCGTCTTTTGCTTTGTCGATCAGAATCCCCGCGGACTGCGCAAATCGCTCTATTTCAAGGATGAGGACTACCGCCTCTCCTTTCTCTATGGCAACTATGTCACCCTAACCAATCTATCACGCAGCCAGCTGGAACGCATCGTCGAACAGCGCCTTTCGCCGCTCTATATTTCCGTTCACAGCACGGAAGACGATCTGCGCCGCAGGATGCTCGGCTTGCGCAGAAACGACCGGCTGCTCGAAAAGATCGATTTTCTGGCCAGGGGCGGCATCGAACTACACGCCCAGATCGTGCTCTGCCCTGACTGGAATGACGGCGAACATCTTGAACGGACTCTGGCCGACCTCTCCAGCTTCTTCCCGGCGGTCCAATCCGTCGCGGTCGTTCCCCTCGGACTCACCGGTCACCGCGAAGGTCTGACCACGCTGCGTGCCATCACTGCCGCAGAAGCGGCCGCCCTCCTCAACCGGCAGAAGCGCTGGGAAAAGGAGTTCCGCACCCGCCTGGGCATTGCTTTCGTTTACCTGGCGGATGAGTTTTATCTGCTCGCCGGCGCGCCTCTGCCCGCGGCTTCGCGCTATGACGATTTCCCCCAGATCGAAAACGGGGTCGGCATGACCCGCGCCTTTCTGAACCGATTTGCAAGGCAGAAATACCGCTTTCCGCGCGAAGTTAAACCCGTCAGGGTGACAATCGCAACGGGTGAACTCGCCGC
The DNA here is from genome assembly GCA_035388125.1 of bacterium. Classification (GTDB taxonomy): domain Bacteria; phylum Zhuqueibacterota; class Zhuqueibacteria; order Residuimicrobiales; family Residuimicrobiaceae; genus JAKPUX01. The sequence goes on along the minus strand of DAOOPF010000007.1, from coordinate 22,092 downwards.
CCCCGTCCTGGCCGACCGGATCCTGCCCGTCCTCAACACCGTCAAGGGAGTGCAGGCCGAACTCATCCCGATCCGAAATCGATTCTTTGGCGGCAAGGTCACGGTCTCCGGACTTGTCACCGGCGGGGATATCATCGAAGGGCTGCGCAGCCGGACGCGGCCCGATCTGATCATGATTCCACCCAACTGCCGCAACGGCGACGGCCTCTTTCTGGATGGCCTCGATGTCGAGGAGCTTGCTGCAGCCCTGAAGAGGCCTATTCTGGCACCGCAGGAGAGTTTTGCAGAGTTGTTTACCTATTTGAAGAGAATATGAAGAAAAAACCCGTCATCGCAGTTGTCGGCCGGCCCAATGTCGGCAAATCCACGCTTTTCAATCGCATCATCCGCAAGCGGGAGGCCATCGTCGATGATCAGCCCGGCGTCACCCGCGACCGCAAATATCAGCCGGCTGAATGGGCAGGTTTCGCCTTCGATCTGATCGACACCGGCGGCTACGTGGCCAACAGCAAGGATATCTTCGAACAGGCCATCCGCGAACAGGTGCACTATGCCATCGATGAGGCCGATGTTATCATCTTCGTCACCGATGTCACCACCGGCATCACCGCCATGGATGAGGAGATCGCTCGTCTGCTCCAGCGCGTCCAGTCCCGGGTCATCGTCGCGGTCAACAAGGTCGACAACGAGTTTCGCGAGGCCGATATGGGCGAATTCTACCGCCTCGGCCTGGGCGAACCTTACGTCATCTCGGCCATGAGCGGACGCAGCATGGGAGATTTCCTCGATGCCCTCATCGCTCTGCTGCCGCGTAAGGAGGCACCGCCCGAAGAGGAGGAGAAGGGAGAGACGGTGCATATCGCCATCCTCGGCCGGCCCAATGTCGGCAAATCCTCCTATGTCAATGCCCTGCTTGGCACCGATAAACAAATCGTCACCCCCGTGCCCGGTACAACCCGCGATGCGATCGACACCCGGCTCCGCTACAAGGAACGCCAGATCAGCCTTATTGATACAGCTGGACTGCGCAAACGCGCCCGGGTTAAAGAAAATGTCGAGTATTTCAGCACAGTGCGCAGCTACCACGCCCTCGAACGCTGCGATATAGCGGTCGTCCTCATCGATGCCACCATGCCGATTGCCGATCAGGACAAGACCATCCTTCAGGCGGCTGCGCAAGCCGGCAAAGGGATCGTGCTCGGCGTCAACAAATGGGATGCGATCGAGAAGGACAACCAGACCGCGAAAAACTTTGAAGCCGATATCAACGAGGCCCTCAGAGATCTTGCTTTCATCCCGATGCTGTTCATCTCGGTTCTCGAAAAACAGCGGGTTTTCAAACTTCTTGATCTGGCCCTCACCGTCTACGACGAATGCCAACGTTCGGTGTCGACTCCGGAGCTGAACCGTTTTCTCCAGGATGTCGTGGAGAAAAATCACCCGCCCGCTTATGGAACCAAGTGGGTCAAGCTGAACTATATGACCCAGGTGAAGGTCAATCCGCCCGTCTTTATCATTTTCACTAATGAACCCCGCGGTATCAAACAGAACTACCGCAATTATCTCGAAAACCAGCTGCGGGCCCGATTCGGATTTCTGGGTGTCCCCATCCGATTGGCCTTCCGCCTTAAAAACTGACGTGCCCATGCGATTGCATACCATTCTCCTCATAGCGGCCTTCTGGGCCGCCGGCGCCCAGGCCGGGCAACAGCTTCAGATGATGCTGCAACAGGATCTGGAAGCAGGTGCGATCTCCAGGGCGGAATACCTCGCCTTTCAGCTCATTGCGGCTGAGGATCCAGCCCGGCTGCCTCCGCGCTACCGGGGCGCCGGTAATGACCACCTGCACTGCTCTTCGCTGTTCTCGGCGGAGGCCAGAGCGCTCCTGCCTGCACTTGCAGCAGAAGAGAGAAACCTGCTGGCGCCGCTCCTCGCCCGGCCGGCTATTGGCCGGCTGCCACTTTCAGTTGTCAGCCCGGCGGGCCATTTTCGCATTCATTATGCAGAGACCGGCTCGGACTCGGCCGCCAGCGATTTCGTCGCGGAGGCCTGCCTCTCCTTTGACTATGTCTATGATCTCCTTGTCAATAAAATGGGCTTTGCACCCCCGCCGGCCGACGGCGGCATCGATGGACCCGAACTAGACATCTACATCATGCGCTTTTCGGCTTATGGCGAAACACGCTACGAAAATCCCGTCGAGGGCTCGGACAGCCAGCGCTACACAAGCTATATCGTCATCGACAACCGCTTCACCGGCTCCGGCTTTGAGACCAAAGGCATCGACGCTCTGCACGTCACAGCTGCGCACGAATTTTTCCACATGCTTCAGGGCGCTTATCGCTTTTTTCCATCCACGCGCATGGACTCACGTTTCCTATTCGAAGCATCCTCGACCTGGTTCGAGGATGTGGCCTACAGCGAGGTCAATGACTACTTTCAGTACGTGCGCAGCCTCTTCGCTTCACCCAACCGACCGTTTCACCTCTTCTCCAGCATGACCTATGGGCTGGGACTCTACATGACCATGCTCCACAAGAGTCATGGCTATGCCCTGATCCGCAGGATGTGGGAGGAGCTGCGCGACCAGGAGCCCCTGGATGCCCTCGACCGGGCCCTGCGCAGCGAGGGCAACGACCTTGGTCGCTCCCTGGCCACCTTCACAGTCTGGAATGCCTTTACAGCCGGATTCGCGGACAGCGTCCTCTATTATCCCGACAGCCCCGGCTTTCCAGAGATCACGCCGATCGAACAGATCGCCCTGACGGGTGAGCAGGCCATCCTCAATGAGTGTTCCGAACTGGAGACCCACTATTACAAGATTACGGTCGCAGCTGGGGGAAGCTATACCATTACACCCGTTTTGGACCACGCGGCGCAGTGGCTTTACACCCTGGTGATTCACGAACCCGGATACCCGTCCCGCCACTTCACCATTGCCGGCGAGACGCCACTTACTTTCGGGCCGTTGGCCATGGAGTGCGAGCTTCGCCTCGCCGTCGTCAATATCCAGTGGCCCTCCGCCGGAACGCCGCAGCACGATGCCACCTACTCCTTCCGCTTTTCTCCCCGGACCAGTTCAGAGCAGCATGAGGATGGCGTGGTCATGATTTCACCCTCGCCTTTCAGACCGGAAAAGGACGAGCGCATGCAGATTCACTTCTACAGCCGGGAGCCGGTCAGTGAAGCGGCACTCCTGATCCTGACCGAAAGGGGAGAGGTGGTCTATTCGCGCACCATGCGTAACCTGCCCCGCGGCCTCAACTGCCAGTTCTGGGACGGACGCGACAGCTCCGGCCGGCCGCTCCCTTCAGGCATCTACCTCTGCGCCATCCGCGGAACTGGCCAGTTCAAGCCACACAAGATGGCATTGGTGCGCTAGCTGTTGTCCAAAAAGTGAACAAATTTACTTGACAATCCGATAATTTATTAATAACTTTGACAGCGCTAAACAGCGCCAAATCAGCAGTTAAGTGCCGATTTGGAACGGACATCTGTAGCGTTCTGATACATGAATGAGCGGAAAACCGCCATCTCCGTGTTGCAGGGGTATCATAGCCGCCTGACAACAAAGCCCGGCGTGAATGGATAGTATTAACATAATAATAACAATAGGTAAAGTACAGGTAAGCCGGCATTTTTCGGCCGGTTACAATATAGTATTCTCGCACGCCTGCTATTGGTATAGTTTTTGCATAAGTTTTCCTGAATGGTGGGCAACCTGGTTTAGGCATCGGATCTATTCTAATTAGCTCAGAATCAACAAACTCTGAACACCTTCCTCAAGGTTATATGAGGGGAGAACTTATGAAACGCAGTATCATCGTCATCACCCTCACCGCGCTGCTGATCTTTACTGCGATCGCATCGGCACAGGAGACAGGCACTGCCCAGCCTAAAAACAGCAGGATCGGCCTCGGCTTCAACATTGGAGCCCAAAAACCTTACTGTGACGTTCTGCACACGGGCGCCGGGCTGGCCGGGGAGTTCATGATGCGCTATCTCCTCAGCAACTATTTCGACATCTCTCTCGCACTTGGCTACGGCACCCTGAACGATGGTTTCAGCTACAATACCTTTGTCACCGACCTCTTTGCGGGCGATATCAAGGCCAATATCCACCTCAGCAAACCCGGCAATACCAACCCCTATCTCTTCGTCGGCGCCGGCTTTACCAACTCTTCCTACACCCGCAACAAATGGTGGGCAATTGGCTCCCCGGAATTTGAAGACAAGCGCGTCACCGCAGGCGCTTTCATCTATGGAGCAGGTGTGGAGTTTATGCTCACCCCGCAGGTGGCCCTCAATACTTTCATGGATTATCGCTTCAGCACCGGCGATGCTCTCGACGGCGCTGAGCTCGGCAAATACAAGGACGGCTACCTCAATGCCCGCGCAGGAATCACCTACTATCTCAGCCCGCGCTCAGGTAAAGCAAAATCGGACCGCGACGATCTGCTCGCCCTGCAGCAGGGCCAGCTCACCGGCTCAGAGCAGTCCGGCTCGGACGGCATGGATATGTTCGAGGCGAAACTGGACAAGATGGAAGCCGGCGACGCCGAGCTGAGCATGGAACAGTATGTCCGCCTGAAATCCAGAGTTGATGAACTCAACCAGCTGATCTCAATCAAGGAGACCGAACTGGATGAACTGCGCTCGACCCTGGATTTCAAGAATCAGCGTATCACTGACCTCGAGTCCACGCTGGCGAGTACAGAAACCGAATCCGGCAGCGGATTGAGCGGCGATTTCTCGTATAATTACGAAGAAGCCCTGCGCGCCTTTTATGCACGGGATTACCGTCGCGCCGCCTCCATCTTTAGCAATCTGCTCACCACCTATCCGACCCATGCCTTGGCGAGCAACTGCCAGTACTGGATTGGTGAATCGATGTTCGGCCTGAAGGATTACGAACAAGCCTCCGCCGCTTTCCAGGCGATCTTTAATTTCGACAATACCACCAAAAAAGACGACGCCACCCTGATGCTCGGCCGCTGCTTCTATGCCCTCAACGACAAGAGCAACGCCAGAGAGTACTTCCAGTCGGTGATCGACAAATATCCCGGCAGCGAGTATATCGACAAGGCCCGGCAGTGGCTTAGAAGACTCTAGCCATAAATGAAAAAGGGCTGCATTTGAATGCAGCCCTTTTTTTATTGCCCCACCCTGACCCTTTCAACCGCGCGGCTCTTTGTTTTTGCTGTACTGGTCGACAAAGGCGCGGATATCATCGAGGTGCGCGAGAATCAGTTTTGCTTTCGATACCCCGAATGAAAATGGATAACGCTCATCCGGATTGAGGGTCAAGACCGGATTCCCCTTGAATTCACCCACTACAGGCTTGTTAAGTCTCTCTTCCTGATCCACTTTCAATTCTCCTTTTTAGAGTTGAGCTATTTGCTTTTCATGTCATATACGCCGTCCCAGTCGGCCGGGACCGGCTTCTCCAGATAATTGAGGCAGCGCACGGTGTACATTCGCGAAGGGCCGTCATGCGGAAAATAGCGCAGCACTCTGCGAAATGCAACCAGCGCATCACTCCAGCGCCGGTCACGATAGGCCGACAATCCCTCGCCGTAGACCTCGATCAAATAATCCTGTTCAAGCTGCGGCAGAGCATCCATGCTGCGCAGCTCATAGATGCGTATCGCCTGTGAGCGGCCCACGAGCCGCACCAGATCAAGCTCACGTACCAGCGCTTTCGCCGAAATCAGCTTGTAGGTGCTCTCCGAGATGATGATGCCGGTTTCATACTCCTTGTTTGCACCCTCCAGTCGTGAAGCAAGATTGACCTCGTCGCCGATGACTGTATAGTCAAAGAGCTGTCTGGAGCCGAGGTTGCCGACGATCATCTTGCCCGTGTTGATGCCGACGCCGATATTAAAACGCGCAAAGGGCTCGTCGGGCCAGCTTTTCTGCAGTTCTTTCAGACGCTGCTGCATCTCAATCGCAGTCCGGCAGGCCTTTTCGGCATGATCTTCAAAAAAGTAGGGCGCGCCGTAGATCGCCATAATCGCATCACCCACAAACTTGTCGAGCGTGCCGTTCTCGCGGAAGATGATCTCAACCATCTCGCTCAGATATTCGGAGAGCCTCGCCGCCACCGCCTCCGGCTCGTGCGCTTCGCTGTAGCGCGTGAAATTACGGATATCTGAAAAGAGCACGCTCAGCTCCTTGCGCTCCCCGCCAAAGCTGGGAAGCTCGCCCGAACTGAGCATCTTGTCGACCACTGCTGGCGCCACATACTGCTGAAAGGTCTGCCGGATCAGTTTCTTCTCCCGCTGTTCAACCACCACCTGGTAGGAGACGTGGCCGAAAGTGGCCAAAGCCAGCGCGATCAGGGGAGTGGCAAAAGGCAGAATGACCCTCAAGTGACTGAATGCGAGAAAGACGATAAAACCGAAGAGGATTGCGACCAGCAGTACAGCCGCAAGGCCGCGCAGCCCCTGCAGCCAGCGCGCCTGGACTCCCGCCGCGAATGCGAGCAGCAATGCGAGAGCGAGAGCCATCCATTCCGGCGCGGCGCTGATGAAATCGCCCCGCAAGATGGTGCTGAGCGCATTGGCGTGCAGCTCGACTCCCGGCATCTTTTGCTTCACGCCACCCCAGTCGAAGAAGGGGGTGAGTTTGTTGTCCTGCAGCTCCTCCGCCGATGCCCCGACCAGGACGATCTTGTCCCTGAAAGTGCCCCATTCAAGGTACTGGGCAAAGATGTCGGTGTCTTCCTCCTCATCGAGGGCGAAACTGGAATCGTCAAGGACACTGGCCAGTGAATAGGTGCGAAAAGTGCGCGCGGGGCCGCGGTAATTGATAAGGAAGGTGTTGGTCCGGGCGCGAGGGAATATGGTGCTGCCGATTTTGAATGGCATGTTTCCCGCCACCGGCAGGGTTTCCCCGCTGTCACCAGCGAGCAGGCGCGCGGCCTCCACCGCCAGGGTGTGGTAGCTTTTGCGATTGACCTGCTGGTACAGGATGTAATTGCGGATAAAACCGTCCGCATCCTCAACGACATTAACCAGCCCAAGGGCGGCACCGCTTTTCATCAGTGGCGCAACCGGCTCGAGGATATGCTGGTTATTGGCCAGCCTGCTGCCGATCTCGAGGACAATTTTGCCCGCCAGCACCACCTTTCCGCTGCGCTGCACCGCCGCTGCCAGGGCCACATCCTCGCCGGGGCGGTCGACGGCCGGTTCCGTGAATTCGATGTCAAAGATGATCAGCCGGGCGCCGGCCGCGGTGAGATGGTCCAGCATGGTCTCATAATAGCTGCGCGGATAGGGGAGCTTGGCCGGAAGGCTGGCCAGGCTCTGGTCATCGAGGGCGACAATGACGATGGAAGTGTCGGGCGGGGTGACCGGTCCGCGCAGGTTGAAGAGAGTGTTGACTCCCTTGAGCTGAAGGTTCTCGACCATCACCAGTTCGCTCAGCACATAGGCCAGCAGCACCGAAAAGAAAGCGACCAGGCCGACAATCCGCCAGTGCTCTTTTACACGCTGCCTGTTCATCGCCATGAGGCCCCGCAAACCGGAAAAGCGCTAAAAGTAGCGGTCATATCGTATCCTGAAGAGGCTGTCGTGGTCATGCCCGCCATCCTGGCCCGCGTTATCGTATTGCCAGAACTGTCCTTCAGCCATGAGGGAGTTGCCCGGGCTGATATGCCAGCGCGCCCCCAGCCGGTACTGATTACGGCTGGTCTCCAGATCATCCCCGGCCAGCCGGCGGGTTACCTGGACCAGCCGTAACTCCGCTGTGGCGCTGAGACGTTCCTCCAGCCAGCGGTACTCCCCGGTCAGGCCCCAGGTGCTGAAATCAACGGGCTGAAAACTGGCCCCCTCGCTGTGATTGCCGCTGTAGCTGAGGGTGGTGACCAGCGGGAAAGGATACCGGCTGGTCAGCGACAGGAGAACAATCCGGTTGGAGAGATCGGGCGAGTAAAAGCCACCCGTGCGCTCCTCCTTGAACTCGTCAATATTCCGGCTGCTGATATAGCCCGCGCTCAACTGATGGGCGGCGTCGAGAAGCTGGAACTCCTGATTGGCCTGCAGGACAAAATCACGAAACCAGCTCTTCTCACGTTCATCGCGGGTGATCAGGGTGTCCAATACCGTACTGATGGCGATGCTCTCCTGGCTCGTTTCGCGCAGGTGATTGTCGCGCAGCTGATCGCGCATGCTGACGCTGAGCTGGGGATAGGGTGCACCCGGAAAAAGCGAGAGGCCATAATTGAGCGTTCTCAAGTTGATCGAAGGATTGCCATCCAGTCGGCTGAAATTATCATCATAGCGCTCATAGCCGAGGTTAAGAAACAGCTTGTTCCTGTAAAGACGGAAGCGGTCCTGAATATAGAGGCCGCGCAGATCCTTGCGCAGCCAGGGATTGGCGAGCGAGAGATATTCATCGCCGATGGAACGGTAGCCGATATTGATCGCATGACCCCACTGGTTGAACTGGGCATTCAGGAACCAGGCGATGGAGCTGCGGGCCCCGGGATCGAGCGGGACAGTACTGTCATTAATGATCAGAATATCAGCCAGATCTGCCGGATCTATGGGAAGTTCTGTGTCATCGTTAAATATCTGCTTGATGTCTTCCGTCGTTGCCGGCCCGTAGGATATGTCCCGCGTAAGCAGGCTCAGCGCGGCAGCTCCGGTGAAAACCAGCCTTCCATCGAGGATTGCCAGTTTGATGTCCGGCCCCAGGACCAGATTGTCCTTGGGCTGATAGCCCATCCGGATGGAGGAGGAATCATCGCGAATTTTCGCCATGGTGACGCCGAGCTGAAATACTTCGCCGTCGCCCAGGCTGGGCCGCACACCGAGGATGGATTGGCTGAACGTGCCATAGCGGAGGGGTGTGGAGCGGCCGGAATCATCCGTGGTGAAGGTGGTCTGCACCGACCGCTGCAGCTCGCCGTAGACGAGATCGACGTTGACCAGTCCGAGGTGGAGATAGCCGGTGAGGCCTCTCACCCGCCGCCCCGCGAGGATCAGCTCCTGCAGCCGGGGATAGCTGTCGCCGATGCTTGCGCCGGCCAGCCGGTTGCCGATGCTGAAGCTGAAGCGGTTGCGGGGTTGATAGTGCCGGCTCTCCAGCGAAGTGAGAAACAGCCCGCCGCGATAATTAAAACTGCTCACCTGACCCGAAAAATCGAGCCCGGCCATGGCGACGCCCTCGCTCCCGCCGCCATAGCTCTCCTGGAGCATATCGGCATAGGCGTGCGCCTGAAAATCCTTTTTGCCTTGTGCCGCTGGCATGGACCCGGCGCGCGCTTCATCCGCTTCGACGAAGAAGCGGAAGCGCAGCAGAGGCAGCAGCCTCCCGCCCGTGTCGGCAGCCTTGACGGCCACAGTATGGGGGCCCGGGGAGAGCGGGGGAGGATCGATCGAGATGAGCGCATCGCTGATCTCCGCCTGGCGGGTGACCTCGCGGCCATCCATGACGATGCGAACGCTGGCGGGATTGAGGGCTGATGATGTGGAAAAATAAGAGATCACGATCATTACATCATCAGCGGCCAGGGTGGCGTCCCGGTCAGGAGAGAGCAGCTGCAGGGTATCTCCTTGCGCCGGAGACGCAGGGAGAGCTGAGGGCGGAGGTACCGCCGGGGCTTTGGCGGGCGCTGGCCGGGGGGAGGGACGGGTTTCAACGGTGGCCGGCTTGACTGGTGCGGGCGGGGCCCCCTGTACGATCTTTAACTTGAAGGGGTTGTTGTAGGGATTGATCTCCGGCCAGGTGAGCATCGACTGATCGTCCAGCAGAACGGAGATGAAGTAGGAGAGCTGGGCGCCGGTCACAAAGCGTCCCGGAATCTCGCCCCGCCACACGGGGGGCTGACTGACCAGGTCGATAGCACGGTAGGTGGTCTCCCCTTCGCCGCGGAAGTAGAGCTTGCCCATCATTACCGTCCTGCCGGCGTTGGTGATGCTGACCTGTACGGGCAGGTTTTGCCCGGCCGGCGCTTGCCCCGGGGGGAGGTGCTGCAGGGCCGGCTGGGCCTGCAGAGGAAGAGAGCCCAGGCAGAAGAACAGGGCCAGGAGGAGGGAGAGGGGGTGGTGCCGTCGTTCCGTGATCGGAAACATAGAGCCCCTTTGCATGCTATTTGGTATATCTGATTTTCAGATGCTTTTTCTCGCCCGCGTCATTCTGGTATTCGAGGTCGAGCTCCTGAACCTTATCCTCCGCCGCCCAGTTGTCGAATTCTGTGGTCGCCGTGACCTCCGGCTGGCTCCGTTTGGCCGCCCGGCCGGTTTCGCCCTTTTTCACCAGCACCGAACCCAGCTGATTATAGAGCTGGATGATGCCCTCGATGCCGATGATGACGGTCTCGCCGTTTTCGTCGATCATCCCGTAGAATTCGGTTCCCTTGACCGCCGCGACGCTGGAGGGGGTCTCGAGCTGAAATCCACCGCGCCCCGGCACGACCCTGCTCCACATCTGGCCCATTTCCATCAGAACGCGCTTGTGCAGTCCCTTTTCGGTCGTGGTGGTCTCGATCCGGACCTCGGAATCGGCGCGGATTTTCATCATGGTTTTGTCGTCCAGAAAGACGATCGCCACCAGTCCGTTCGCTCCGGTGCGGATCTGGTCCTGGTTATGGAGCCGTGCGCCCTTTTTGAGGGGGCTCCAATCCGCTGCAGATGACTTGACCTGGGCTTCCCCGGTCACCTTGAGCACAAAAGCAACCTCTATGTTCTCGCTGCGGGCCGGCTGGAAAAGAACAAAACAGCAAAGCGCTGCGATAATCCCTGACACTCGGTTGATGGTCTGCATGATCCTCTCCTTTAGCGCTTATTCGACCCGGGATTCGATCAATTTGTACTCCCCGGTGGAGAGCTTGATCATAATGGCCTGCAGCTGTTCATGGGTTATCCAGCGGCCATTGAGCCAGTAGCGGCCGGTGAGGGTAAAACCGTCCAGTTCTCCGCCGCTGCGGAAAAAGAGCGCCGGTTCCGCGCCAACAGAGGGACGCAGGCTGGTGAGCATCTCGCCCAGTGCGATAGTGGCCTCCAGGCTGCGTTTGCCGCCCGCATCGATCCTGAATGACCAGATCTCGCTCGGAAACTCGGCGTCAGCGCCCGAGCTCGGCGCCAGCCCCGTGATCCGCCAGTAATAGATCTTGCCGTCCTCGAGCGGCCAGGCCCCGGCCGGGGGATAGAGATAGTGCGTGCCGTTGATATATTCGGCACCGTCGAGTGCGACTCCGCCGCTCCTGGCCGGATCGACGACGAAAATGCGCTCGAAGCGGATGCGGTCCTGAATGATTTCCGCGGGGCTGGCCGAATCGTGCACGTCCGCCAGCTTTTCCGCAATGGTCAATTTAAAACGGTCGATATTCGAGGTCCAGCGGAAGAGGGGAAAGAGAGCCGGCGTGACACCGGGCAGTGAACGGTCGGCAGGCTCGCCGGGTCCGATCAAATCGAGACTGGTGGGATTGGAGAGATCGAACTCGATATAGGTATCGGAGGGAGTAAAACCGGCACCGGTACAGGGTCTGATCACGAAGGTGAAACGGTAGACCCCGGAAGGGAGCTTGCCGGTGGCAAGGATTTTAGCCTGCACCTCCTCGCCGCTCTCCTCGATGTTGTACTCATCGAGAGAAAACTGCTGCGCCTGCGAAAAGAGGTTGACGTTGGTGATGCGGATGGTCTGGCCGGCGGCGAGCGTGAAGGGATTGGTCGTGCCGCTCGCCAGGAGCTGGGGAGTGCCTCCTTCCTGCTTGCTGAAATCCATATGCAGGCAGCAGATGCGGGGGCTTGCCGCCGTATTGACGATCGAGACACTAAAGATCTCGTTGGTCGCTCTGCCGCGCCCGGTAAAGTTGAAATCGCTGAGGAAAAAGAGACGCAGATCGCGCTGCAGGACCTGCGCCTGAATGATCACCTGCGCCTGAACTGCGGAGACGACGATCATCCAGATCAAAATAACTGTGGCCAGTTTTCGTCCAACCATCTGTTCCTCCTGAGGATGAAAAATACCATCCTGTATATATTGCAAATAGAGTGCCAGCGACGGGTTGGCAAGAGCAATTGATAATTAATGAATTACGGTCCGAAATGCGCTCCGGTGCCGGCCTCTTTGTGCGGAGATGAAATAGTGTCTCACCTGGCGACAGCCAGGTCTGCCGGCCATGGAATGCCCTTGCATTTTGAGGCACAAATGCATACATTAATCAACACGCAACGGC
>DAOOPF010000007.1:0-9808 GCA_035388125.1 bacterium | reverse complement strand
GCCGGTTATCGCGGGATGCCGGCATCGGCCCCCTATTCGGCCGCCAAGGCGGCCTTGACCCGTTTCATCGAGAGCACCCGCATCGACTGTCAGGGAAGCGGTGTTCATTTCACCGTCATCTCCCCCGGTTTCGTGCGTACGCCCATGACCGAGAGGGGAGAGGGGTGGCGGCCTTTTATGATCAGCGCTCCCCGGGCCGCAAAAATCATCATCAGCGGGCTCGAGAAGAGGCGGTATGAGATCCGCTTCCCTTTGCCCATGGTCCTGCTCGCCCATTTCGGGCTTCACCTCCCGGAGGGGCTCTATATCAAACTGCTGCGGGGACGACGCAAGCCGCGGCAGGTCAATCCGACCGGCGCTTAATCCTGAAACTGCTGAATGGACATCTTGTTATGAGAAGAATTGCGCTCCTTCTGCTCGCCGCGTTTTTTGTCAGCGCGGGGTGCGGAAAAACACCTCAAAGCCACGGCAAACTGATCATCGCTGCCAGCATTCCTCCACTCGCCGATTTCGTCCGGCAGGTGGGAGGTGACCAGGTGGAGGTGGTGACCATTGTCACCGGGGCCATCAATCCGCATACTTTCGAGATCACCCCCGAAACTGTCCGCAGGGCAAGCCGCGCCCGGCTCCTCGTTATCAACGGCCTGGGCCTGGAATTCTGGGCTTCCAAGCTGGTCGACACCATCGGCAAAAGCTCAATAAAGATTGTTGATACCAGTGAAAGGATCCCCCCCATCGAGGAGGATACGGAGCATGCTCATGGTCACGGAGGCGCCAATCCGCACATCTGGCTTTCACCGCCGCTGGCCATCCAGCAGGTGGAAACCATTCGTGATGCCCTGGTCGAGGCTGACCCCGGCAACGGCTCCCTCTATCGCCGCAACAGCCAGAGCTTTGTCGATTCCCTGCGCGCACTCGACAACGAGATCACTCTGGAGATCGCCGGCTGGCTGCAGAAATCCTTCATCTGCTTTCACCCTTCCTGGGTCTATTTTGCCGCCAACTACAAACTCAACCAGGCGGCTGTTATCGAAAAACGGTCCGGTTTTGAGCCGACTCCGCACGAAATCGTCGAGATCATCGAAATCGTGAAAAGGCTGGATATCTCCGCCATCTTTGCTGAAAGACAGTTCCCGACCCAAAGCAGCGAGACCATCGCCAGGGAGTGCGGCGCCAGGGTCATCAGCCTCGATCCCCTGGGCGACGATGCGCCCGGATTTTCCTACATCAAGCTCATGCGCCAGAATGTTGCCAAAATGGCGCAGGCCATGAAATGAGCCCCGAAATGAACGATGTCGTCATCTCCTGCGAGCATCTCTCTGTGGCCTACCAGGACAAACTCGCACTCGAAAACATCACCTTCAACATCCACCGTGGCCAATTCTGGGGCATCCTCGGCCCCAACGGCTCGGGCAAGACCACCCTGCTGCGCACCATGCTCGGACTCATCGAGCCGTTGAGCGGTTCAGTACGCCTTTTCGGCTGCTCCCCGCGCCAGCTCGGCGTACTGCGCGACAAGATCGGCTACGTGCCGCAATATGCCCAGATCGATTTCAACTTTCCCCTCAAGGTGCGGGACATGGTGATGCTCGGTCGCAGCCGCAAGATGGGCGTTGGCAGACGGCCCGGGAGCGATGACTGGCGCGCTGTGGATCAGGCTCTCGCCAAAGTGGAGATGACGGATTTGGCGGAACGCCAGATCGGCCGACTCAGCGGCGGCCAGCGCCAGCGCGCCCTCATCGCGCGCGCCCTCGCCCTCGAACCGGAACTGCTCATGCTCGACGAACCTACCGCCGCCCTCGATGTCGGCGCCACCGAGGGATTTTATGAATGGATCCACCATATGCACCAGCAGATGAAGATCACCCTGCTGCTGGTCTCCCATGATGTCGGAGTGGTCTCGCGTTACGTCTCGGCCGTAGCCTGCCTTAACAAGCGGCTGGTTGCCCACGGGCTGCCCCAGGAGGTCCTGGGCAGCGAAACCCTCGAAGGCATGTACGGTTGCGATGCCATGTTCTTCCGCCACGGCGATGTGCCGCATATGGTCGTGCCTGCCCCATTTCACGACCCGTCCCACTCTCACCCCTGATCGAGGTATTTGTGGAGATCCTCACCTTCGGTTTTATGCAGCGCGCTCTGCTTTCAGCGACGATCATCGGCACCGTCTGCGCCATCATCGGCGTCTACGTGGTGCTGCGCGGCATGGCTTTCATCGGCGCCGGCATCGCCCATGCCTCCTTCGGCGGAGTCGCCCTCGGCATCACCCTGGGCGTGAATCCCCTGTTAACCACCATCCTTTTTTGTCTGGCAACCGCCTGGAGCATCGCCTTTCTCAGCGAGGGGCGCAAGGTGAGCGAAGACAGCGCGGTGGGCATCTTTTTCGCTTCGAGCATGGCCTTCGGCGTACTTCTCATCGGACTCATGAAGGGATATCAGGCTGACCTCTTCGGCTACCTTTTCGGAAATATCCTTGCCGTCAGCCCTGCCGACCTTTGGTCCAGTCTCGCCATCGGCGCGCTGGTCATTCTCCTGGTCTGGTTCTTTTTCAAGGAGTTTCTGCTCTTTACCTTTGACCCTGAAATGGCCCGGGTGACCGGTCTGCCCGTCAAGGCCCTCAATCTGCTCATGATGAGCATGATCGCCGTCACTATCGTCATTTCTATAAAGAGCGTGGGCATCGTGCTGGTCTCAGCGCTGATCGTAACCCCTGCGGCTTCGGCCTACCTGCTCAGCGATGATTTTAAAAAGATGATGCTGCTTTCGATTATCCTCGGGGTGGGATCGACCTGGACGGGGCTCTTGCTTTCAGTCTGGTTGAATCTCGCTTCCGGAGCGACCATCGTCATGGTCGCGACCGTGATCTTTTTCATCTGCTACTTCTGCAGCCCGCAGCGCCGCAAGCTGCGCCGCAATATCGAGGAGCTCAGGGTGGAGGTGAAGGAAAAATAAAAAGGGGCCCTGCCGTTGATGCAGGACCCCGCAGGTCTCAGACCGTTCAATTCGCGATCACGACGCCCGCAGAATCGAACGCACAGTCTGGGCCACGGAACGGAAATCGATCTTGCCGCTGCCCATCTTGGGCATCTCTTCAATGACGACAAAGTTTTTAGGCAGAGCGATCGACGGCAGCTGCTTGCCCATCTTTTTGAGAATATCGCGCTCATCAACTGTGGACGTCACAGCAGCGACAATTCTGGCCCCCTTGAGGGAGTCGGGAATCTCGACCACGCAGCAGGCGACACCCGCCGGCAAAAAGGATTCCAGCACGCTCTCGGTGCGCACCAGCGATACCATCTCGCCGCCGATCTTGACAAAACGCTTCAACCGCCCGCGATGCCAGACAAAGCCTTCCTCATCGACCACCCCCATGTCACCGGTGTCATACCAGCCATCCTTGATGTGGAGGGAGGTCTCCTCGAGATCGTCGAAATAGCCCTTCATCACCAAATCACCCTTGACCAGGATCTTGCCCTCCTGGCCCGGACCGAGCGCGGCTCCGGTACCGAGATCCGCAATCCTGAGCTGCACGCTGGGCAGGGGGCGGCCAATGCTGCCGGGCTTGTTCGCTTCCGGAGTATTGACGGTCACCCCAGGACTGGTCTCGGTCGTGCCGTAGGCCTCGAGCAGGTCGATGCCGTGTTTGGTCCGGTACCCTTCCCGCAGCCAGTCAGGGGTTTTATCGGCGCCGGGGACGACAATGCGCAGAGAGGCAAAGTCGCCGGGCTCGGATTCGCGCAGGTACCCGGCGAAAAAGATCGGCGTGCCGGCCATCATCGTGGGCTTTTCCTCACGGATTATGCGGGGGATATTTTTATATTCGAGAGGATTGGCAACGGTAACATTGGTCATGCCGACCACGAGGGGCAGCCAGAAGTTGGCATTGTGGCCGAAGACATGGAAAAGAGGCAAAACCCCCATCATCACATCTTTTTCACTGAGGCCGAAAACCTTGACCAGATCGACGATGTTGGAGCTAAAGTTGCGGTGGGTGAGCTGCACCCCCTTGGGATCCTTTTCGCTGCCGCTGGTGAAAAGAATCACCACCGTGTCATCCTCTTTGGAGGAGGGAAGGGTGGCGAAGAGCAGCGGTGTGGGAAGCTTGGAGCGCAGCGCCGCCTTGAGTTTGGCCGCGGTGCCGATGCCGGCGAGAATATCCTCGATGAAGATCATCCCGGGCACGATGCGGCAGTTGATCTTTTCGACCAGAGCCCTGGAAGTTATGATCGTCGTAAAACCGCATTTGTTCTGGGCGTACTCGCAGTTCTCCGCAGCCCCGGTGGAATAGTTGATCATGACCGGGACCTTGCCCGCCAGGACGACCCCAAGGGTGGAGAGGATCGAGCCGGAGGAGGTCGGAATCATCACCCCGATAAAGCCCTCCTTGAACTTTTTAATATAGTCGGCGAAGATAAGGCCGGCGATCAGAACCTTGTCGTAAGAAAGCCGGCGGTCGAGGGTGCGGTCTATGATCGCGAGCTTGCCGCCCAGCCGCTTTGCCGTACGTATGAATTCATGATGAAGGATCATTTTTCACCTCAAATCGTGGTGACGGTCATTATTAATGAATGTTATTCATTAATAATACTAAAATCGCTGCAAAAGCGCAACTAAAAAATGAATAATATTCATATTTGTGCAGCATATCGCCCGGCTGGAGGAGAAGGTCTTGATAAAATATAGCTGGAAGTGTTGACGCAAAACGGTGGGCTCCACGACCGGCAGCGGCAGGTTGTCAGATGAGCGGAAGGCACAGAACCGGCGGAGCGCAGTGCGTCGCGCTTCGCCGGTGTTGAATCTGCTTCAGTTTCGTGCGCCGATAAAGCGCTCGAGCCACTGATCCATCTCCCAGAGCGTGTGCAGGACCGATTCCCGCGCGCGGTAACCGTGACTCTCCTTTGGCAGGATGACCAGCCGGGCAACCTTGCCGAGCCCCTTCAAGGCCGCGTAGTAGCGCTCGCTCTGCATCGGGAAGGTGCCGGTGTTGTTGTCCGCCTCGCCGTGAATGAGCAGCAGAGGGGCGTCCATTGTCTGTACAGCCATGAAGGGTGACATTTTTAAATAAGTCTCCGGCGCCTCCCACAGGGTGCGCTCTTCGCTCTGGAAACCGAACGGGGTGAGGGTGCGGTTGAAAGCGCCACTGCGGGCGATACCGGCCTGGAAGAGCCGGCAGTGGCTGAGCAGGTTGGCGGTCATGAAAGCGCCGTAGCTGTGACCGCCGATCGCCAGCCGGGTCGAATCTGCGACGCCGCGGTTCTTCAGTTCCGCGACGATCGCTTCAGCGCTGGCGACCAGCTGCTCGATGTAGGTGTCGTTGGGCTCCTTCTCCCCCTCGCCGACGATCGGCATGGCCGGATCATCGACCACCGCATAGCCGCGCATCACCCAGAACAGGGGGCTGAGGGGGGAGATGCGGATGAAGCGGTAGGGTGAATCCGTGACCTGGCTGGCTGAGGCGGCGCTCTTGAACTCCTGGGGATAGGCCCACATCAGAACCGGTAGAGTGCCCCGGCTTCGCTCCCAGCCCGGCGGAGTATAGAGGGTGGCTGTGAGTTGGACCTTGTCGGCCCGTTCATACCGGATCAGCTCCTTGCGGATGCCCATAAGCTGGGGCGAAGGGTGGGGAAAAGCGGTCACCGGCACGGACGATTCAGGACTGAGGCGGCGCAAGTGGTAATTGGGGGGCTCCTCAATGCCCTCGCGACGCGTCAAAAAGGTTTCCGCCCCTTCATCCATAAAGTCGATGAAGTTTTCATAATAGGGCGCGGCGCATCGCCAAAGGCGCCGGCTGTGCCCGTTCGCTATCGAGCGTTCATCCAAAAAGGGAAAGCTGCCATCCGGAGAAGCGCCCTCACCGCGCATGTAGACACCCTTTTTATCGCGCGTCCGGCGCAAAACGTAGGTGCCACTCGATGTTGCAGTCATGAGGGGCGTCCCGGGATCATTGTAGCGGTCCTCCATGGAATACTCGGCGAAGAGGAGCGCCTTGCTGTCGGGATTCTCCGGATCGATCGACCAGATCCGCACCAGCCGTTCTTTCCAGACCCACTCCTGAACAAGCGCGAGGTCCTCGTCCCCCCAGTAGACCGTACGGAAGCGCAGGGAGAGATTGGCGAGCAGTTCGGCATCGTGGGTGAAAGGGGCGGTCAGGGTCCATACCTTGTCGCGGATCTCGGCCGTGCGTTTCGGATCTCCGCCATCCTGGGCCTCGCACCAGAAGAGCGTCTGCGGCTGATCGGCTCGCCAGCCGAAATTGCGCGGCCCCTCGGGAACAGCATCGAAAGCGATCGGCACCTGTTCGGCGAGCGGCAGATCGGCCACATCCTTGACCAAGGCCCCGCTCGGATCCCAAATCTGCACACGGTGAGGAAAGCGCAGCGCCGGCACCAGATAGGAATAGGGCCGGTGAATGATCTCGACCAGGATTGCGAGGCCGTCTGGAGAGGGCTCCGCCGTCCGGTAGATCGCCGGGCTGCCGATCCGGGCGAGGCTGCCGTTTTCGTCCGCAAGGGCGAGCTGGCAGCTGAAATAGTGGTCGAAGAGCTGCTCATCGTGACTGTTCCGGAGCAGATCCTGGTAGGTCGGCGCCGGTGCGCTCACACCCCCGCACTCCTGGATCACCGGCCCCTCCGGAATGAGCGGCGCGGCGGGGGGGTCAGGGCGCTCAGGCGGAATCAGCCGGCAGAGGATCCTTTTGCTGTCGGGCATCCACTGGAAAGGATTATCATAGAATGCGGCGTTGAGGGGCTCGCCGCTGAGCTGACGCGCACTTGCGCTGCCGCAGTCGAGCAGCCAGAGCGTGATCGCGTTCACTCCGGTCAGGGTGAAGGCGACTTTACGGCTGTCCGGCGACCAGGAGACATTGCGGATGCGGGCGCCGGGGGGGAGCCCCCGGACGGGACGGGTGGCGCCGTCGCGCAGTGATTTCAGCTGCAAGCCTGTATGATAGCTGAAACGGCTCGGCCCGTTGGTTTGCGGGTTGATGCGGATGCCGGCGAGGCGGAGTTCAGGCTGTGAGAGCTCTGCAATGGTGGGTAAAGCGGGATTTTCCAGCACCAGCAGCCAGTGACGGTCGGGCGAAAGACTGACCGAAGGCGTAGCCGGTGCATCGACCAGATCGATGATCTCCTGGGGCGGCAGACGATAGCCGGTCTCCTGTGACGCGCTCAGATCCGGATTAAGCATGAGTACCCCCCAGAAGGAGAGAGTGATCGCAATGTGTTTGGCTGATTTGCTCATAGTACCCTCCTTCATGTTCAACCCATCCAACCGGGATGAGCCCGGCCCTGAAGCGGCGGAGTGCCGCTGGCATGCGAGAAAAGAGAAAGTATAAGGGCAGGTTTGCCTGAGCAAAGATGCAGCAAGGGAGAAGGGCATTGGAAGCCATCTGATTTAAATAAAAGCAATTACGGTGATATTTGCAACTCTTTTTTCAGCAGGTCTCCGCCGGGAGGGGGCAAGATTATGTTGGAAATAATAAAATAATATCCGTATCTTAACCTTGGTTGAAAATTATGGAATGAGGGCGGAGAGCCGGCCATGCTGCGCTGCTATAAAATCGCGAATGAAAAAATACAGGCTTGCGCCCGGGAAGAGGCGCAGATCCTCATCTATATCAGTCCGGACGAGTCGGAAAAAAGATATCTGACCGCCGAAATGAAGCTGGATGAGCACACCCTCAATTCCACGCTCGATCCCGATGAGCTGTCTCGTCTGGAATTCGAGCCCGAACATTTCGCGATGATCTACAAGCGGCCGCGCAATTATATCGTCGAGGACCGCTTCCTCTTCCGCGTTACCTCCATGGGCATTTTCTTCTTCAATGACCGGATCATCCTGGTCGCCAGCGAAGACCTGCCGATGTTCGATGACAAGAAATTTACCCGGGTGACCAGCCTTCGCGATGTGATGCTGAAAATGCTCTACCGCTCAATCTACCACTTTCTCGAACACCTCAAGATCATCGACATGATCACCAACGAGCTCGAGGAGAAGATCAACCTCTCCATGCAGAACAAGTATCTCATCAGCCTCTTCTCGCTGGAAAAATCGCTGGTCTACTATCTGAACGCCATCACCTCTAACTCCATCCTCCTCCAGCGTCTCAAGAACAATTCGGGCAAGATCGCCTTCCTGCAGGAAGAGGAGGAGCTGCTCGATGACATCATGATCGAAAATTCGCAGTGTTACCGGCAGGCGGAGATTTTTTCCAACATTCTCTCCAGCATGGCCGATGCGCGCGCATCGATCGTGGGCAATAACCTCAACTCCCTCATGAAGACCCTCAATATCATCACCATCGGGATCATGGTGCCGACCTTCGTCGTGAGCGCCTTTTCCATGAACGTCAGCATTCCCATGCAAAAACTGCCCTACGCTTTCTGGCTCGTGCTCGGGATCGCCTTCGTCTCGGTCATGGGGTTCTATCTCTTCTGGCGTTATAAAAAATGGTAGTTTTTGTATCTTTTTAAATCTGCTGCATCCAATAAGAAACAACATTTTTCTATACGGGTGAGGCTTTCATGCTGTGCCATGAGATATTGCAGGAGATCTGCGCAGATCTCGCTGAAGACATCGATTCGGAACTTTGCGCCCGGCTGCGCGAACACCTGCAGAATTGCCCGAGCTGCGCCCGGCAGCTCTCGACCATGCGGACTACTGTACAGCTCTACCACTGCCTCGGGCAGCAGGAGGTGCCGCAGCCCATCCATGAACGCCTGGCCCGGATGCTCAACCTTCCCGAGGGTACGTCGGCGCCATAAAGGTGAATATATTGACACTTTTTGCTTGACTGACAGCGTAAAATTGTGTATACTAAGGGTGAAATTAATTTCACCCTTTTTTTGTGGGAGGGTTATGGAAAAGCTGTCGAGCAAGCAGGAAAAGGCGCTCGAACTGATCATCAAGCGCGCCCGGGAACAGGGCTATCCCCCGACCCTGGCGGAATTGACCGAGGAGCTGGGCGCGGCCTCCCGGAACACCGCCGTCAAGTATCTGCGCATCCTCGCGCGCAAGGGCTATATCATCTGGGACCGCAACAAGGCTCGCGGCATCCAGGTCGCTGGCGAACCGGGAGGGGAGGAGGGCGGCGTGCCCCTGATCGGCTCCGTGGCCGCCGGGACTCCGATGCTGGCCGAACAAAACATCGAGCGCTATGTGCCCGTGCCGCGCTTTCTCCTGCGCGCCGCCGGGCCCCATTTTCTTCTGCGCGTCGCCGGCGAGAGCATGATCAACGCCGGCATCCT
This sequence comes from bacterium, assembly GCA_035388125.1. GTDB lineage: Bacteria > Zhuqueibacterota > Zhuqueibacteria > Residuimicrobiales > Residuimicrobiaceae > JAKPUX01. The sequence goes on along the minus strand of DAOOPF010000007.1, from coordinate 566 downwards.
GCACGGCGATCTGGTACTGGTGCACGCTCAGCCCCAGGCCGATGTCGGCGACGTGGTGGTGGCCCTGATCGACAGTGAAGCCACCGTCAAACGGCTGGCCCAGCGCGACGGCAGACGCTACCTTCACGCTGAAAACCCCGCCCATGCCGATATTCATCCGACGGGGGAGTGGAGCGTGCAGGGCAAGGTTGTCGCTCTGCTGCGCGAAGAGGTGATCTAGCGAGGAGAAACCGTGCCGCGTACCATCATCCATATCGACATCGGCGATTTCCCCATTGCGGTGGAACGGGTCCTGGAACCCCGCCTGCGTCAGCGCCCGGTGGTCGTGGCCGTTCAGACCGCCACCCGTTCCCTGGTCGCCGCCCTCTCCCGCGAAGCGGCCGGCCAGGGCGTGCAGCGCGGTATGCCCCTGCCCCAGGCGCGCAAATACTGCCGCGATCTGACTGTGCTGCCGCCCAACGAGGAACTCTACACCCGCGCCACCACAGCGCTGCTCGGCCTGCTGGGCCATTTTTCGCCCCTCATCGAACCCCTGCGCTTCGGCCACGCCTATCTCGACATGACCG
>DAOOPF010000006.1:0-51585 GCA_035388125.1 bacterium | reverse complement strand
GCCCTCTTCCTCGACTGCCGGTCGCTCGAGTATCAACTCGTTCCCCTGCCCTCAGATCATTCCCGGATCGTGGTCTGCAACACCATGGTCAAACATGAGCTCGGGGCATCAGAGTACAACAACCGCCGCCGGGAGTGTGAGGAGGGTGTGCAGCGCATGCAGAAGCACTGGCCCGCCATCAGGGCTCTGCGCGACCTTGACCTCGAACAATTCACCCGGGTGGAAGGCGAACTCGACGAGACCGTCAGAAAACGCTGCCGCCACGTCATCAGCGAAAACGAAAGGGTGCTCGAGTCGATCCGCAGCCTGCGCAGCGGCGATCTGCACCACTTTGGCAGCCTGATGAATGCCTCCCACGACAGCCTGCGCGACGATTATCAGGTCAGCTGCGAGGAACTCGACCTCATGGTCGGGATCGCCAGAGGTGTACCCGGATGCCTCGGCGCCCGCATGACCGGCGGGGGATTCGGCGGCTGCACCGTCAACCTTGTGGAACGCAGCGCCGTTGACTCTTTCTGCAGGGAGATCGGCACCCTCTACCGGAGCAGAACCGGCCTGGAACCCGCTATCTATATCTCGGTGCCGTCGCAAGGCGCCCATGAATGGTCATCAACGAAATAAGATACTCTCTTGTGCGGGAGGTTGAGCTCTCCTGCCCGAAAGCCGGGTTCAGGAGGCCGCCTCAGGAATGTGAGGAGCCATGTCTGAGAAAACCCTGATCATCGATGCCCATATTCACCTCTATCCGCAGGCTGATCTGAACCAGGCCATCGCCTTCAGCCTGTCGAATATGGATTCCGCCAGGCCGGAAAAAGAGACCGCCAAGATATGGCTCCTGACGGAGCGCGCCGACTGTTCCGCATTTACCCAGCTGCAGGAGAGCGTCAGAGTCGGGATCTATCACATCATCCCGACCCGGGAGCAGGAAGCTCTGCGCGTTCAGCTCGGCGAACGCATCGTCCTTTATATCATCGCAGGACGGCAGGTGGTCAGCGCGGATGGACTCGAAATCGGCACTCTCGCCTCACGGTTGAGACTCCCCGACCGGGAGCTGGAAACCTCAGCTCTCATCGACCAGGCGCTTGAAGCCGGCGCTCTGGTCACCATCAACTGGGCGCCCGGGAAATGGTCAGGACGACGCAAGACCATCGTGCAATCACTGCTCGCACAACCGCCGCGGCCGGGCCTCTTCATAGGCGACAGCGCCATGCGCCCCACTTTCTGGAGTGAACCCGACCTCATGCGCAAGGCCGTGAGTGAGGGATGGCGCATTCTCGCAGGCTCCGATCCGCTCCCCTTCCAGGGCGAAGAACGCTCGTTCGGACGCTATGGCTGCATGATCACCGGTGAAATGGATCCCGATGAGCCCGCCCTGACCCTGAAACGCCTGCTGGCGGAGCAGCAGCTGGAACCTGCGATCTGGGGGAAACGGCGCGGAACCTGGGAATTCGCCAGAAGGCAGTTCGCCATCATGCGCGAGAAGAAGCGCAGGGAAAGGTAATCCCGGCTCCTGGAGATAGTGGGGAGGAGATGCCCCATGCGCAGGGTTGGTTGTGGCTTCAGGACCACAGCTTGTCCCCCCGGCAGGGGAGAGCCAGGCACAAAAGATGCCTCTAAATGTTGGCACACAGCTTGCATCAGGATTAGTGTCGCTGCAAGGATTGTGTAGATCCGACAGGAGGCTGGATGAAACACTTTTTTGCCCTGCTGGCCATGATGACTTTTCTCTTTTTCCTGAGCCTCAGTGTCAACATCGCTCAGGACAAGTCCCTTCGGCTCAACCGGCTGGAGATGGAGAGCATGCTCACGCTTTTCGATCATACCATCGTCAAGGGCTCAGACATAGAAGGACTGGCTGACCTGTCGGCAAAACTGCGCGAGGGCGCGCGGCAGGTCGCTCTCTTTCAGGATTCATCCCGGACTGTCGTTCTCAATGTCACCGCCAGGGAGGCGAAGATTTGCCTGGGCATGATCGAGAATGCCACGATCCAGGGCCGTCAGGCCGAAATGGTCAGACGCATCCGGATCAAACTCCAGCACTACGCCTCCTCGGTCTGAAGCGTTCAAGTTTAACTGTGTCTCCTCACAGGAACCGGCTTGTCACATCTACATCGTGACAGGCCGGTTTTTTTATTACGAAATTTATTTCTTTTTATGATTTTTTGCTTGCTTTTTGACCGTAAAAGAGATAATATTAAGAGGGATAGAGGTGTAATACTCTTGTGACAATCTCTCTCCACTCTGCCTTGCCTCCGACATCATCTGAACGGCTAACACACTGATTCTATTAGATATTGGCACCTTATGCATTGGCATATTAAGGGAAGCACCCTATGAGCAAGCTCTGGGAGGAATATCTCGTCCAGGAGGATTTGATTGGTCATTCTCCGGCGATCTTTCAGATCCGCCGTTCCATTCCGATCCTCGCCAAGGGCGATCAACCCGTATTGATCACCGGCGAACCTGGCACCGAAAAGCTGCTGATTGCCAAACTTGTCATCGATAACAGCGCCCGCAAAAAAGCACCCGTTTTCATTACCGACGCCGCCAAACTCAACAAAACCTTCGATCAGGAGATCCAGTCCCTGCTCCAGCAGCAAGAACACTCCTCGGAAGAGGGACTGCGCGGCACGCTGATCGTCCAGAATCTGGAATACCTGGACCGCGAATCGCAGGCTCGCCTGATGAGCTTCGCTCAGGGAGGATACCTCCAGCTTCAGGCTCACGCCGAGCCCATCGCCGCCGAATTCCGCATTATCTCCACCGCTACCGGCAAACTGCAGGAATATGCCAAAGAGGGAATCTTTAACTCGGAACTCTATCTCACCCTCAGCGCCATGACCGTCAAACTGCCCTCCCTGCGGGAACGTAAACAGGATATTGTCGCCTTTTTTGAATTCTATCTCGATTATTTCTGCCGAAAAATCGGCCGCACTGTGCCACCCATGCCCTTCGAGATCTTTCATCAGATCTTGAAATACTCCTGGCCGGGCAACGTCAAGGAGATGGAGAACGCTGTCCGCAGCGTTGTGGTCTCCTCCCCGGAAGGCATGCTGCTGATGGAGGCCCTTCCCTTTGTCGACGAGGCAGAAAAGTTCCAGCGCGTTGAACTGCAGAGCCTCAACCGCGCTGTGGCGCAGCTCGAGAAGGAGATGATCGAACGCGCCCTGCGCCGGTTCGCCGGCAATCAGTCGCGCGCCGCTCAGGTGCTCCATCTTTCCGAGCCCAATTTGCGCTTCAAGATGAAAAAGCTCGGCATCCGTAAGGAAGAGTTCATCATGGGCAACGAATAAAAGGGCGCACAGCTCCTTAGCCGGCGATGCTCCACAAAACTTGTACCAGCTTTCGGCCCCAGCCGCCACCACGGCCGGGGCCGTTCCATTTTTGCACCCCCGCGACTTTCTTCTTTCTTCTTTGCCCTTTTTTTTCTATCTTTGAGCTGTCAATTCCTATGCCATTTTCCCAGCAGGAGTCCGTCATGCGTCTGACCAAAATCCCCCTTTTACTGATCCTCCTCGCCTCACTCGGCCTCGCCGAGGAGGGCATGTTCCCCATGAGTGAACTGAACAGACTCGACCTGCGCCAGGCCGGCTTTGAACTTTCCGCCGGGTCCATTTTCAATCCCGACAGCCTCAGCCTCACCGGCGCTATCATCAATATCGGCGGCTGCACCGGCTCCTTTATTTCGCCGCAGGGGCTTATTCTCACCAATCATCACTGCGCCTTCTCCGCTATCCAGCGCGCCAGCAGCGCCGAGCACGACTATCTCCACGATGGCTTTTATGCCGCCACCCATGCCACAGAGTTCCCCGCCCGGGGCTTTACCGTGCGCATTACTGAAGACTATGTGGATGTCTCGCGGCAGCTCCTCGATGCGGTGGCCGCAGCCGGCGATTTCGCCGCCAGAGCCAAAGCCAAGGAACAGAAGAGCAAGGAATTGATCGCTGCTGCAGAAAAGGAAAATCCCGGCAAGCGCGTCGAACTCGCTGAGATGTTCCCCGGCAAAAGCTATGTGCTCTTTATCTACACCTATCTTACTGATGTCCGCCTGGTTTATGCCCCACCCCACGGCATCGGCAACTTTGGCGGTGAAGAAGATAACTGGGTCTGGCCGCGCCACACCGGCGATTTCTCTCTCATGCGCGCTTATGTGGCCCCCGACGGCAGTCCCGCGGAATACGCCCCGGAAAATGTCCCATACTCCCCGCGCATCTACCTGCCGATTGCCGCCAAAGGCGCCCGCGAGGGCGACCTCGCCTTCATTCTCGGCTATCCCGGGCGGACCTATCGGCATACAACCTCGCACTATCTTGAGTATGAAAGCGGGCTGCGCATGCCCTGGATCGTCGAATGGTACGGCCACCAGATCGAAACCATGGAGGAGATGAGCAAAGCAGATCGCGCTGTCGCCCTCAAACTCGCCTCGCCGATCAAGGGCCTGGCCAATACCTGGAAAAATTACCAGGGCAAACTGCTCGGCGTCGAACGCCTCAACCTCGTGGAGCGCAAACGGCATGAGGAGGTCCGGCTGGCGGAATTTATCGCCGCCGATACGGCACGCCAGAGCCGCTACAGCACAGTGCTGCCGGAGATCGCCGCCTACTATGCGGATATCTCCAGCCGTTTCGAATCCGAGAAGCTCATGGATGCCCTGCTGAGAAGCTCCGCGCTGCTCTCGACCGCCTATACCCTCTATCAATCTTCCGTCGAGATGGCCAAGCCCGATCTTGAGCGCGACAGTCCCTTTATGGAGCGCAATCTGACCCGCACCAGAGAACGGCTGCCGCTCTCCCTCGCCGATTTTTATCTCCCGCGGGAACGCCTCTTCCTTGGTGAACTCATCGAGAAAATGCAGGCCCTTCCCGCCGGTCAGCAGCCCGCGGCCATCGCACGGCTGCCCAAAGGCAGGAAACTGGGCAAATTCCTCGATGAGGCTTTTAACAGCAGCCGGCTCAAGGAGGCTGCCTGGGCGCTACAGCTCTTCGGCAAGCCTTCCGCAGAACTGCTCAAGACCGGAGACCCCTTCATTAAACTGGCGGCCGGTCTCTATCCCGATTTTCAGATTCAGCGTGAGGCCCGGCGCGCCGGCAGCGCCAGGCTGGAACAGCTGATGGCGGATTACGTGGATATCAAACAGGCGGCTGACGGCCACGACTTTATCCCCGACGCCAACGGCACCCTCCGTTTTACCTACGGCCATATCCGCGGTTATGCCCCGCGCGACGCTGTCTACTATGCCCCCTTCACCACCCTTGACGGCATTATCGAGAAGAACAGGGGGGAGGAGCCCTTCGATGCTCCCCGGGCCCTGCTTGACGCCTGCGCCAGAAGCGTCGCCGGTCCCTATATCAACCCTGATCTGGGACAGGTGCCGGTGAACATTCTCTATGATATGGATACCACCGGCGGCAACTCCGGCAGCCCCGTCCTCAATGGGCGCGGTGAGCTGATCGGCCTCAATTTTGATCGCGCCTTTGAAGCCACCATCAACGATTATGCCTGGAGCAGCTCCTACAGCCGCTCGATCGGCGTCGATGTGCGCTACATACTCTGGGTTCTCGAACAGGTCTCGCGCGCCCATACACTGCTGCAGGAACTCGGCCTGCAGTAGACCTTCAGGACTCAACCATTGGAGAAAATGATGACAAGAACCATTGCCGCTGTTTTCGCACTGCTGGCCCTCTTTGCCTTCGCCTGCCAGAAGGAGGCTTATGTCGATCTGGATAAAAAGGCGGTGGAAGTGGACAGTCTGATCATCAAGGCGCGCGCGGCAGGCTTGCGCAACATGGACAGCCTGCGGACCGCGCGCCGGGAAAAGGCTCTCTCCTACATCAGCGGGGTGAATCCTGTCAAGGTTGGCGGGGAGAACTATCACGCCGCCGCCCGCCTCTTCTTTGCCGCCGGCAAGAGCGATTCGGCGCTGATCCTGCTGGAAAAATACGCTCCGGCCGGCGCTGAAAAGGAGCCCCTCGCCATGCTCTTCAACCTCTACGTGCAGAAGGGCGAGGTTGCCAGGGCGGAACAACTCTTCAATAACAAACTCAAACTCCTCGTGGGCGACGAAGCCGGTGACTATTATCTCAATCTTCTCTACGGCTATCAGGAACAAAATCAACTGGATAAAGCTATAGCTGCGGCCGATGCCGGTATTGCCGCTCTGCCCGCGAATGCCCGCGGCAGCCTGATCATCGAAAAAGCCGACCTGCTCTTCCAGAAGGGCGATAAAACCGCCGCTCTCGGCCTGCTTGAGGAGCTGAAAAAGAGCGGCGATACAGAAGCGCGGCTGCAGCGCGCCATCACAGCCAAATCCAGCCTTTTCAACCTCATCAATGCCCCTGCTGCCGAGTGGCGGGCGGGTAAATGGATCGATTCGCAACCCCTGAACCTGAAGGGGCTGCGGGGCAAAGTGGTCCTGCTCGACTTTTGGGCTCCCTGGTGCGGCCCATGCCGGGCGATGTTCCCCCATCTCAAAAAGCTCTACGGGGAGTACCATGAAAAGGGGCTGGTCATCATCGGCTTGACCCGCTACTATGGCCGCTTTAACCAGCTCGGACAAAACCTGACCGGAATCGCTCCCGCCGATGAATTCGAATGGATTGTCAAATTCAAGCAGCACCACCAGATCCCTTTTCCCTATGCCGTCGCAGAGGGGGAGGAGGCCGCAGCCAATGAAACCTCCTATGGAGTCTACGGCATCCCCCATATGGTGCTGATCGACAAAAAAGGTATTGTGCGCGAATATGCCATCGGCTCCGGTCCCGCCTCGGAGGAGAAACTGGACCGGGCCGTCGCTCAGTTGATCGCAGAATAGAACATCGCCCGGAAGGGAATTGGTGTGACTGAACAATTTTTCCTCGCCGACCGGCCGCTCCTCCTCGCTCACCGCGGAGCTTCAGGGCATGCTCCCGAACTCACCCTGGCGGCCTTCAGGCGGGCGATTGAGCTCGGAGCGGACGGCAGCGAGCTGGATGTGCAGCTCTCACTGGACGACGAACTCGTCGTCATTCATGACGATACCCTGCAGCGCACGACCAACGGCAGCGGCCGTGTTGATCAGTTCCTCTGGCGCGATCTGCAAAAACTGGAAGCCGGCCGCTGGTTCAACCCCGCCTTTCCGGGTGAGCGCATCCCCGTTTTGGCGGATATACTGCAGCTTGGCCCTCCCGGCTGGCGCCTTAATATCGAACTCAAAACAGTCCGCGAACCGGTGCGGCTGGCGGAAAAGGCCGCCGCTCTCCTCGAAAGGGTGGAGGATCCGGGGCGGCTCATCTGCACCTCCTTCGACCCCCGGAATCTGCTCAGCCTCGCTCCGCTCCTGCCCGGCATCAGGATGGGATTGATCTTCGCCAGCACCTGGCCGCCCGATGAACTGCTTTTCCGGTGGCCCGTCTGGAGTGTAGAACAGAGCCTGCTCTCCAGCGAATGGATCGATGTCGCCCATGCGCGGGGAATCCGGGTCTGCGCCTGGACTGTCAACCGGGTGGAAGAGATCGAGCGCATGATCGAGCTGAACGTGGACTCAATCATAACCAACTATCCGGATCGTTTTCAACTGGCCATGGCGAATTTATCGCACACACGATAAAAATCACTTGATTTGAAATAAATAAATTCATAAATTAACACTCTTGAGTAAAAATCGCCACGGTGGGTGTAGCTCAGTTGGATAGAGCACCAGGTTGTGGCCCTGGTGGCCGCGGGTTCAAGTCCCGTCACTCACCCTCCCATACATTTGACCTGTTGCATTGTCCCCATCGTCTAGGGGTCAGGACTCGGGATTTTCGATCCCGTAACAGGGGTTCGAATCCCCTTGGGGACACTGATCCGGGCGGCAACTTATTGCCGCCCTTTTTTTATGTGGACGGCGAAAAATGAATCGCGCTCATTTTGCCATACTATTCAGTTGCGAATCAGCCGCTTTTTTTGTATGTTTGTTAATAATCATTTTCCGCATGCGACCTATGGCCAGTGCATGACTCTGAGCATCATAATCGTCAGCTATAATGTGCGCGAATTCCTCGAGCAGGCGCTCATCTCCATCGAACGCGCCGTTGCAGGAATCGACCATGAGCTTTTCGTCGTCGACAACAACTCCATGGATGGCAGCGCCGAGTTCGTCCGCCGCCGCTTCCCCGGCGTTCACCTCATCGCCAGCGCCGAAAACCTCGGCTTCGCCGGCGGCAACAACCTGGCGCTGGAAAAGGCGACCGGACGCTATATCTGCCTGATCAATCCAGATACCATTGTTCAGGAAGATACCTTCTCAACCCTGATCGGCTTTTTAAACGGGCATCCCGAGGCCGGGGCGGTCGGCTGCAAGATTCTCAACCCTGACGGCACGCTGCAGCTGGCCTGCCGCAGAAGCTTCCCCACGCCCTGGGTCGCCTTTGCCAAAATCATCGGGCTGGCCGCCCTCTTTCCGAAGAGCCCGCTCTTCGGACGATACAACCTCACCTTCCTGGACGAGGACAAGACCAGCGAGGTGGAGGCGATCTCCGGCTCTTTCATGCTCCTGCGCCGCGAGGCGGTCCATCAGGTCGGTTATCTCGACGACTCTTTCTTCATGTACGGAGAGGATCTCGATTACTGCTTCCGCATCCTGTCGGCGGGCTGGAAGATCTACTATGTGCCCGATACTCGGATCATTCATTTCAAGGGCGAGAGCTCAAAACGCAGCCCTTTTGAACAGCGCCGCCTCTTCTACGAGGCCATGCGCCTCTTTGTCAACAAGCACTTTCGAAAAAACAGCGCCTGGATCCCCTCCTGGACCCTGATCGTGGCGATTCGCCTGCGCGCCCTGGCTGCCCTGCTCTCCGCCGCGCTGCGCAGCGCGGTCTGGCCGCTGCTGGATCTGATGCTGATGACTCTCGCGCTGGCGGCAGCGGTCTATCTGCGCTTTTCACCCCGCTTCCCCTGGGACGCCTTTCTCATTGTGCACCTTGTCTACAGCACGATCTGGCTGGCGGCCCTCTTTATGCAGGGGGTCTATACTTCCTGGCGGCTCTCGGTGGCCAGGACCACCGTGGCTGTGCTGATCGGGCTGGTGATCAACAGCGCCATCACCTTCTTCTTCAAGCAGATCGGTTTCTCCCGCCTCGTCGTCCTTTACGCCGGGGCGCTCAATCTGCTGCTGCTCCCCGGCTGGCGCATGCTGCTCAAGCTCGCCGCCCAGATGCAGGGGCGCTTCTTCTCCCGCAGACTCGGCCAGCTGGTGCTGCGCCGCACAGCCATACTGGTCGGAGATCGCGCCAGCAGCGAGGCCCTGGTCTCGCGTCTGCGGCGCCGGCTCGATGCCGCCTACGAGGTCCGTGCTGTGGTCCTGCCGCAGCCCGAGGAGGAGATCACTGCGATCGAGGGGATTCCCGTCTATGGAGGGCTTGCCCACATCCATGATCTTCTCCGCAGGGAGAGGGTCCAGGAGGTCATCTTCGCCACCGACCGCCTGCCCTATCAGGAGATGCTGGCCATCATCTCGGCCTCGACGCATGAGCAGGTGAGCTTTAAGCTCGTGCCGAGCAGTATGGATGTCATCATCGGCAAGGCTTCGATCGAGTACATCGAGGATGTGCCGCTGATGGAGATCAACTACAAGCTGCAAAGCCCCATCTATCGCGTCCTCAAGCGCATCCTCGACTTTACGCTGGCTTCGCTCATTCTGTTTCTGGCCTGGCCGGTATGGCTGTGGCAGCGCTGGGTGCGCGGCCGGCGACGCAGGCCGGTGACCTATGCGGGGGTGCAGCGGCAGAACTTTTCAGTGCAGGAGTGGGAAAGCACTGGCGAGGGGGGAGAGTGGTGGCGGCTCCTGCCGAGAATAGCGGCCATCTGGCGCGGACGGATGAGTTTCGTCGGCCCCAGCCCGGAGAGCAGTCCGGCCCGTTCGAGCCTGGCCTGGTCCCTGAAACCGGGGTTGACTAGTATGGAAGAGGCTGATCACGCACCCGCTCTCTCCGAAGAGGAGCGGGAACGTCTGCGGCTCTTTTACATGAAAAATTATTCGCCATTTCTGGATGCAGAGATCCTGATCAAGAGTGTGATCGCTCGCATGCAGAATGTGGAGCGGAGCGAATCATGAACAATTTTGTCCCTGAATTCGAAAAACCTATTGTCGAGATCGAACGGCGCATCGCCGAGCTGCGTGAATACTCCAGCAGCAAGGATCTCGCCTTCAGCCGTGAGATCGAACGGCTGGAGGCAAAAGCGCGCCAGCTCCGCCAGGAGGTCTACAGCAGCCTGACGCGCTGGCAGCGCGTGCAGCTCGCCCGCCATCCCAACCGGCCCTATACCCTCGACTATATCCGGCTTATGATGACCGATTTTATCGAGCTTCACGGCGACCGCCTCTTTGCCGACGATCCCGCCATCGTCGCGGGCATTGGCACCCTGGGAACCATCCGCATCACCCTCATCGGCCACCAGAAGGCGAGGGAGACCCGGGAGAAGATCCGCCGCAATTTCGGCATGCCCAATCCGGAAGGCTACCGCAAAGCCCTCCGTCTGATGAAAATGGCCGCTCGTTTTTCACGGCCGGTGGTCTGCCTGATCGATACTCCCGGCGCCTACCCTGGGCTGGGTGCCGAAGAACGCGGCCAGGCGGAAGCGATCGCGCGCAATCTCTTCGAGATGGCCCGCCTGCCAGTCCCGATCGTGGTGGTCATCATCGGGGACGGAGCCAGCGGCGGAGCCCTGGGTATCGGAGTGGGGGACCGGATTCTCATGCTCGAGAACAGCTGGTATTCGGTCATCTCGCCGGAAGGATGCGCTGCCATTCTTTACCGCGACAGCGCCAACGCCCACATCGCTGCAGAATCGATGAAGGTGGCACCGGAAGACCTCCTCAAACTGGGCATCATCGACCGCATCCTCAGGGAACCCGAGGGCGGGGCGCATAACGATCACGCCGGGACCGCCGGCATCCTCAAGGAGGCCCTGCTCGGTGAACTGGAAGAACTTGCCGCACTCCCGCGCGAGGAACTGGTGCGGCGCCGCATCGAAAAATTCGCCCGCATGGGCGTCTGGAACGAATAAAAGGAGGTAATTATGGTGAGCAAGGAGCTGCTCGAGATTCTGATTTGCCCCGCCTGCCACGGCGAACTGGAGTACGATGAGGCCGCGGATACTCTGACCTGCAGGGGCCGCCACTGCCCGGAATGCGGAATGCCGGTTGATGAAAACGGACTCTGCACCGAGCCGGAGTGCGGCCTCAAGCCGGAAAAAGTAGTGGGCCTGCGCTATCGCGTTGAGGATAATATTCCGGTCATGCTCATCGATGAGGCCGAAAAAATCGACCTGTGACGCACTGCGCCTGCTGACGCTGCAAAAATGCAGAAAAAACTTGACTATATCAATATTTAATCTTATATTTTTTAATATTTTTCATAGTGTGTTCGCCTGCCGGCCACAACGCGCGGCGGCACGCTGCCGGCGGCCATTGCGCTGGATCAGCAGGCGACGAGGAGATCCTTGTCCAAGGATCGAAAATGCAAAACGTCAAAGTACTGCTGCTCAATCAAAATTATGAGCCGTTGACCGTCGTCAGCGCCCAGAAAGCGATCATCCTCGCCTTCCTCGAGAAGGTGGAGATCGTCGAGAAGCACGACCGCTGGGTCCATTCGCAACACATGGCTTTCCCCCTGCCGAGCATCGTGCGCCTGCTGCGCTATATCCGGTTCCCTCATCAGCATGTTGAACTGTCGCGCCGCAACATCCTCAAACGGGACAACTTCCGCTGCCAGTACTGTGGCACCACCAAAGGGCCTTTCACCGTCGATCACATCATCCCGAAGGTGCGGGGCGGCTCCGACAGCTGGGATAATCTGGTCTGCGCCTGTGTGCGCTGCAACAACCGCAAGGGGGACCGCTCTCCCGAACAGGCCAACCTGCGGCTGGCGAAAGACCCCCGGCGGCCAAGCCATCTCTTTTTTATTCAGCATCATATGGGCGTCAGCGAAGATTGCTGGAAACCCTATATCTTTTTAAATTGACCGTGGCTATCCAGATACAGCGCATCTCTTCTTCTGCTGCCAAGGCCGTGATTCCGACGGCCTTCGTCATGTCAAGCGGAACCGGCGCTTCCGGCAGGCCTTCCACTTGAAAACGCTTCACACGGTGAGGTCTCCTGGCTGCTTATGAGTTACAAGGTCAAACTGGAAAGTTTTGAAGGGCCGCTGGATCTGCTCCTCTTCCTGATCAAAAAGGAGGAGGTCGACATTTATGATATCCCGATCGCCAAGGTCACCCAGCAGTACCTGCAGTATCTTGAGATCATCCAGCTTCTTGACCTGGAGGCGGCGAGCGATTTCATCCTCATGGCCGCCACCCTGATGCGCATCAAGGCCCAGATGCTCCTGCCCAAACCCGATCTCGGCGAGGAGCAGCAGGATATCACCGATCCGCGCCAGGAACTGGTTCAGCGCCTGCTCGAGTACAAGCGCTTCAAGGATGTCGCCGAGGATCTCGGCAGCAAAGAGGAAACCACCCTCAAAGAGTACGGCCGCGGCAACTTCAAGGTCGAGGAAGAGACCATCGGCGAGGATTTTCAGCCCGGCGCTGAAGTGGGCCTCTTTGATCTGGTCGCCGCCTTCAAGCTGATTATGGACCAGTCCAAAAAGGTGACGGTCCACCGCGTGGTCGAAATTACCACCACGCTCGAGGAGTGCATGGCCAATGTTCTCGACGCCCTCGATAAAAAAAGTGAATTGACTTTTCGCGAACTCTTTTCTCCGGACAGTGAAAAGATCATCTGGGTGGTGACCTTCATCGCCATCCTCGAGCTGATCAAGCGGAGCGAGATTCGCGCGGTGCAGGATGAGCCTTTTGCAGAAATTATGATCAGAAGGATAAATGGAGCGGAACAAACTCAAGTCGATTCTTGAGGCCCTTATCTTCGCCTCGGACACACCCCTTTCCATGAACCAGATCAGGGTTATCCTTGAGGGGGTGGAGAAGACGGAGATCGAAAGCGCCCTCGCAGAACTGGCCGAGGATCTCAAGGAACGCGCCTTTTTTCTCAAAAAGGCGGGCGGCGGATACCAGTTCGCCACCCGGCCCGAATATTTCCGCTGGATCAAACAGATGTTCGCCGGGCGGGAGCGCAACCGCCTCACCCGTGCCGCACTCGAGACCCTCTCCATCATCGCCTTTAAACAGCCGATCAGCAGGGTGGAAGTGGCTGCCATCCGCGGTGTGAACTCGGACGGAGTGATGCAGACCCTGCTCGAACGCAAACTGATCTCCATCACCGGACGCGACGAGGGCCAGGGCCGCGCCTTGCTTTTCAGCACGACCAAGGAATTTTTGATCTATTTCGGCATCGACGATATCTCCGATCTGCCCAAACCCAAGGAGATCGAAGAGCTGCTCGCTATGGGCGAAGGCCAAAAGGCCATCCGCGAAATCCCCGAGGAGGAGATCCTCGCCAGTGAGGCCGGGGATGAGGCAGAAACCGGAGCTGAAGGCGGCGACTCGAACGGCTCGAATGGAGGCGTAGAAGTGGCCTCCGAAGCACCCGTTTCTCCGGTGACGGCCGGACCAGACATTCCGCCGGTCGAAGCCTCGCCCGATTCGGCGCAGCTTCCGCTTGACGCCGCTGCTGCCGTCACGGAAACCTCTCCGGCCGATGATGCGCATTAACCGTTATCTGGCCGCCTGTGGCCTCGGCTCGCGCCGTGCCGTCGAAAATCTAATTCGCGAGCGGCGCATCGCCGTCAATGGCGAGATTATCGACAGCCTCGCGACCCGTATCGACGAAGCGCTCGACCGGGTCACCCTGGATGGCAATCACCTGGCGCCCGCCGCGGATTCGGTCTATGTTCTTTTAAATAAACCCAAAGGCTATATCACCACCGCAAGCGACGAAAAGGGACGGCGCACCGTTCTCGAACTGGTGCCCCTGCCGCAGCGCATTTTTCCGGTCGGCCGCCTCGACTATAATACTACCGGACTTTTGCTGCTCACCAATGACGGCGAGCTGGCCCACCGGCTCACCCATCCCCGCTTCAAGGTGCCCAAGCTCTATCACGCCGTGCTGGAGAGCCCGTTCGATCCGCAGCACTTTGAGCCGCTCACAACCGGCGTCACCCTCGAGGACGGCATCACCCAGCCCTGCAGCGCCCGCTTTTACGGCGACTCCAGGCACGAGGTCGAAATCGAACTGCGCGAAGGCCGGCAGCAGCAGGTCCGCCGCATGTTCGCTGCGCTAGGCTACCGGGTCAAGAATCTCGGCCGCGTCCGCTTCGGACCGATCAAGCTCTCGGGACTGCCGCGCGGCGAATGGCGCTACCTCGAGGACGAGGAGGTCCGCTCCCTGCGCGCGGCGGTGGGTCTGGCACAGGACGCAGAGTGAACGATGGACGAAAAGAATAAAAGACTCGTCATCACCATCGACGGTCCCGCTGGCTCCGGGAAAAGCACGACCGCACGCCGTGTGGCTGAACAGCTCGGCTATCTTTATCTTGATTCGGGTGCGCTCTACCGCGCCGTAACTTTGGCGGCCCTGCGCCGGCGGGCAGACTTTGACAGTCCCGAACAATTGGCCGCGATCGCCAGAGAGTGTGAAATCGCCCTCGTCCCCGCCAGCGCGGGGCTCAGGGTCATCCTGCAGGGTGAGGATGTCAGCGAGGCCATCCGTCTCCCCGAGGTCGCCAGCGCGATCGGGCCTGTGGCGGCCAATCCCGGCGTGCGTGAGGCCCTCCTGAGCCAGCAGCGCCGTCTGGGCGGGCAGGGCGGCATAGTCGCCGAAGGGCGGGATATGGGCAGTGTGGTATTTCCCGATGCGGAAGTGAAAGTTTTCCTCATCGCTTCAATCGAGGAGAGGGCGCGCCGTCGTCGTTTGGAGCTGGCGGAAAAGGGGATCGCAGTCGACCTGGATGAGCTCATCCGCACGATCGCCAAGCGGGATCAGGATGACAGCGGCCGCAGGATCAGCCCCTTGTGCAAGCCGGAGGACGCTCTCGAACTGGACACCACCTGCATGGCCATCGATGAACAGGTCGAGTATATTGTACACGCGGCCCGCCAGAGGGGTGCCTGAGGATGGAGATCATCATCGATCCCCGGGCCGGCTTCTGCCCCGGTGTCCGGCGCGCCATCAGCCAGGTTGAGACGCGCCTCCAGCGCGGCGAAGCCCTGACTGCGCTTGGTCCACTCATCCACAACCAGCGCGAAATCGACCGCCTGGCCCTGCTGGGCCTCGAAACCGTCAGCCAGGAAGTGGCTGATCAGCCCGACAAGCTTGCCGGTCTGCAGGGGCGGGAAATTTTTATACGCACCCACGGAGTCGGAACCGCCCTGCAGACGAACCTGCATGACGCCGGCTTTACGGTCATCGACGGCACCTGCTCGACCGTGAAAAGAGTGCAAAAAATGGCGGCCGAGCACTACCGCCTGGGCGAACAGATCGTCATCATCGGTAAAAAGGGCCACGCCGAGGTGATCGGCATCCTCGGCCATTGCGAAAATCAGGGCATCGTCGCCGCCGACGAAACCGATCTGGCGGAGATCGATCCTGAGCGTGCGACCTTCGTCATCGCCCAGACCACCATCGGCGGCGAGCAGTTTGAGCGCATGTGCGGCCTCATCGCCGGGCACGTGCGCCAGGTGACCTTTGCCGATACCACCTGCCCCTTCATCAGCCGGCGCTACGATCAGATCGCCGGCTTCGCCGGCAGTGTGGATCTGCTCATTTTTGTCGGCGGACGCGAGAGCTCCAATTCCAGGGTGCTCTTTGAAATCTGCCGGCAAAAGAATCCCAGAAGCTACCGGATTGAATCCCCCGCCGAGCTGGATAGGGCCTGGATCCATCCGCAAGATCTGATCGGTATCACCGGCGGGGCCTCGACTCCGTACTGGCAGTTTGAGGAGATCCGCGATCTTTTATCCGCTGCAGAGAACAAGGTATAGAGCAAATAAAAAAACTTGACCCAGTTGGGCAAGTATTCATACAAAAGGAGAAAGTAAAAAAATGGACGAACTAACCAACACCAACCTGTCCGCCGCTGAGGATGGACAAGAGATTCCAAAGCAGGAAGAGGTCATCCCGGAGACGGCCGCCTCTGAACTAGAGTTCGCAGCTGCAGAAGAACCGGTCCAGGCTCCAGTTGCCGTTGAAGAACCGGCGCAAGCCCCGGCAGCCGCGCCTGTCCTGGCGACGGCTTCGCAGGAGCCCACACTGGCATCCCTCGACCTGCTCGAAAATGAGTACTCACCGCAGGAACGCGAGAGCCTTGAAAAGCTCTACGAAGAGACCCTCACCGATTTTGTCTCCGGTGTTGTCGTCACCGGCAAGGTACTCGCCATCAACGAAAAGGAAGTGGCTGTTGATATCGGCTTCAAGTCGGAGGGGACCATCCCCCTCGAGGAGTTTGCCGATCCCAGGGAGATCAATGTTGGTGACAATATACAGGTCTTCATCGACAACATCGAAGATGCTGAGGGCAGTCTTATTCTGTCGAAAAAGAAAGCCGACTTTATGCGCGTCTGGGAGATGGTCAACACCTCCTATGAAAAAGGTGAGATCATCCAGGGCCGCTGCACCCGCCGCATCAAGGGCGGTATTGTCGTCGATCTCTCCGGCGTCGATGCCTTCCTGCCGGGTTCTCAGATCGATGTCCGTCCGATCAGGGATTTCGATGCGCTGATCGGTCAGACCATGGATTTCAAAATCGTCAAGATCAACAACCTGCGCAAGAATATTGTCGTTTCTCACCGCGTCCTGGTGGAAGAGGCGATGAAAGGCCAGCGCGAAAAGATCCTCGAAGATCTGCAGAAAGGCCAGATCCTCGAAGGAGCCGTCAAGAATATCACCGATTTCGGTGTTTTTATCGATCTCGGCGGCGTCGACGGCCTGCTCCACATCAACGACCTCTCCTGGGGCCGCGTGGCGCATCCCTCCGAAGTGGTTGCTCTGGACGAGAAGATCAAGGTGGTCGTCCTCGATTTCAACGAGGACAAAGACCGCATATCCCTCGGCCTCAAGCAGCTCCAGCCCCATCCGTGGGAGGATGTCGAGAACAAGTACCCGGTCGGTTCGACCATCCGCGGCAAGGTTGTCAGCATCTCCGATTATGGCGCTTTCGTCGAACTCGAAAAGGGTGTCGAAGGTCTCATCCATATCTCCGAGATGTCCTGGACCCAGCATATCAAACATCCCTCCAAGGTCCTCTCCGTGGGCGAAATGGTGGATGCCAAGGTGCTCAATATCCAGAAAGAGGAGCGCAAGATCTCCCTGGGCCTCAAACAGCTCGAACCGGATCCCTGGCAGACCCTGTCGGAGCGCTACCCGGTCGGCTCGCGTCATAAGGGCAAGGTTCGCAACCTCACCAACTTTGGCGCTTTTGTCGAGCTGGAAGACGGCATCGACGGCCTGATCCATATTTCCGACCTCTCCTGGACCAAGAAGATCCGCCATCCTGGCGAAGTTGTCAAGAAGGGCGACGATATCGATGTGGTTGTCCTTAATGTCGACCGCGACAACCGCCGGATTTCGCTGGGCTACAAGCAGACTCAGGATAATCCCTGGGACTTTTTCGAAGACAAGTATCACCCGGGCGCCCTCGTTGAGGGCAAGGTGGTGCGGCTGATCGAAAAGGGGCTGATCGTTGAGCTGCCCGATTCCGTCGACGGCTTTGTTCCCATGTCCCAGCTCGCCAAGGACAATCTCAGCAAGCCGGCCGACGCCTATCAGATCGATGACGCCCTCACCCTCGCCGTGATCGAATTCAACAAGGAGAACAAAAAGATCGTTCTCTCCGAAAAGAATGCGGTCAAGATGGAAAACCGGGAAGCCAAGGCTGCCGCTGCTGCCGAAAAGGCCGCGGCCGAAGCAGAACCGGTCCCGCCGGCGGAGGAGCAATCCACCGCTGCTGAAGAGGATGAGCAGCCCGCCGAAAAGTCGGCTGCTGCTGAGCCTGAAGCCGAAACCGGCGCTGAAGAGCCGGCAGCTGATGAATCCGCCGCCGAAAGCGGTGCGGAAGAGTCGGCTGAAGAGAAACCCAAGCGCGCTCGCAAGAAGAAAAGCGAAGAGTAGGCTTTTCCTGCAGGCGCTGCCTGTCTCTGCTGGAGTTGGATCCTGCCGGATCCAACTCCATTTTTTATTTGCAGCCACCTCGCTCTGCAAAAAGCTGTTTGAAATCTGGCTGAATAATGATACATTGCAGCAGCGGAATTGCCCGCTGCCGCACTATATGAGATTCAGGCCTATGAAAAGATCCATCACTCTGATCCTGATCCTCCTTCTGACCGGCGCTGCTGCTTCGCCTCTTTTCGGCCAGAACAGCCTGGCAGAACTGGAACGCGCCTGGCAGGAGGACCGCTTCGATGATCTGGCCAGGCTCCTGCCCGCGGCTGAAAAGGCCTATCCCCGGAATCCTTCTATCGCTTTTTTCCGGGCTTTGGTCCTCGATGACGCCGATGAGGCCTTCGCCAGCTATAAACGGGTCTTCGAAAGCGAAGAGTTGAGCCGCTTTGCCGATACCGCTCTCTTCAAGATGGCTCAATACCAGTATGCACGCGAACGTTTTATGCCGGCGCGAAAGTATTTCCAGCTGCTGCAAAAACGTTTTCCGCAAACCAGATGGCTGGATGACAGCCTCTATTTGACCGGACAGTGTTACCTCGCTGAAGGCAAACCTGATTCAGCGCGCCTGGCCTGGAACTCGTTGATCAAAAGGTTCCCACGCTCTCCCTACTGCGATATGGCAGTGGCCGACCTCGAATCGTCGGTCTGGGATGAACCTGCCGTCAGCCCCCGTCAAAAGGCCGCACCGGGGCCGGCAGCTGCAAAGCCCTTCTATTCAATCCAGGTCGGTGCCTTCAGTCAGCGTGAGAACGCCCGCACTATTCTCTCCGGACTGGAAAAAGTCGGCTATGAAGGGTCGATCGTCGAGAAAAAAGTCGGCAACCGCCTCTTCCATGCAGTGTGGATCGGCTCCTTCCCTGATCGCGAATCGGCGGAGGATTATGCCAAACGCTTCATCGTCAAGGTCACCAGGGAATACAGCATCGTCAAAAGCGAATGAGATCAAGATGAACAGAGATATCCTCTCCGCCGCGAAAGCGGGCCCTGTGCTTTTCGACGGCGCCATCGGCACCCAGCTGCAAGCCCGCGGCCTCCCGATCGGCTCCTCTCCTGAGAGCTGGAACCAGCTCCATCCGGACCATGTCGCCGCAGTGCACAGCGCATACCTTGATGCGGGCGCGCAGGTCCTGACCACCAACACTTTCGGCGCCTCCCCGCACAAGCTCCGGACCGACGGGGTGGAGGGCGACCCCGAGGAGATCAACCGCCTGGCCGCTTCCATCGCCCGCGCAGCCGCCGGCAGCAAGGCCTGGGTCGCCGGCTCGATCGGTCCCACCGGTACCATGCTCATGATGGGCGACCTCAGCGAAGAGGAGATCCATGCGGGATTCCTCCGACAGGCCAGAGGCCTCGCCAGCGGCGGTGCGGACCTGATCATTATCGAGACCATGTCCGATCTGACCGAAGCCCTGCTTGCACTCAAGGCCGCTCGCTCAGTCTGCGATCTGCCCGTTTTTGTCTCCCTGACCTTCTCGCCCGGACAGCGCGGCTACCGCACCCTAATGGGCGTCGATATCTCCCAGGCTGCCGGTGCGCTTGCTGAGGCGGGCGCCTCGGTTTTGGGCTGCAACTGCGGCACCGGCATCGATGACGCTATCCTCATCGTCCGGGAGATGGCCCGGCACTGGCAAGGTCCGATCCTCTCCGAGCCGAATGCGGGACTCCCCCAGCTCATCGACGGCAAAACCTGCTACCGGGAGACCCCGGAAATGATGGCTGCAAAGCTGCCGGAACTGATCGGGGCAGGTGCCCGCTTTGTCGGCGGGTGCTGCGGGACCACACCCGACCACATCAGGGCATTTCGTCACCAGCTCAAGGGGGATATGTGACATGCTGAAACGGATCCTGCTCCTTGTCGACGCTTCGCCGCAGATGGAAATCGCGGCCGATCATGCCTTCTCTATCGCTGCCAGGTATGGCAGCCAGCTGCTCCTCTTTCCCCTGGCGGAGAAAACTGCCGACGCCGGAGCGGCTACGGGTGAGCTTCTCCTCGGCCCGACCTTGCAGCGCGCCGAGGCTGCCGGCCTCTCCTACCAGGTGCTCTCAACCACAGCTTTGCCCTTCTCCGCAAGCCTGGAGTGGTCCAGGTCCAGCGATCTCGCGGTGCTGCCCTATCTCGCGCCCAAATCCGCGGCCCGCATGGAGAAGCGGGTGGTTAAAATGCTCACCGACGGCGGATGTCCGCTTTTTCTGCCTGCGACGGCACCCCCGGAATCGAAAGTGATTGCCGTGGCCTGGGACGGCTCCAGCGCTGCGTCGCGCGCTCTCAAGCTCCATCTTCAGCTCTTCAGCCGTTCCCGGCTGCGCTACCTGCTCATTCACACCGGCGATGATCCAAACCAGGCTCTCTCAATTCTCGAACAGGGCTGCGCCCTCGTCGAAGCCAGAGGAGCAGCCGCTGAAACCCTGGCCCTCTCCGGAGCGCCGGTGACACGCATTCTGGAGATCACCGCCACCATCCGGATCAGCCATCTCATCGTCGCGCCGCACAACCGACGGCTCTTCAGCAAACAGAAACTGGGTCAAACCAGCGGAAAATTCCTGCGTAGCCGGGTGAACTCACTTTTTATTGCCAGCTGAGCATGTGCTGCGGCACCGGAGTGAAGAATAAATTATTTAAAAGCTTGACTTATTTTTAAAGTTTTGTTAATTTTACGCATAAATATGGCCGACCACGTGCTGTGACGGGAAAACGGGAGAAACGGTGGCATGAAAATCCAGATAGCTCACCCCATCACCTCTTACTTTGACGCAACCAGCCAGCTGCTTAGAGCCCAGGGAGAAGATTTTCATCTTACAGGCGCCACCTCTTTGAATGAGGTTTTTGATTCGAGCGCGCAAAAGCTCGATGATGTCTATGTCATTGACAGTATTCTGCTCCGCGACGAGCCCTCAGCGACCCTGGATCAGATCGGCGCCATGAGCCGCCAGGTTCCGGCTATCATCATGATCGAAGAGAGCGAGGAGTCGCTTGCCGAAGCGCTGCAATCCTATGGGTCGGTGACCCTCCTCTACAAACGCAAGGGCTTTCTGACCGCCCTGGCCGAAGCCATCCGTCAAAGCCATGCCGGCCATCTGAAAAGGCTCGAAGAAGCAGCCCGCGCCGAGGCCGAAAAGGCGGAAGCTCTGCGCCTGGCCAAAGAGAAAGAAGATGCAGCCCGAGCCGAAGCCGTACGGCTGGAGGCCCTTCGGGCTGAAGCCGCGCGTCTGGAGACGGAACGTTTTCAGGCTGAAGTGGAGGAGGCCGCCAGGAAAGAGCGCGCACGGATCCAGGCCCAGCGCGAAGAGACGGATCAGGCCGCCCGGGAACGGGCTGCGGCCGCAGCTTCGAAAGCCGCTCCTGCCGGCACCAGCGTCAAGGAGGCCGAGGCGCCCGATGAAGGGTTTTTTATCTGTGATCGCCGCGGGCGCTTTCTTTCAGCCAACAGAACCCTGCAGACCATGCTCAACTATACCGAGGAGGAGCTCCTCGAACTCTCGCTCTCGGACCTGCTTTCGCGCGATGAGGAACAACACCTCTTTAATGATATATTCACCGGTCAGGCCGATCAGGATATTTTCCCCATCCAGCTCCAGTTCATTGACAAGGTGGGAGTAAAGCGGCCGGTCAGCCTGAAAATCCGCATGCTGCGGGACGAATCCAGGGAGAAAAGGATCATCGGTTTTCGCGGCAGCGTCACTTTCGTCGCTCCGGAGAAAAGAGAGACGGCCGATGATCAGAGCCAGATCGACCAGGGCGTCATGGTCCGGCACCTTTTCGACCTTGTGCAGATGAGCTATACCGAGCCCCTCAATGTTCTGCTCAAGCGGTTAGGTGAAGTGGTCTGCCAAATATTCGGTTTTCAGCGTTCTACTGTCGCCCTGCTCGACCGCCGTAAAAAGGCTTACACCAAACACGCCATGGTCGGCTATGGTGACGAGCGCGCCGCTGCAGCCAGGGAGAAAGCCCTCGAGGTGCCGGAGGAGGTAGTCGACCGCCTCTTTGTCGACAAAGCCCAGGTCAAGGTGATCTATGACAGTCAGGAGAGCGTCGTTGCCGGCTCGCTCGACAATCCGGCCCTGCCGCTTGTGCAGGCGAACCTGCCGGCAGTCGAATCGCGTTGGCATCCACGCGATCTGGTCCTGCTCCGCCTCGCCGACCATCGCGGCCACCAGTTCGGCTACATCTCCCTCGACGAGCCCCTCGACAGCGTCACCCCGGCCAGATCCACCTTTCACAATCTCGAGATTTTCAGCCAGCTGTCAGCCATGGTGATCGAAAACTATTACCGCTTCTCGACCATCGAACGCCGCAATCGCCGGCTGAAACAGATCCTTATCAACAGCAATATCTTCAAACTCTACCTCAGCCTCAACGAGCTGTTGAAAGAGGTGGTCTGGTCCGTCAAATTCTCCCTCGAATTCAATCTGGTCTCGCTCGTTCTCATCAGCAAGAAGAGTGGACAGCTCGAAACCAAGGCGGTCGCCTGCGACGATCGCATCAAACTCGGGCAGATCCAGGAACTCACCTTCGATCTGCGCGATTTCAGCGCGCTCCTGCGCGAAGAGTATCGCCGCGGCAAGTCCTTTCTGATCAGCAGCGAAGAGGAGGTGCTGAGCCATCTCAAACAGATCTATTATGGCAATCTCAGCAATGGCCACTATGCGGATGGCTGGCCGCGCTATGCCCTGCTGCTCGTGCCCATCAAGTCGCGCGAAGGCAAAATCATCGGTTTCATCCTCGCCGATGACCCGGCTGACGGTAAACTTCCGACCACCGAAAGCGTTCATATCCTTGAAATCCTCGCCAACCAGGTGGGGATCGCCATCGACAACCGGATGCTCTATGTCCAGGCTAAAGAAAGGCCGCAGAGTGCAGAACCTCCGGCTGAACCAGAGCCCGAAGCCGGACCAGATTCAGCGGAGATGGAATATCCGGAAGAAAACAGCACCGGACTGCGCAGGCTAGTGGACCGCTTCCTGCGCTGACCGGCATACGACCGCATATCTGACAGTTC
The DNA here is from genome assembly GCA_035388125.1 of bacterium. Taxonomy (GTDB): domain Bacteria; phylum Zhuqueibacterota; class Zhuqueibacteria; order Residuimicrobiales; family Residuimicrobiaceae; genus JAKPUX01. Next base: position 28,515 of record DAOOPF010000006.1, on the reverse strand, counting down.
AACCGTGATCTCGTGCGGTCTGCGAGGGGATCACGGTTTTTTATTTCACCCGGCGGAAGCCTATGAACAGACGGCAGTTCCTCCATACCGGAAGCCTGATGGGGCTCGGCACCTGTCTGCTCCACGGTTCCGGGCAGAGGCCGGAGTCGAATGGGACCGGCAAGGCGCGCGTGGTCCTGGCCCGCACCGCTGTCGATCTGCGTAAGCCTGACCTGCAGGGTCTTGGCGGCGCACTGGACCGCGGCCTGGAGGCTCTTCTCGGTCTGCCGGCCCGCCAGGCGTGGTCCAGCCTCTTTTCACCCCGGGATGTTGTCGGCCTCAAGGTCAATTGCCTCGCCGGGCGCGGCATCTCGACCAACCCCGTACTGGCCGACCTCGTCGTCGACCGTCTGCTCGAAATCGGCCTCAAGCCGGAACAGATCATCATCTGGGACCGCCTCAACGCCGACCTCAAACGGGGCGGATACGCCATCGCCACCGGGCCGGACCGTGTGCGCTGTTTCGGCAACGACGTCGCTGGCTATTCGCGCCGGCTTTATGAAAGCGGATCGGTGTGCAGCCGCCTCTCCAATCTGGTCGCCGGCATGTGCACTGCCCTGATCAACCTGCCCGTTCTGAAAGACCACGGCATCGTCGGCCTGAGCGCCGCCATGAAGAATTATTTCGGCGCCATCGATAATCCCAACAAATACCACGACCACTGCGGCGATCCCTATGTCGCCGACCTCTGCCGTATACCGCTCCTTCGCGACAAGACCAGGCTGACCATCTGCGACGCCATCACCGCCCAGTATGAAGGCGGACCACCCTACATGCCGCAGTGGTGCTGGCCCCTCCAGCGTCTGCTCCTGGCGACCGATATGGTGGCGATGGACAGCGTCGCCTGGGGGATCGTTGAAGACCAGCGCCGGCAGGCCGGAATGCCCTCTCTTCGCGATGCCGGCCGCGAGCCCTCCTATATCCAATCAGCTGCTCGAACAGGGCTGGGCATCGCCGATCCGGAACAGATCGAGATCGTACAGGTATGAACAGAATAGACCTGTACCCGATGCCGCTCCCGCCCACCCCGGTCGGGAGGGGAGAACCACGCTGGAGGAATATATGATCACGCGCAGAGCCTTCATCGGTTCGGTTGCCTGTGCCGCCCCACTCCTGGCGGCTGCAGGGCGCGCCGCCCCGGCCGCTCGCGTCCCGGGCGCAGATGGGGAGGGGGTCGAGGCGCGCTACTATGAAAAACTGCCCCATCGCAAAATCCGCTGCACCCTCTGTCCCCGCAGCTGCGTTATCGACGATCTCGAGCGGGGCTACTGCGGCGTGAGAGAGAACCGGGGCGGCACCTACTACTCCCTGGTCTATGGCAGACCCTGCTCCCTCCATGTCGATCCGATTGAGAAAAAGCCGCTCTTCCACTTTCTGCCCTCCAGCCGGGCCCTTTCTCTCGGCACCGCCGGCTGCAATGTTTTTTGCAAGTTCTGCCAGAATTGGGAGATCTCCCAGACACGCCCCGAACAGCTGGAATCGATGGAGATCTCGCCCGGCCAGATGGCGGATCTGGCGCGGAAAGAGGGGTGCCCGGTGATCGCCTGCACCTACAATGAACCGGTCGTCTTTGCCGAATACATGCACGACATCGCCCTCATGGCACGGCGTCAGGGCATTCGCAGCGTGATGATCTCCAACGGCTATATCCGTAAAGAACCCATGCTCGACCTGTGCCGAGTCCTCTCCGCCGTCAAAATTGATCTCAAGGCCTTCAGCGAACGGTTTTATCGCGATCTCGTCGCAGGGGAACTGCGCCCTGTCCTTGATACGCTTGTACTGCTGCGGCAGGAACAAATCTGGTTCGAAATCGTATACCTGGTCATCCCGGGCGAAAATGACAGCCAGGCCGAGCTGACCTCCCTCTGCCGGTGGATCGCTTCCGAGCTGGGGGTGGAAGTACCCGTTCATTTCACCCGCTTTTATCCCCAATACCGGATGACCAACCTGCCGCCAACACCGGTAAAAACCCTGCAGGGGGCGAGAAAAATCGCGCTGGAGGCCGGTTTGCATTTCGTCTACACCGGTAATCTCCCCGGCGATGAGGGCGAGAACACCTTCTGTCCCGCCTGTCACGCACTGCTCATCCGCCGGCTCGGCTACACCATCGTTGAAAACAGGATCAAATCCTCACTCTGCCCGGAGTGCAAAGCCAGGATTCCGGGAGTATGGACATGACAACAAGATCTGGAAAATGGCTTATATTATCTTTTACTGGGGGGATGCGCATGACATATAAAGCATCACTTCAAGTATGGTTGGGGGCTCTGCTTTTGATGAATCCGGGCGGCCTGTCGGGGGCGGAAACGGGCCCAATCCGCACAGCCGCCGTCGCCGGACAATTCTATCCCGGTGATGGTGCGCAGCTCCGCGCCGAAATAGCGCATTACCTCGCCAAGGCGCCGGCAGCGGCTGTCCCGAGCGAGATCCTCGGTCTCTGCGCGCCGCACGCAGGCTATCTCTATTCCGCCCGCACGGCGGCGGCCGCCTACAAGGCCGTATCAGGCCGCTCCTATGACTTGATCGTGATTCTTGCCCCCAGCCACCAGGAGTATTTCACCGGTGCCACCATCTATCCCGGCCAGGCCTACGAGACCCCGCTGGGGCGTGTGGAGATCGACAGTCAGGCTGCAACCCGCCTCAGCGCCTCCTGCCGCTTCTTTCGCCTCTCATCGACAGGACATGGGCCGCGGGAGCACAGTCTGGAAGTCCAGCTTCCCTTTGTGCAACACCTCTTTCCGGGGACTCCGCTTCTGCCCATCATGGTTGGGGCCTGTGACTGGGAATCCTGCGCAAAGATGGGAAAGGCGCTGGGAAGCCTGCTTGCGCAGCGCAAAGCGCTCATCATTGCCAGTACGGACCTCTATCACGGCTACTCCTATGATGCGGGTCTTGCAAGCGATGCGGCCACCCTCGCAGCCATCACCCGCATGGAGCCGCGCGCGCTTCATGCGGGAATGGAATCCGGACAGTATCAGGCGTGCGGCGGAACACCGCTTGCTGTGATGCAGGTGGCCGCACTCGAGCGCGGCCGCTGCAACGGCAAAATAGTTGCACGCACCAACTCCGGCGATGTCACCGGCGACAAAAGCGGATATATTGTGGGCTATGCCGCAGGACTCTTCTATCTGCAGGAGAAAGCAATGAACAGACAGCAATTTCAGCCTTTGCCCGTCAACGCACAAATCGAACTATTGCGCTCTGCCAGGGAAAGCATCAAGCATTACTTGAAGCATGGCACCATGCCGGAGCTGCACAGCTCTCTTCCGGTGCTGCAGGAGAAGCGGGGAGTGTTTGTGACCATCACCAGAAACGGGGCGCTGCGCGGCTGCATCGGCATGCACGAGGCCGACAAGCCGCTCTACCTGGCTGTACCGGACCGGGCGGTGGCCGCTGCCTTTGAGGATCCGCGCTTCATGCCCCTGCAGATGGATGAGCTGGACAAGATCAAAATCAAAATATCGGTCTATCTGACCGATGTCTATGAAGCTGAAAGTATTGATGATTTCGTCATGGGCAAACACGGCATCATCCTCATCAAAGGCAGCCGCGCTGCCACCTATCTGCCTGAAGTGCCACTCGAAGCCGGCTGGAAGAGCAAGGAGGAGGAGATGGCCAGCCTCTGCCAGAAGGCCGGTCTTCCCGCCAATGGCTGGCGGGAAGGGGCGAAAATCCTGCTCTATGAGACCCAGGTCTTCGACGAAAGCCTGCTCAAGTAGCTGTCCCGGAGCACCTTCATTTGACCGTCAGAACGGCAGCGGCCGGGGCGGACTCGATGCAGTTTCCTCACCCCCGGGCCGTGATATTTCCCTTGATTTGAAGCTTAGAATTGGTTAATTTTCAAAAATTTAATGATTCTCACTGCTCTCTGAACCAGGGATCCTTCTCAAACCCATGCACGGAGATAAAAAAGGGTATAACTGGCTTTTGCTTGCTGCCATCGCACTGACTGGCCTGGTCATCTTTGTGCTCGCGGCTCCGCGCATTTTTTCTCCGCTGCCCCGTCACATCTCCCTGAACCGGTCGGAAGCGATTACGAAAGGAGGGCAGCACCTGCAGCTCTTCGGCTTTCAGCCGGGTGAGTATCGGGCGCACGCCACTCTGGAGGTCAGACGAGACCTTATCCAGTATATCGAGAACCAGTTCAAGCCCGCGGAGCGTGATTCCGTCCTCCACCAGCTGCCCGCCTACACCTGGCAAGTGCGCTGGAGCCGGCCTGAAAATGACGATCAGCCCGCCGGTGTTTCGCGCAATACCTTTCCCGCGGCCTTCACAGAGGTCTTTTTACAGATCGACCTTTACGGCGTGCCGGTTTCCTTCTGGAGCGAAGTAAAAAAGGAGAGCATTGGCGTCAACCTTTCCGCTTTCCAGGCTCGCGCGATCGCCGATTCCACCCTCCTTAGGGCACTTGGTCCGGAGGCCGATCATTACACCTTTTCCAAGACGAGCAGCAGCATCCTCGATTCGCATACCGAGCATCTCTTCACTTATAACCGCAATGAACTGATCTGCGGCCTGCAGCAGCAGCTGAATGTGGTCGTCAGTGGCGCCCTTGTCAGCAAATTTGCGCGCCAGTACAATCCGCCGGCCTATTCCTCGTGGCAAAAGGAACGCATAATCCAGACGCTTCCCTTTGGCCTGCTGATCATATCTCTCAGCATCATATTCATCGTCGACTTAATTCGCCGCCTGCGCACGGACAGCATCAATTTCCGTTATGCTCTCGTGCCGGCACTGGCAGGCAGTGCGCTGACCATTCTGATGATTGTGCTCGAGCCCGGCCTGAGCGGGCTCGATTCTTTGCTCCTCGGTTCTCTCTTTTCCGGCTTTTTCGTCGGCGTGACCCTGTTTCTTGCGGTCGCCGTGGGGGAGTCCAATACCCGAACCCTCACCGGCGACAAGCTGCTTTATTTCGATGCGATGCTGCGCGGTCAGCTCCGCTACCGTGCCATGGCGGGTGCCCTGCTGCACGGTCTGGGCTTCGGCGCTGCTCTGGCCGGACTGGTCGCTTTGGTGATGACCATCGCCTCCCTTTTCGGCACGATCAGCATTGCATCTTTATGTGCAGAACTGCATCGTGACGCCAGTTCGGTCCCGTTCCTGGTCAGCTTTATCCGGGTCATCAATGAAGTGCTCTGGTATCAGTTCGCCCTGGTTCTCGCTTTTCTGCCCCTGCTTATGAAGTCGATGCATCGTACGAAATGGGCCGTGTTTCTCTTCGCGCTGATCACGGCAGTCGGACTGCATATGGAGATGAAGCTGCCCAGCGAGCCTCTGGGCGTCAATCTCATTGTCGGGCTCCTGATCATGACGTCTTTTGCGATGATCTTCATCCGCTATGATCTGGTGACGGTCGTAACCACTCATTTCACCTATGCGCTTATCTTCGCCACAGCACCCCTGCTGCTCCTCGGGCACCCCACATTCTGGTACTCGGGCCTTTTCCTTCTGCTCCCTCTGGCGGGTATCGCTGCCTTTGCGGTCTGGGCATGGCCGGTCCATATGAGCCGCGAGCAGCTGCGCAACTTTTTACCTCGCCAGGCCGTAAAAATAGTAGAGAACGAGCGTCTGAAACGGGAACTCGAGATCGCCAGCAGGGTGCAGATGAGCTTTCTGCCGAAGCAGACTCCGCGCATGGAGGGGCTCGAGATCTCCAGCATCTGCCTGCCGGCTTCCGAGGTGGGTGGTGATTACTATGATTTCATTGAAATGGGCGACGGGCGGCTCGGTTTTGCCATCGGCGATGTCTCCGGCAAGGGGGTCTCCGCCGCTTTTTACATGACCTTGACCAAGGGCTTTCTGCGCTCGCTGAGCCGGACCACCTGGAGTCCCGCCCAGGTGATGATCGAGATGAACAAGCTTTTTTACCAGAACGTCGAACGCGGCCATTTTATCAGCCTCATCTTCGGCATTCTCGATCTCCCCGGCCGCAAAATGACCTTCGCACGCGCCGGACATGACCCGATCTTTTGGTACCGGGCTGAACAGGAACGACTGGAACGGCTGCTCCCGCCCGGCATCGCTCTCGGCCTTGAACCGGGCGATATTTTCAGCGAAATCATCCGGGAACAGACCATCGACGTCGAGCCGGGCGATCTCTTCGTCCTCTACACTGATGGTTTCTCCGAAGCGATGAATGAATATGCCAACGAATTCAGCGAGGAGCGGCTCGCCCAGTCGATCAAACGGCTGGCCGACCTGCCGACGGACCAGATCCTCGCCAAGATCAAGACCCAGGTCGCCCATTTTGTCGGCCATACGCCGCAGCATGACGACATGACCATGATCATCATGCGTGTACTCAAACCCTGACGGGCAGCCATGAGAAAAATCGGCCCGCTTTCCCTCATCCTGCCGCTCGCTCTTTTTCTGGGCGGTATACTCATCGACCTGAATGTCCTCGGCGGCCTTCTCGACTCCCGAGCGCTGGCCTATTTCAGGGAGGGATTCATCACACTGGCGCTGATTCTCTGCCTGCCCATCATCTACCAGCAGCGCTGGGCTTCGGACCGCAACATTCTGCGCGGGCTGCGCTCGCTTTTTTATCTGATCCTCGGCACTTTTCTGCTGCTGCTGATCTCGAATCTGGAGCCCTTCGCCGACCAGAGCCTCAGCACAGGTCGCAATGTCCTCTACGGCAGTCTGGTCAACTATTTCATCCTCACCGCCTGGGCCCTTTTTTCGTCTCTTTTCGTTCTGGTCATCCTTGGCACTTTGCGCAATCTGATCTTTATCAAGCAGCGGAAGAATACCGCCCTCCACTTCCTCATCCTCATTCTGGTTCTGATCCTCTATGCACTTCTGAGCATAACCAATCTCAACGATCTCGATTTTCGCTTTTCCTACCGCCTGAGCAGTGAGAATCTTGGCTATATCCTCCTCTTCATCGTCATCAATCTGATGGTGCTCAACTCTTTTCGCGTCGCCTGGATCAATTATCTCAACCGGAAGCAAAAGCTGACCCTTTTCTTCGGTGGACTGATCCTGGTGCCACTGCAGTGGCTGCTCTATATCAAATTTCATACCGCCAATCCCGCCGCTCTCTTCAGCCCCGTGCTTGGCCGCTTCGTCGACCTCGGCTTTCTTTTTCTCTCCATCTATATTTCCATGGCCTACATCGCCCTTGTTTTCCATTTGCCGACAGCGCATCTTTTCGACCGCCAGATCAAGCAGCTCTCTTCCCTGCATACCCTGAGCAGGGCGATCAGCTCCGAATTCAATCTTGACCGCCTTGCCGAGACCACTGTGGAACTGGCCGTACAGGTGACGGAAGCCGATTCCGGCTGGCTCGCCCTGGCCGGCGAAGAGTCGGCTTCCTGGCGGCTGGCGGCTGCGCGCAATCTCTCTGCAGCCGAAATGGAGCGGGGAGTGCCTGAAGCCATCGCCCGTTGGGCGACCAGCCAGCTGCGGCCCAGGCTGGTCAACCATGTCAGCCGGAGCGAACTGAATGTGCCGATGTCGCTGTGGAAAGACGACGTCCAGTCGGTCATCGCCGTGCCGCTTGAAAGCGGCGGCGAAGCGATCGGGTGCCTCTACGTCGCCAAAAAGCTCGAATATGGCTTTGAGCAGGATGACCTCGACATGCTGCGCGCTTTCAGCGAGCAGGCGGTCGTCGCCATCAGCAACGCGAGACTGGTCGAATCCTCGCTTGTACGCGAACGGCTCGAACAGGAGCTGCGTATCGCCCACGATGCCCAGATGAAACTGCTGCCCAAAAAGATGCCGCAAGTGCCCGGCATCACCCTTGAGGCGGTCTGCAGAACCGCCAACGAGGTGGGTGGCGATTATTACGACTTTTTCCGTATCGACGCAACGCGTCTGGGGCTGGTGATCGGGGATGTCTCCGGCAAAGGCGCCTCTGCCGCCTTTATCATGGCCGAGCTCAAGGGCATCATGGAGGCCCTGGCCCCCAAGCATCATTCGCCCAAGGAGCTGCTGATCGCCGCCAACGAAACCCTTTACGGCAACATCGATCGCAATATCTTTGTCAGCCTGGCCTACGGCATCGTCGACACCGGGGCAATGGAGATCACCTTTTGCCGGGCCGGTCAATGCCCGGTCCTATTTGCACCAGCAGCGGGGGAGAAGGTTCAGACCCTGGAACCGAAAGGGATGGGGCTCGGACTGGACCAGGGGGCGAGTTTTGCACAGGCTCTCGAGGAGTACCGGCAGCCATACCGGGCCGGCGATACCTTCCTTTTTTACACGGATGGAGCTGTTGAAGCCCGCAACGCGCGGGGTGAAGAGTTCACAGAGACCAGGCTGGTCTCTCTCTTTCAACGCTATCACGCTCTGCCACCACGACGGCTGCTGTCACAGCTGATCGAGGAAATCGGCGGATTTGTCGGCAGCGCCCGATCGCATGATGACTTGACCTTTGTCATCCTGCAAGCCGTCTGAAAAACGGGTCAATTCAGCATAGATGGAGGAACATGAATGGAAAACTTTAAGATTGTCCGTCTGGATGGCACAAATCTGACGACGCTCAAAATTATCGGCTTCCTCGATGCCCACACTGCTCCCACCCTGGAAGAGGCGATCCAGAAACTTCTCGACGAAGAGCAGGTCAACATCCTCGTCGATTTCAAGGATCTCAACTATATCAGCAGCGCCGGTCTCGGGGTCTTCATGGGCTTCATCGAGGAAATCAGAGGCAAGAACGGAGATATCAAGATGTGTTCGATGTCTCCCAAAATTTACCGGGTGTTCGATTTGCTGGGTTTCCCGACCATTTACCAGATATACGAACGGCAGGAGGAAGCGCTGGCGACCTTTACGCAGAAATCCGCCCCCACATCAAACGAGTGAACCAATGGCGGATCGCTTGCGAGGACGGGCTTTATAACCCCTGACCCTGAATGTTACCAATGCATACAAGGCGGAACCCCATATGCCGAAAGCCAAAATAGAATATAAACTGCGCATACCAAGTCAAACCGAAAACCTGGAGATCATCCGCTTTTTTGTCGGCAAGGTGGCCGAAAAGGTCGGCTTTCCGGAGGATGATGTCGGCAAAATCGAACTCGCCATCGACGAGGCGTGCACCAACGTGATGAAACACGCCTACAGGGAGGCGGAGCAGGACAAGACGCTGGACGTGGCCATCCAGATCGACTATCAGAAGCTGACCCTCATCGTCACCGACCATGGCAAGGGATTCAATCCGGACACAGTGCAGCCGCCTGATATGAAAGAGTATCTGGCCGAGCTCAGGGTCGGCGGCCTGGGCATTTTTCTGATGCGCACCCTGATGGATGAAGTAGACTATACGATCAAACCCGGCGTGCGCAATCAGGTCCGGATGGTAAAATATCTGATAAACCGCAAGAGTTCAAAAGTTGTCAACTGAACGGGACCACCCTGCCTTGAAAGAACCGGATTCCCACAGCGCCGTGGCCCGAGAACTGGATGAACGCCTGGTCGAATTGCAGTCCCTCTTTGAAATGAGCCAGGTCCTGAACTCGTCGCTCCATCTGCGCACCACGCTCAACAATCTGCTCCTCACCCCGATGGGCCGGATGATGATCAGCCGGGGCGTCGTCCTGGTCGCCAATGAACACCAGGCCTTCGAGGTCACCACCCTCAAGGGGATGCCCCGCAACTTGCTGGGGAAAAAGATTTTCTTCTCCGGCGAACTGCCGGACTCGTTCATCGTCGCCGATATTCAGGAGGAAGACGAAAGGCTGAAGGCCTTTTTTCAGGAGAACAGGATCGATCTGGTCATCCCGATCATCAGCGTCCAGCGCACCATCGGCATCATGGGATTGGGCAGCAAACTCGGCGGTATCCCCTTTAAACCCACCGAGATCGAGTATCTGACCTCACTTTCCAATATCGCCGCCTCCTCCATCGAAAACGCCCTCATGTATCAGCAGCTCGAAGAGGTCAACCGCCGGCTGGATAAAAAAGTCCAGGAATTACGCACGCTCTTCGAAATCGGCAAGGAGCTGAATGCCAATCTCGAGATCGATCGTGTCGTCAATCTGCTGATCTATGCCGTCATGGGTGAGCTGGTGGTCAGCCGCTGCTACCTCTATCTGCGCAAGGAGCAGACACTGCAGCTTTTCGGCAGCCGTGGACTGCGCATGGATGATCCCAACTGCCGGCTGCTCAGCGCGCCGGAATTCATCGAGGCGCTGGCAGGGGTCGATCGTGTGCTCAACGTGGACGTGGATGAACTCCCGCCTGGCCTCCAACTCCTCAAGTCGCAACGGCTCAAGCTGGTCATCCCGATGCAGATGGAGGAGGAGATCCGCGGCCTCTTTGTCGTCGGTGAAAAGATCAAAGCCCAACCATTCCAGCCCGATGAAATCGAGTTTCTAAGCACCCTCTGCAATCTCGCGATGATTTCGATCGAAAATGCCCGCCTCTTCGCCGATGCGCTCGAAAAAGAGCGCATCGAAGAGGAACTCAACATCGCCCGCGATATCCAGCAGCGCCTCCTTCCCCAGGAATGCCCCCAGATCGATGGCGTGGAAATCAAGGGGCTGAATATCCCGACCCGCCAGGTCGGCGGAGACTTGTTCGACTGCATCCGGCTCGAAGATAACCGCCTCGCCGTGGCCATCGCCGACGTCTCGGGCAAGGGCGTGCCAGCCTCCCTGCTGATGTCTTCTCTTCACGCCGGTCTGCATAACCTTGTCGGGATCGGCGGCGACATTCCGGCCATGGTGGGAAGGCTCAATAATTTCATCCAGGCTAACACCGGCTACGACAAATTCATCACTTTTTTCTACGGCGAATTCGATCTCGCCGGCAAGAGCTTCACGTATGTCAACGCCGGGCACAATCTGCCCTACCTCTTCCGCGCCGACGGCTCCACCCGGCGGCTGGAGACGGGGGGACTGCTGCTGGGCATGCTGCCCAACATGCCCTACGCCTCCGAAACCGTCCCCATGCAAAGAGGGGATCTGCTGCTCCTCTTCACCGACGGAGTGACCGAAGCAAAAAGCTCCGGCGATGAGGATTTTGAGGAGGAGAAGCTTGAAGCGGTGGTCCGCCCGAATTTGCATCTGCCCCTTGAGGAGCTCCTGAACACCATAGTCGATGCGGTCCGCGCCCACAGCGCCGACATGCCCCAATCCGATGATATCACCATGATGGCGGTAAGATGGCTGAAATAAACAAGCCCGACCTCTCGCACCACACCATCCTCGTGGTCGAGGATGACCCCAACCTGCGCCGGCTCTTCGTCGAAATTCTGCGGCGCGACTCCTATACCGTTCTTGAAGCCGATTCCGGCGAGGCCGCCATGACCACAATCGAAGCCTCCAAGCTGGACGTGGTCATCAGCGATATGCAGATGCAGAAACTGAGCGGACTTGATGTGCTCAAGGAGGCGACCCGGAAGGACCCCTATACCCAGGTGATTATCATCACCGGTTTCGCCTCGGTGGGCACCGCCGTCCGGGCCATGCGCGAAGGCGCCTATGAATATCTGACCAAGCCGGTTCAGCCCGACGCCCTGACCATCAAAGTCCGCAATGCCATCGAACGCCGCCGCCTCCTGCTGACTCTGGCCGACCAGGAAAAGATCCTGCAGATGCACCACGAGATGATCGACCGCGACCTCATCCTCGCGCGGCAGATCCAGGCCAGCCTGGTGCCCTCTGCTTTCACCACCCCAGGGATCGATGTTGGCATCTGCTACCGGCCCATGATCGGCCTCGGCGGCGACTTTGCCGACCTCTATCTCATCGATGAGAACAGACTCTACCTGGTGGTCATTGATGTCACCGGTCACGGCATCGCCGCGGCCCTCCTGGTCAGCCGGGTGTGCCATGAGTGGCGCCGGGCCGTGCAGCAGGCCCCCGACCCCGCGGAACTCCTCTGGCGACTGAATGAATTCTTTATCGATACCTTTTATGATACCCCGCTCTTCCTGACCATCATGGCTGTGGAGGTCGATCTGCAGAAAAAAAGACTGCGCTACGCCGGCAGTGCCCATCCTGCCGCACTCCTCCTGCGCGACGGCCAGAGCTTCACCCGGCTCGATTCGCAAAATGCCATTATCGGTTTCGCCCGAACCGAAAAGACTGCTTTCCGCTCAGCCTCCATGGACTACAAACCGGGCGACAAGCTGCTGCTTTATACTGACGGTCTGGTTGAGGCCGAAACCGCCGCCGGCAAAATCATCGGCCTCCAGGGGCTGCAGCGCGTCATCCGCCAGGAGGGCAGGGGATCCTCAGCACTCGAAACCGCCAAAGCAATTGTTGATCGCGTGGTCGAATTCAGCAGCGCCGAGCCCGGTGATGATATGCTGATGCTGGCCGCCTCTCTGCTCTGAGCAGCCCGTGCCGCGGCGAAATCCAAACGGCCGGATCCTGCTGGTCAATCCCTGGATCCATGATTTTTCGGCCTTTGACTTTTGGCAGAAACCTTTGGGCCTGCTCTACATCGGCGCTGTTCTCAACCGGCTCGGCTACGATACCGTTCTGCTCGATTGTCTCGACCGTTACAACCCGTTCTGGCGTCAGCGGTCAGATGAAGAACCGGATAGGGAAAAGAGCGATGGCGCCGGCAAGTACTTCCGCCAGGAGTTGGACAAACCGGCGCCCCTGCAGGGGATACCGCGTCGCTACTGCCGCTACGGCGCACCGCGCGAAAGGGTGGAGGCGTGGCTGGCGCAGCAGGAGCCGCCTGATTTTATCCTCGTCACTTCCGCAATGACCTACTGGTATCCGGGCCTGGTCGAGACGGTGGAGCTGCTGCGTTCCCGCTTCCCGCACGCGCCCCTGATTCTGGGCGGAATCTATGCGACTCTCTGCCCGGATCATGCCCGCCGTGTGGTCAAGCCGGACCATCTGGTTGCCGGCGAGGGTGAGATCAAGGCCATACGGCTTGTCAGCCAACTGTCCGGCGGCCCGGGCGGCGATTTCGACTTTAAGGATCTCGATCAATTACCCTATCCCTGGTATGAGGGCTACCCGCACCTGGCCAGCATCGCCGTACTCACCTCGCGCGGGTGCCCCTACTGCTGCAGCTACTGCGCCTCCGGGATACTAGCCGCATCCTGCCGCCGCCGCAGCGCCGGTGCGGTTTTTGAGGAGATCAGATACTGGCGCGACCGCCGGGGCATCAGCAGCTTCGCCTTTTATGACGATGCTCTGCTCCACGAAGCGGAAACGCACGCCATACCGCTCTTCAGCATGCTCGCCGCAGAGCTGCCGGGCCTCTCTCTCCATACGCCCAATGGCGTGCAGCCCCGCTGCATCGATGCAGAGATGGCCGCTCTCATGCATGCCGCCGGTATGAAAAATCTGCGGCTTAGCTATGAAAGCAGCAGCGCCCTGCGCCGGCAGGGCAAGGTCACGACCCGGGAACTCGCATCCGCACTGAAAAACCTGCTCGCAGCGGGATTTCAGAGCGGGCAGATCGGTGTTTATATCCTTGCGGGTTTGCCCGGCCAGGAGATGGAAGAGGTCCGCGAAAGCGCAAGGCAGGTTCATGATCTCGGCGCCCGCGTCAACCTGGCCTCCTATTCGCCCATCCCCGGCACCAGGGAGTATCAGCACGCTCTGGACAACGGCAGCTGGGACGGGGAGGAGGATCTGCTCCTCGGCAACAATTCGCTTTATCCTTTCTGGCGCCGGCAGTATACTCCGGTACAGCTGGAAGGCCTGGCCCTCTGGGTAAAAGAGCTCAATCTGTCACTGCTTTCCAATCACGAGGAGTGAACCATGGTGGAATCGCAGCTTTCCCGGCCTCAAACGCAAGGCAGGGAACCCTTTTATCTCGCTATTGCCGGCAATATCGGCGTCGGCAAGACTACGCTGACGCAGATGATCAGCACCCATTTCGGCTGGACCGCCTACTTTGAACGCGTGATTAATAATCCTTACCTCGATGATTTCTATGCGGATATGAATCGGTGGAGCTTTAATCTGCAGGTCTATTTCCTCTCGCGCCGCTTCATGGACCAGCGCCTGATCTCCGCCAACCCGCAATCTTGCGTCCAGGACCGCACCATCTACGAGGACGCCGAGATCTTTGCCTATATTTTACACAAACAAGGCAACATGTCAGATCGCGACTATGACAATTACCGCGACCTGTTTTACACCATGACCGAATATCTGCGCAAACCGCATCTGATCCTCTACCTGCGCGCCTCAACCTGGACACTCATTTCCCGCATCCGCAAACGGGGACGGGAGTTTGAAAAGAGTATCACCAACGAATATCTCTTCGAACTTAATGCGGCCTATGAGCGTTGGATAGGGGAGATCAGCAAGAGCATACCGGTTATGGTCGTCGATGCGGACAAGGTCGACTTTGAAAAATCCCCCGCTGATTTTGAGATTATTTGCAAAACGATCAGCGAACATGAAGAGGCGCACCGCCTCGGTGAATCGAAATGAACGAAAAGATGGCTGAATCTGCAACCAGCAGCTGGTCCTACCTGACATACGACCCCGTCACCGGACAGTGGCGTCCGCCCGCCAACACCTGGCGCATTGTCGGCAAAAAATATATCAATCTCATCCTCTTTATTACCACCGTCGCCTCAACCTGGCTGGTCGGAGGCCCCGGGTACTGCATCGCTATCATCGCCATCCTCACCGCCCACGAGATGGGGCACTTTCTGATGTGCCGCAAGTACGGGGTGCCGGCCACGCTTCCCTATTTCATCCCTTTCCCCTTCCCGGGCTATAATCCCTTCGGCACTATGGGCGCCCTGATTTCGATGCGGGGCTACATTCCAAGCCGCAAGGCCCTCTTCGACATCGGCGCCGGCGGGCCTCTCGCCGGCCTGGTTGTGACTATCCCTGTCCTTTTCATCGGACTCGCGCTTTCCAGCACCGCTCCCCATGTCGAGTCGGCCGGCGGAATGACGCTGGGAGAGTCCCTGCTCTTCAAGCTGATCTCCCTGCTGGTCCTCGGACACCAGCCCGATGAGGTGGATATCATGCTCCATCCGGTCGCCTATGCGGGATGGGCCGGCCTCTTCATCACGGCCCTCAACCTGATCCCGGTCGGCCAGCTCGATGGCGGACACGTCACCTATGCTCTCTTCGGCCCGCGCGCCAAGTATTTCACCTGGCTCTTTATCGGCGCTCTCGGCATCCTGACCATCCATAACTACAGCTGGGCGCTGCTCTTTCTGCTCCTCGCCATTTTCGGCAGGCGCCACCCCTCGCCCCTGGACGATTATACTCCACTGGATCGCCGGCGCCGCATAATCGGCGGCCTGGTCATGATCCTCTTTGTACTCTCTTTCACTCCCGTCCCCTTTAAAATTTAGCCGGAGCCGCATCATGTCGCTCATCAGCCGCTGGAAGGGACTGAACCGCACTGCCAGAACAGCCATCATGCTCGCAGCCCTGATTGTTGTGCTTGAACTGTTATTTAATATCATCGAGGTAACCATCGGTTGGTTCATGCTTTGGACTAATGAATCGAGACCGAAAGTAGGACGGCTCTGGGTCGAGGAGGAGCGCGACCAGACCGGACGTCAGCAAGCCTCCACCCATATCGATTCGGTCCGGCTGCAGCCCGCTTACGAGCGTTATATCCACTCTCTGGATGATCTCGCCGCCTATGTGGCTTTCAAGTCGGGATTCGCCCTCAGCCGTGAGGATTTTCTCGCGCTCTATCGTTCGCTCCCGGGGGAAGATGCGGGCAGGCTGGTGGAGCCGGAACTTCTTGGCCGGCTGGCGGAGGCGGATGCATGGGGCAGTGTAAAACTGGATAAAAATGAAGATAAACTGCAGCTTCTCTTCCTTGACTTTTACGGTCAGCCCCTGCATAGCGCCCAGATTGTGCTCCTCTCCGCGGCCGAATTGATGCAGGAATCTCATCTTGCCGATAACCCGCTCTATGCCGGCAGAACGATTCCCGCACCACTTTTCGTCACTGCGCTGGAGAGCCTGCCCGGCCATCTCCGTCTGCAGGTGGTCAACGACCCGCAGAAATGGCAGGAGTGGCGTCAGCGGCTGATCGCCGCGGCGGTGGCCACCCGCATCGCACACGGCTCCGTGACGGTAGCGCTCGAAATCGTCCAGGATGGCAGCGTCACGGTGCAGGAGATTCAGGCCAGCGAACTCGCGGTGGAGTACCTGATCAACGCCATCAATGCACTTTCTCCGGAAACTCACTACAGCTGTCCCGGGAAGGAGGAAGATCATGAATAAGAGCTTCCGCCGCATTCTCTGGGGGGTGCTTCTGCTGTCGTTCATTCTGCTTCTGGTCACGCTCTATTTATCCGTGATCACCTTTCCGCGCGTGCCGGACAACCTCAATGACATCGCCCTTAACAATCCCAGCATTATTTACGGCGACGAGGATGAGGTGGTCAAACTGCTCGCCGACCGTGCCGTGATTCCGATTACAGAGATGCCGCTGACGGTTCAGCAGGCCTTCATCGCTATCGAAGACGATAACTTTTATAACCATTCAGGCATCAGCAAGCTCCATCTGCTGCGGGCCCTGAGCGAAAACCTCGTTCACATGGGGGGAAAGGGCGGAGGCAGCACCATCACCCAGCAGCTGGCAAAAAACCTTTTTTTCACCTTTGAGCGCGACTGGGCCCGCAAGTTCAAGGAGATGTTCGTCGCTTTTCAGATCGAACAGCAGTTCTCCAAGGAAGAGATCCTCGAAGCCTACATCAATCAGATCAACTTCGGATCGGGTGTCTATGGCATCGAGCTGGCCAGCCAGACCTATTTTGCCAAGCACGCCAGCGAGCTTACCCTGGCAGAATCGGCCCTGTTGGCCGGCATCCCGCGCTGGCCGGCGCGTTACAACCCGAGCACCAATCCCAAGGTGGCCAGGGAACGGCAGTCCTTTGTGCTCAGACGCATGGTCGATGAAGGTTTCATCACCGAACCGGAACGGGCGGTGGCTCTCGCTGAATCGATCAAGGTTGACCGGGTCAACCGGCTGCAGGGGAGCGCCGACTATTTCGTCGAGGAGATTAAAAGCCTGGCCGCCGACAAATTGACGCCCGACGCGGTCAACTTTGGCGGACTGCGCATCTATTCGACCCTCAATTCACACCTCCAGCTCGAGGCGACCCGGGCGGTAGCCGACGGTCTCTCCCGTCTGGATGAATCCCTTGGTCTTCTGCCCTATGCCCAGGCGTCATGGGAACAACGGGGGAACTATCCCCAGGCCGCGTTGGTAGCTGTCGATGTTCGCACCGGCGCCATCAAGGCCATGGTAGGAGGGAGGGACTTCCGCCGTGCCCCCTTCAACCGCGCTTCCGCCAATAACCGCCACGCCGGCTCCGCTTTCAAGCCCTTTATCTACTTCACCGCCCTTGAAAAGAGAGTGATCACTCCCGCCACCGTCAAGGTCGATGAAGAGGTCGCCTTTCAAAGCGGCCCCAAAATCTGGGCCCCGGACAACATTGACTTTAATTACCTCGGTCCGGTGACCATGAAATACGCCCTGCTGCGCTCCATCAATACCATCTCCGCCAAGCTCATCTATGAGCTCTCGCCGGAAGCGGTCGTCGCCGCAGCCCGCAGATTGGGCATCACCAGCGAGATGGGCCCCAACCTTGCGCTCGCTCTCGGTGCAACCGGGGTTTCACCTCTGGAGATGGCATGCGCCTTTGCGACCATCGCCAATGGCGGCACCCGCTGCCAGCCCTTCATGCTGCGCTCCATCCAGAACGAGATCAACGAAGTGCTGGAGGAGACCATCCCGAAGAGCAACCGCGTGACCGATGCCCAGACCGCTTTTCTCCTGCTTGACATGCTCACCGGCGTTGTCGAGAAGGGAGGGACCGGCAGCGCGGTGCGCAGCTATGGTTTTCATCGTCCCTGCGCCGGCAAGACCGGCACCTCCAACGAGTACCGGGACGCCTGGTTCGTCGGTTTCACTCCGGAACTCGCTGTGGCAGTCTGGGTGGGATTCGACGATAATCGCTCCATGCGGGACACCAGCGGCAGGGGCATAACCGGCAGCAAAGCAGCCCTGCCCATCTGGGCCCTTTTTATGAAAAACGCTTCCGCCGGACAGCCGGTCACCAACTTTGCCGTTCCCGGCCGGATCATCTTCTCCACTCTCGATCCGCGAACAGGTTCCGGCCGTATGCCCGGCGGCCCCTCCATCACCGTCGCCCTGCGGGAAGACGAGTGACGCATCCCTTCAAAATCGCCGGACTGGGCGAGCTGCTCTGGGACCTCTACGATCAGCAGCGTCATCCGGGTGGAGCTCCAGCCAATTTCGCCTACCATGCCCGGCGCTGCGGAGCCCACGCCATCCTGCTCAGCCGCGTTGGCGACGATGAGGCCGGCCGCGACCTCAAGGAGTGCCTGGCACACTCCGGAGTGGATATTTCCGCCATCCAGACCAGCCCGGATAAATCCACAGGCAGCGTGCGCGTTCACATTGACTCCACCGGCCATCCCCGCTTCGAATGCAGCCGTGATACCGCCTTTGATCAGCTGGAATGCGGCCGCCAGTGGCTGGAACTCGCTCCGCAGCTCGACGCCCTCCTTTACGGCACCCTCGCCCAGCGGGAGGTCACCAGCCGCCAGGCCATCCGTCGGTTTCTCCAGCACACCGGCAACGCGCTCCGCCTCTTCGATCTCAACCTGCGCGGCTGGAATGAGACCACCCGCGAGATCGTCGAATATTCGCTCCGCAATTGCGATATCATCAAGATGAACGAGGCTGAATTGGCTTTGCTGCAGGAGAACCAGGGGACTAAAGTCGAAGGGGAGGAGTTCCTGAGCAGACTCGTGCGTTCCAACGGAATTAAACTGGCCGCCCTCACCCTCGGCAGCCAGGGCTGCTGCCTGGTAACCCGGGATGAGATCATTCGCCATCCCGGCTTTCGCGTGCCGGTGGTCGATACTACCGGCTGCGGCGACGCCTTTGCAGCCGCTCTGGCCTACAGTGTTTTGCATAAAGCATCACTTGAAGAAGCAGCTGAATTCGCCAACAGGTTGGGAGCTTTTGTTGCCACACGCGAGGGCGCCATGCCGGAGTGGAATCAGGCCGACCTCGCCGGCCTGGGAGAGAGTTAAGTATGGAACAGCTGGAAGGTAAAATCTGCGTCGAAGCGGCTCTGCGCGCGCACCAGCGCAAGATCCATCTGCTGATCCTGCGCAGCTCGCTGCAGCCGGAAACCAGCGCTCCCCTCATCGAAATGGCCGAAGAACGACACATCCCGGTCAAGCAGATCAGCCGGGAGGAGCTTGATGCCATGGCCCACGGTCATTCCCATGGCGGCGTCCTCGCCCTCTGCGCGCCCAGACCCCGGCTTTCCGCCGACCAGCTCCTGAATCACCTCCAAAACTGCGGTTTTCCCCTCTTTCTGCTTCTGCTTGAGGGGGTTGATGACAGCCAGAACCTCGGTTTTGTCCTGCGCACCGCCGAGGCCTGCGGGGTCGATGCCGTGCTGCTGAAAAAACATCTCTGGGATTTTGATGGCGCGGCCGTCTCCCGCGCCTCTTCAGGGGCTTTTGAACGCCTGCCCATCTGCGTTTTCGACCAGGTGGAACCCCTGCTCCCCAGGATTTCGGGGATCGGGGTGAGGATCTATGGCTGTATCGCCAATGCCCAGCGCACCATCTATCAGGTCGACCTGGCCCAGTCGGTGCTCATCGCCCTTGGCGGCGAAAAGCGCGGCCTTTCGGCAGCCGTGCGCGGCCGCTGCGACCGCTTCATCAAGATTCCCATGCTCTCCGCCGCCGGTTCTCTCTCCCTCAGCCACGCCTCCGCCATCCTCCTCGCAGAAGTGATGCGCCAGCGCATTTCCCGCGACGAAACGTTCCAGGATCCCAATCAGGAATAAAAAAAGGAGGATTGCTCCTCCTTTTGGGATGCTGTACTGCGATTCTTATTCGAGTGCCTGTTTCAGCTCTGAAAATGGGTGTGTGCGCTTCCGGTTTCTGCCAAATTCACTCTCCCAGGGTGGGCGGCATCGGCTGCTTCAGACGGGGGAGAGATCTGCCCTCCGGCTGGGCGCGATTTTTTCCCCTAAAATCCGCTCACCAGGCCGATCAGCATCCGGTTGGCATCATTGTCCAGATCGCGGGTATACTCGGCCATCAGCCGCAGGTTGCGCGCCATCAAATAGGTGGCGCTGAAAGTGGCGGTCTCGTAGAGGGCGCTGTTCGCGCCCATGGTGCCGATATTCTGCTCCTGATCGATGCTGTTGTAGAGCACTGTAAAATAATAACGCGAGCGATCAAGCTGCGGCGAAATAACCGCTTCCAGCACGATGCCGCTGGTTTCCGTCTCCGCCTCGGTTTCAGCGAACCACGGATTGGTGTCCTTGCGCAGCAGGTACTGGGCCGTGACCTCAACCGGGCCCAGAATGGCCTTGAAATCCGGTCCGATATAGGTCACCTTGTTCTTGAGATCGCTGCTCATGCTCTCTTCACCGAAATAGTAATAGCCCCCCACACTGAAATGGTCCGTTATCCCCTGGTTCAAGCGCAGGCCGATATTTTTTCCCGCATCGATATCGAATGCCCCGCTCTCCTCATCGGCGGCGTTCTTGCCGTTGCCGTTGGAGAACGAAAACACCAGATCGGTTCCCGTCTGCTCAATGCCGTAGGCGAACATGACGCCGCGATCATAGGCGAGGTTGGCGTGCGAATTTCCGACCTTGAGTTTGTAAATCATATAATCTTCATAAGTCAGCCTGAGTTCGCGCTTCATGAGTGGGTCGCTGGTCTGGAACTGACCCACCATCACGTCGAGCGGGATGCCGAACACATCATTGAAATGGACGTAGCTGTCCTCGATGCCGGCCACCTCGCCGCGTTCGCTCATATAGAAATAGAAATAATAGCCGATGTTTTTGGCCAGGGTGCCGCCGGACATCAGTTTCAAGCCCCAGGGCGACTGCAGATCACTCTTTACTTCACCCCTGGAATTGTACACGCCATAAGCGTCAAGGCGGACGCTGATGGGGAAGGTTTTGTTCAGCCACAGCAAATCATCTCCGGCGGTCACATAGTCACGTTCTTTTTCGTTCTCGGCGATGATAAAACCGTCGCCGGCGAAATCCTCGCCGTAGGGTTTGAGCTTGGGGATCGGAGCATGACAGGTGGAGCAGGAGAGATTGTTGCGCCGCGCGAAAGCGGGGATGGCCTGGCTCTCATCGGGCACGATCAACCACTGCATGCCCAGCAGCAATGCAAAGAGGATCAGGATTTCTGGTACTCGTTTCATGATGCGCCTCCTCGGGTTTATTCGTAGATTTCAAAGGTGGTTGTGGCGCTGTTGACGGGAATGATCTCGCTTTCATCGGCCGGCACACCAAGAAAATCGGCCACAGGTTTAACCAGCTTTTGAAAATTGAGCTGTGCGGTGATGGTGACCGGACCCGCCGTCACATCATCCGGCAATTGCCAGGTGTAGGTCTCGGTTTTGGTCTCACGCGGTCCGATGCGGTAATCGACACCCAGGGATTTGGTATTCCACTGCATAATGGTCATCCGGCCTTCGGGGTCGAAATAGGGCATGCGGAAGATCCTGTCCCCGGCCGGGACCCCGTCGCGCTGTACACCGGCAAAATTGGCGATGCCCTTGGGCAGGCCCATGTCCTGGTAGGCCAGCACGTCGGCAGCAATCGTGTACTCCTCGCCTGCGAAGCCCTTCTTGTCGACCGGGAGGTGATAGATCTTGCCGGCGGCATCCCTGGCGGTGACATGTAGCCAGACGATGCGGTCCTCAACCGAGCCGGAGGGGAATTTATGGCCGGTCTTGGCGTTGAAGAGCTGGACGCTCAGGGCCACCGTCCCGTCATAGGGGACCTCCTGCTCGGACGGGTGGATGCGCAGCTCGATAGTGCCGCCGACCTTGCCTGCGTCATGGGCGCCATGGAACAGATGCTGCGCTACCATGTCCTCCTTGGCCATGGTGGCATTTTTGCCCCATGCCTTGGGCATGTGGCACTGCTGACAGGGTACCCCCTGCGCGGCATAGGGCCCCTCTTTCCACTCGATCTGGGTCGATTTTACCCAGACGCCGAACGGGCTCTTCTCGTTATGGCAGTTGCCGCAGAATTCCGTCTGCTCATAGAGAGCATTCTGTTCGGTATCGTGGTGCGGCGAAACCAGTCCAGGCTTGGAGCCGAATTTTTTGCGCCCGGGCGTGGAGATGTAGCTGAAATTGTGCGGCACATCGCCGGACCAGCCGCTGATGGTGTGGCAAACCTCACAGCTGACTGCTTCGTTGGCGCGTGAATTTTCCGTTGGCCGCGGCGGGGTCACATCCCCGGCCATAAAGGCCAGGGGCGTGTGGCAGCCGTTGCAGCCATCGACCGGCCCCTTGAGTCCGGGCACCTTATCGGCATGGGGTACGGCGAGATCGAAATACTCGATCTCATCCCAATGATGAGTGAACGCCTGGGACATCATCGACTGCCGCCACTGCTGATAGAAATCGGGGTGACAGCTTTTGCATGCCTCCGGCTTTTCATACTGCTCGTACTTTTTGCTGCCCAAAAGGGCGTCGCCCGACGGCTCGACCTGCGCAGCGGCGATGCCGCCGAGGAGCAGCATAAAGACAAGAACAATGGAGAGCTGTTTCATGGTTCCCTCCTGAGAGTGATACCGGCTGAATTGTACCTTAAGTTCAGACTGCCCACAGCCCGTGCAGGTTGCAGTATTCGCGCACCTTGAGCACCGGCTCATCCACGGTGAACACCGCGACGGGTTCCTCGCCCGGCTTGAGGTATTTGCGCAGCACTTTGCTCGCCGTGACTACCTCGATCCACTGAATATAGTGCGCCTCGGTCATGGGGTGAAGGACGCTGCCGACTGTAACCTTGACCGTGCCGTTTTTCTCAACTACCGGCACATGCTTTTCAGTGGCGCCGTCGGTGGTATTCTCCTCCTGCAGGTTCATAGGCTGGCCGCAGCAGACCAGCGTGCCGCCGCCGACAGCGACCACTTCGACCATGTTGCCGCAGACACCGCAGCGATAAACCTGATTTTTGGCGATCATAGTGTGTTTCCTCTCTTTGTTGGACGGGCGCTGTGCCCGCTCCTGATGGGTTGCGATGATCCAGCGGGCCGCTTCCGGGAGGGTGGAGGCGGTGAAATCGGCTGCCTCAGTGGCGGCCGCTCTCTTTTCCGGATCATCATGGGGATTATACAACAAAACCGCATGGCAGCCGGCATTCCGGCCGCACTGAACATCGATCAGCTTGTCGCCGATGAAAAAAGAGCCCTCCAGGTCGAGGTCGTGTTCATCCCTCGCCTGCAAAACCATTCCGGGATGGGGCTTGCGGCAGTTTTCATCGGGCTGGTCCGGAGCCGCGAAGCAGAGATAGATGCCCGCGAAGAGCTCTTCGCCCAGCTGTCGCATCATCTCGCGGTTGACAGCATCCACCTGCGCAGGGGTGATCAGGCCCCGGCCGACACCCGACTGGTTGGAGATGATGACCAGCGTGAAACCGGCCTGCCGGAGGTCGAGCAGCGCCTCCCGCGCGCCGGGCAGAAGCTCGACCTTCTCCGGATCCCCGTTGTAGGGAATATTCCGGATCAGGGTGTCATCCCGGTCGAAAAAAACGGCGGGCCTACTCATTGTCAATATAACTCGCGATCAATTCCTTCTCGGCTACCGTCGCAGTACCAAGCTTGCCGACGACGATCCCGGCCGCATGATTGGCGATCTCCGTCGCCTCTTCGGCGCTGATCCCCGCCGCCAGCGCCGCAGTCAGAAAGGCGATGGCGGTATCGCCCGCGCCGGAGACATCGTAAACCTCCCGCGCCCGCGTCGGACTATAATAGGGCTTGTTGGGCGGGTGAAAGAGGAGCATGCCCTCTTCCCCCAAAGTGACGAGCAGATAAGGCACCTGCCAATGCGCCAGCAGTGCGGTGCCGGCGGCCTCTATTGCTCCAGGCGCTTCACTGCCGGGCATGCCGAGCGCGGCAAAGGCCTCCTGACGATTGGGCTTGATCAGGGTCGCCCCCCGCCAGAGCAAGGGATTGCCCGGATTGGGATCGACCGTGACAATCACCTTGTGCTCCTGGGCCAGACGGAGGACCAGATCCACCAGTTCCTGGGTGACAAAACCCTTGCCGTAATCCTCGATAACGACAGCATTCATTTGCGGGATGGACTTTTCCAGATAACGGGCCAGCTTGCGCAGATCGGGGGGCGAGAGCCGGATGCTCTCCTCCCGGTCAACCCTCACCACCTGCTGATGACGGGCTATGATCCGGGTCTTGACAGTGGTGGGGAACCGGCCGCTCATGAGAATGCCCTGGCTGTCAATGCGGGCCGCTGAGAGCAGCTTGACCAGCTGCTGTCCGTTGAAATCGCGGCCGGTCAGACCGCACATCGCGGATGAGATGCCAAACTCGGCCAGATTGCGCGCCACGTTGGCCGCACCGCCGGGATAGGAGCTCTCACGGGTGACGTGTACCACAGGGACAGGTGCCTCGGGGGAGATGCGGGAGACTTTTCCCCAGATGAATTCATCGAGCATCAGGTCGCCGATGACCATGATGCGCTGCCGCTGCATGGCGGCGATATGTTCACGGATGCGCTTTTCGCGCACAATGTGACGATTCATTCGGACCGCTTTTTGGTGATGGTTCATGAGATATGAAACTACCTGTAAGTTTAGCAAATGTTCATCCAACAAGCAAGCCCTTTTTCGTGGCCGCAGCAGGCCTGACCAACTTTACTTCTCTGCTACCCGCTCCGGAGTGCTCTCTACACGGAAAACATGGTATATCCGTAAAAACCTTGACTTTTACGCGATTATTGGCTAAAATAGCAAACTGGTCATTAACCACGGAGTTCTGTCATGACAAAAAGAATGCTCCTGCTGCTTCTCTGCCTGGTCTGCCCGGCATGGGCGGGGTTCAGAACCGCCGGCCCGCCGCGCTACCTGGCCGGCGATGAAAATAACCCGCTATGCACTCCGCAGTGGTCGCCCGACGGCGAGTTGATTTCGGTCACGACCCCGCATTATGCCGGCATCTGGCTGATGCGCCCTGATGGCTCGGAAATGCGCCGTATCACCGATGAGCCCGGCGCCGGCTTCGGCCTGCAGTGGTCGCCGGACGGCGCCTCCATCCTCGCCCGCGTCGGCCGCACGGAGGGTCACAGACGCCATAACGCCCTGAAACGGTTTGATATAACATCCCGCCGCGACACCCTGCTGACCGCTTACCGCACCGGCATCGTCGGCTTGCCGTGCTGGGGATCCGACAGCAGGGAGGTTTTCGCCAGCATGAACGGCAGCTTGCAGCGCATCCCCTCCGGCCTGGAACCCGCGCTCCTGCAGCGCCGGGCTGACCGCCCGCTTTGGTTCCTGGACGGCGACCGGGCCATGCTCCTCGCTCCGGCGGCCGAAAAGGCGGCGGCAGTCGCTGCCCTGGCCGGCAGGCGCATCTTCAATCTGGTCCAGTCCGCGGATGGTGGGAGGGTGGCCTTTCAGATCCTCGGCGGCCCCCTCTGCGTGATGCGCAGCGACGGCACCGGCCTGGTCGAACTGGGTGCTGGAGAACATCCCGGCTTTTCACCCGACGGCCAACACCTCGTCTTCATGGTCACGCAGGATGACGGACATACCATCACCGGCTCGGATCTCTATATCATCGGGGCCGATGGCGCCGGCAGGACAAAGCTGACCTCGACCGAAGGCCGCAGCGAGATGCACCCTGCCTGGTCGCCGCGCGGGGATGCCATTCTATATGATCTTTATGAAACCGGCGAGATCTGGAGCTTGCCGGTCACTCAGGATGAATCCATTGAAAAGAGAGACTAGCCAGGGAACGGTAATGAAAAAAACGATCATAGCACTGATGGCTCTGCTCTGGGGCGGCAGCGTACTGGCCCAGCAGGTCACCGGCCTGGCGGGATGGAACATCGTCCTCGATCCCGGCCACAGCTTCAGGGAGAATATGGGCGTCGCCGGTTTTTCCGAGGCGGAGAAAAATGTCCGCGTCGCCTGGGCGCTGCGCGACCTGCTCCTGGAGACCACCGATATCGACACCGTCTATCTGACCCGCGAGGATGATAATACACCAGTCGGGCTTTTAGCGCGGTCAACCTATGCCAATTCACTCGGCGCAGCCTGGTTCCACTCCATCCACAGCGATGCCACCGGCTCCGGCGGAGCCTCGGAAGTCAATTCGGCCCTGCTGCTCTGGGGCCAGCTCGCAAATTACAATGAACGCCCCCCCGCCGGGGGCAAGGGCATGTCGGATATCATGATCGATCAGCTCAGCCGCGGCATGCGCATAAAAAGCAGCGGCTCGCGCGGGGACTGCTACTTTTACAACACCGGCGCGTGCCCCTATCTCTCGGTGACGAAAAATACCCTCATGCCCGCCGAACTCAGCGAGGCCGGCTACCATACCAACATGGCCCAGAATATGCGCCAGATGAGCGCCGCCTTTAACAAACTGGAGGCTTATACCCTCTATTGGTCAATCCTCCGCTACCACGGCCTCCCGCTGCCGGCCAATCCCGTTCTCACCGGCATCGTCGCCGACCTCGAGCGCAATGTGCCCGTCAATGGGGCCACTGTCACAGTCGGCGACAAGAGCTATACCACCGACAGTTTTGAGACCACCTTTCACAAGTACACCACGGACCCGGAGGCCCTGCGCAACGGCGTCTATCTTCTCGACGGCCTGTCCACCGGTTCCCTCGAGGTCATCGTCAGCGCACCGGACTATTATCCCGATACCCTGCAGGTGACCGCTGCCGACACCTTCTTCACCTTTGTGGATCCCAAACTGGTCTGGAAACGCCCGCCCGCGGTCAAACTCTCTTCACCTGCTGACGGGTATGAGCGCCAGCCCGCCTGGGGCAACCTGAGCTTCATCTTCAACCGGCCGGTCGACCGGGCCAGCTTCGAAGCCGCTTTCAAAATCGAACCGGCTGTCACAGGCCAGTTCCTTTGGGGCAACAACGACCAGCAGATGATCTTCAAGCCCGATACCCTCGATTTTGAGAGCGCCTATCAGGTCACCATCGCCGCCACGGGCCTGGATCGCTACGGCCATCCCCTCGACGGCAACGGCGATCGGGTGGGAGGCGATGATTTCGTTCTCCACTTCCGCACCGGCCCCATGGACATGACGGCGCCGCGCATCACAGCGGTCTATCCCCCCACCAACAGCCCGGCGATCGACACCCGTCCGATCCTGAACGTCACTTTCGATGAGGTGATCGACGCTGCTTCGATCCATCCCGGCCTTTTCACCCTGCAGAAGAATGGCACCACCACGCCGATCCCGCACCTCTATGCGCATGCGGTCGTCGGCTCCAGGAGCGTTCTCTCATTTGCACCGGCCGTGGACCTCGAGCCGAATCAGCTCTATGCCCTGCTCATCGCCCCGGGCTTGCGCGACACCCTCGGCAACGAGGAGGGCGGAACCAAAACCGTCCGCATGAAAACCGGCACCACCTTCTGGCGCGCGCGGACCATCGACACCTTCGAGAACGGCGTGGAAAACTGGTGGCAGCCCTCCGCCAGCGGCACTACCACCGGCACGATCGCCGACAGCACCCGCTCCTATGGTTCGTCCGTAATCGTCAACCCCCTCACCGGCAGTGCCCTTTCTTTCGCAATCGACTATGGCTGGAACACCGGTTCCTCCGCCTGGCTGCTGCGTGACTATCTTTTCGGCGGCCCCGCCAAGGCGGTCACCTTTGACAAGAGCAGCTGCCTGCAGGTCTACCTCTTCGGCGACAACAGCGGTACCCTCTTCCGTTTTGCTGTGGATGACCGCGTCCCTGTGGCCGCAGCAGAAAACCATGAAGTCAGCCCCTGGTATAAGGTCAACTGGTACGGCTGGCGCCTGATCAGCTGGGATATGAACAGTGAGGCCTCCGGAAGCTGGCTCGGTGACGGGCAGCTCGATGGAACCCTCGCTTTTGACAGCATCCAGCTCGGCTTCGAGCCCGGCGGGAAAACATCGGGAACCCTCTATTTTGACGATCTGCGTATCGCCGGCTATTCCGCCGTCGGAGTGGAGGAGGAGGCGACTGCTGTGCCGGCGACTTTCAGCCTGCGCCAGAACTATCCCAATCCTTTCAACCCGTCGACGACCATCCTTTATGATCTGCCGGAGGGTGTGCACGAGGTTTCAGTGCGTATTTATGATCTGCTCGGCCGGCCGGTCCGTACCCTGGTCGAGACCCGCCAGTCCGCCGGGCACTATTCGGTGCTCTGGGACGGACGCGATGACGGTGGCCATGCAGCTGCCAGCGGCGTATACCTCTACCGGATCAACACCCCCCGTTTCACCGCGGTCAAACGCATGCTCTTCATCAAATAGAGCCTGCAGCACACCTCCAGACAATTGTTCAACTATTTAACGACGGCCGGCGCATTTCATGCGCCGGCCGTTTTGTTTGTCACAAAACAGGTCAAAAATGGGCAAGTTGTCAAAAAAAATAATTGTTCTTGACTATTAATCGCCAAAAATGTACATTATACAAGCCTCTTGAGCTCTGCTTCTTGTGTTGCAGCCGCGTCATATCAGCAATATGATCAGTTTTTGCGCAGTGTGTGGTTTGTGGATCCTGGGGAGT
>DAOOPF010000005.1:11729-55575 GCA_035388125.1 bacterium | reverse complement strand
CCGCCGTTGTCCAGGGCGTTGTTCCAGGAGATACCAAAGTCCTGGCGATTGATGACGCCGCGGGCCTCGAGGCCGACGCGCTCGTTGCCCCAGGGATCGGTGATCTTGCCGGTGATTTCAAAATCGAGAGCGACCTCTTTAGTCACGCCGCGCATGGTCAGGTCGCCGATGGCCACAAAGCCGTCACCCTTTTTCTCGACCTTTTTGGTCTTGAAAAGGATTTCCGGATGGTTGGCGGCATCGAAAAAGTCGGAGTTGCGCAGGTGTTCATCGCGCTTGCTGTTGCCGGTGTTGATGCTGGCGGTCTTGATCACGCCTTCGACGGAAGAGTTGCTGATGTCATTCTCATCATACATAATCTTGCCGGAAAATTCGGTGAAATTACCCCGCACTGTGGCCACAACCATATGCTTCACGGAAAAGCCGACCTCGCTGTGGGCGGCATCGATGGTGTACTCCTGAGCGGAGCGCGCGCCGAAGGCGAAGAGACCGATCATTAATACGATCATTTTGATTTTCATTTTGAAATTCTCCCATAGTGTTTGGAATAGCGGATTAGCCACTCTTTGGCATTGCACAAGAGAGAACGTTTCGTATAAGCTAAATATTCCGCTGGACGGCGGCGGGAGAGGAGGAGGGGAAGCAGAAGATTTCTATGGAGGATTTTTCAGGCGATCTGTTCTTCTGGTTCGAAGCGCGGGCAGTTGCACTGCAGGTTATGGCCGCATTTACGCCAGTGTCTGCACTCCTTACAGATCGAGGCCTGGTAGGTTTCGCGGAACCAGGGTCCGTTGGTCTGGATCCAGTCGAGGACGTAAGTGGGACCGGGATCAGCCTGCAGACGGCAGCCTTCGCACCATTTGTCGATTTCGATCTTTTGAATCTGGATCTTCATGTAATTGTCATGCATCGCGCCTACTCGACTCTAAAATATGAACCGTTTCAGGACGCTAATAATATAGCATTATTTTTCAAAAAAGAAAGAAAAAAAGTGCGGCCGCCGGAGAAATCAGCGTGCCGGCTGTGGACCGCGCAGTATGCGCGCCGGCAGTCCAAAGAGGGCGCGCAGAAAGTCGAGGAACCCCTCGACGGCGATCCCGAGGATGCGAAAGGGCAGCAGCAGGAGCCAGAAGAGGGGATAGAGGAGCAGTGCCAGCAGGGCGAGAGGCCAGCAGCAGATGAAGAGCAGGAGCCAGAAGAGGAATTTTATCATTTTATCATCTCCGGGTTTGATTCCTGTTCTAATACGAAGAACGCGCCCGGATGTTCCAGGCCGGCCTCTTTTCCTCCCTTTTTTCTTGAACGGGAGGCGTGAAGTTTGTATGTTTAACCGACTTTCTTAATCCCGCCAAGATTTGAACGTTTGAGGGAGGCGCATATGGGCGTTCATCCGCTGGCCGGAAAACCGGCTCCGCGCGACTTGCTGGTCAATATCCCCCGACTGGTTTCCGCCTATTACACCCACCACCCCGATCCGGCTCAGCCCGGGCAGCGGGTCAGTTTCGGCACCTCGGGTCACCGCGGCGTTGCCAGTGAGGGGACCTTCAACGAGGAGCATCTGCTCGCCATCAGCCAGGCGATTTGTGACTACCGCCTGCGGCAGGGCATCGACGGGCCGCTCTTTCTGGGCATGGACACCCACGCCCTGTCCGAGCCGGCCTTTGTCACGGCTGTGGAGGTGATGGCGGCCAACGGTGTCCAGCTCATCATCCAGCGGGGGCGCGGCTATCTGCCCACCCCGGTGATCTCGCACGCCATCCTGACCCATAATCTCAGCCGGAGCACCGGCCTCGCCGATGGAGTCGTGATCACCCCCTCCCACAATCCGCCGACGGACGGGGGCTTTAAGTACAATCCGCCGCACGGCGGCCCGGCCGACAGCCAGGCGACCAAAATCATCCAGGATGAAGCCAACCGGCTGCTGGCGGGGGCTTTGACCGGAGTGAAGCGGATGCCCTTCGCCCGGGCCATGGCGGCGGAGACGACGCACGAGGAGGAGGTGATCCGCCCCTACATTGAGGATCTGCGCAAGGTGATCGATCTGGAGGCGGTGAAATCGGCGGGACTGCAGCTGGGCGTGGATCCCATGGGTGGCGCTTCGATTTCGCTCTGGGAGCCTATCGCCGAGGCCTATCAGCTCAAGCTCGAGGTGGTAAACCGGGTGATCGATCCGGCCTTCGGTTTTATGACGGTGGACAAGGACGGCAAGATCCGCATGGACTGCTCCTCGCCCTACGCCATGGCGGGGCTGGTGGCGATGCGCGATCGTTTTGATATCGCCTTCGGCAACGATCCGGACGCCGACCGCCATGGCATTGTCTGCCGCAGCTCGGGGCTGATGAATCCGAATCACTACCTGGCCGTGGCGATCTGGTATCTCTTTCAGCACCGGCCGCAGTGGCCCGCCGGGGCAGCGGTGGGCAAAACCCTGGTTTCAAGTTCAATGATCGACCGGGTCGCCGCTGCGCTGGGCCGCCGGCTCGCCGAAGTGCCGGTGGGATTCAAGTGGTTTGTCGACGGGCTGGTGGACGGCTCCTACGGCTTTGCCGGCGAGGAGAGCGCGGGGGCTTCGTTCCTGCGCCGTGACGGCACGGTCTGGACGACCGACAAGGACGGGATCATTCTCAATCTGCTCGCTGCGGAGATCACCGCTGTCCTGGGCAAGGATCCGGGCGAGCTTTATCGCGCCCTCGAGGAACGTTTCGGCCGGCCGGTCTATCAGCGTCTCGATGCCCCGGCTGACGCAGCGCAGCGTGCCGCGCTCGGGAATCTCTCGCCGGAGATGGTGCGCTCCGACACCCTGGCGGGCGAACCGATCCTGGACAAGCTCACCCGGGCGCCGGGCAACAACGCCACCATCGGCGGACTCAAGGTGGTGACGGCGAACGGCTGGTTTGCGGCGCGCCCCTCCGGCACCGAGGATATCTACAAGATCTATGCGGAGAGTTTCATCGGCGTGGACCATCTGGCCCGCATCCAGGAGGAGGCGCAGGCGATGGTGATGGAGGCCCTGCGGGCCGGGTGAGCGCCGGGGAAGCGCTGCCTATGGAGTGCAGCGCCAGTGTGCCTCCACCCTCTTTGCGCTGCACAGGCGCGGGGCGCGACGGACGCAGCCAGACCTGCGGTGCTATTCGAGGATCGCGCTGGCGACGATGTTGGCGATGGTGCTGCGCAGGCTGTCGACTTCGCCGTCGTCTTGGGGGTGGACCCGGTTGCTGAGAATGATGATGTAGGTCTGGGTCCTGGGATCGATCCAGAGGGAGGTCCCGGTATAGCCGGTATGGCCGTAGCCGCCGTCGGGGAGGAGGTCGCCGCCGACCCAGCTCTGACCCTGTTTGACGACCCAGCCATAGCCGCGCGCGGCCTTGGCCGGTGTATCGACGATCTGGGTCATGCGCGAAACCGTGACCGGACTGAGGATGCGCGTCTCGCCGAGGCTGCCGCCGTTGAGCATCATCTGGCAGTAGCGCGCCAGGTCGCTGGCCGTGGCGAAGAGCCCGGCGTTGCCGGAGATCCCGCCCTGGAGGCGGGCGAGGGGATCGTGAACGATCCCGCGCAAGGGCAGGCCGTCTTCCTGGAGCTCGGTGGGCACGCAGATCAGCTTGAGGGTTTCGTCGGGGGTGAAGGTGGTATAACGCATGCCGAGGGGTTCAAAGATGTTCTCGCGGGCAAAGGCATGGACATCCTGGCCGGTGACCACGGCGATGATCCGGTTAAGGGTGATGTACCCGAGGCAGCTGTAGGTGTAGGCCTCACCGGGGGCGGAACGTTTGGGGAGTTTGGCAATATAGTCGGCCAGTGCGGCGGTCGTGCAGGGGGAGCCGAGGAGGGCAGCCGCTTTTTTGGCGTCGGCGTAGGCGGGCAGCCCTGAGGTGTGGGTGAGCAGATGCCAGAGGCGCGCCTCTTCGGCCAGGGAGGTATCGGCCCGTACATAGCGGGAAAAGCCGGGCACATAGTCGGAAACCCGGTCAGTGAGGCGGAGCAGGCCGCGTTCGGCGAGGATCATGATCGAAGTGGCTGTGGCGACCGGCTTGGTCACGGAGGCGAGGTCGAACATCATCTCCGGTTCCATCGCCACTTTTTCCGGCACCAGCTGGGCGTAACCGAAGGCCTTGTGGAACACCTTCTCGCCCCCATGGCTGACCAGCACCACCGCTCCCGGTATATATCCCCGGTCCATGGCAAGTACAACTGCCTTGTCGATCAAGGCCAGCCGGTTCATGTTCACCCCGCCCTTGCGCACCGGCGCTGTCTGGCCTGTGGCCGTGCCGGCCCAGACCAGGAGCAGCAGCAGACCCGCCCAGCGATTATGCTTCATAACGCCTCCCGAGTGTGTAGACCACTGTACCAGTCTTCAGCGTAGAATAAAGAAAAAGTGCTTCAATTGCAAGCAAAAAGCGCAGCAGCGGGAAACAGAGCCCCGGGCCGGAAAGGGAATGCCCCGTTCTGCGGGCATGGCTCCGGGCGGATGCAGACGCAGGCAAGGAGTTAAAATTGCCTTGGAAATCGGCGATAATTTTGCTATTATTAAAATTAACCGGAGCGCTCTGACGCCCGTTAACTCTATAGATAAACATGGAGTTCGATGGTGAGACAATATCTGTTCTTCCTGCTCGGCTTGATCATGCTCGTCGGCTGCAACGGCTTTAATTCACGGGCCGCGCGGCGCTTCATCGATGAACACGTCGCCAAAATCGAGCCCATCGCCAGGGAGGCCAACCTCGCCTACTGGGAGGCCGCAACGACCGGCAAGGCCCAGGCCTATGACCGGTATGCCGAGCTCGAACTGCAAAAGCGGCAGCTCTACAGCAATGCGGAAGAGTACGCCTTTTTGAAAAAGATGAAGGAGCAGGGCGGATTGAGCGATCCGGTGCTGGAGCGCGAGATCGAACTCCTCTATCTGGCCTATCTGCCCAACCAGATCGAGCCGGAGCTTTTGCGGGAGATCACCACCCTCGGTGCCGAAGTGGAGAAAAAATTCAGCACCTTCCGCGGCACTGCGGGCAAGCGGCGGCTGAGCGGCAACCAGATCGAGGAGATCCTGAAATCGGAAAAGAGGACGGCGCTGCGCCGGGAGGCCTGGCTGGCGAGCAAGCAGGTCGGGGCCGAGGTGGCCCAGGAGCTGCTGCGTCTGGTGCGGCTGCGCAACAAGGCCGCGCAAAAGCTGGGATTCAGGAATTATCACGCCCTCTCGCTTGCTGCGACGGAACAGGATGAAAAGGAACTGGACAGGATCTTTGACGAACTTTACGATCTCACCAGTGGGCCTTACTTTGCTCTCAAGCACGAGATCGACAGCGAGCTGGCCCAGCGTTTCCACGTCCGCATCGAAGAGCTGCAGCCCTGGCATTATCCGGACCCCTTCTTCCAGGAGTCGCCCATGCTGCAGTCGGTGGATCTCGACAAATACTACGCCGGCCGCGACGTCAAGCTTCTGGCGGCGGAGTTTTACCGGGGCATCGGTCTGCCGATCGATTCGATCCTGGCCCGGAGTGACCTCTATGAGCGCGAGGGCAAGAACCCGCACGCTTTTTGCACGGATATCGACCGCCGCGGCGATGTGCGGATTCTCTGTAATCTGGCGGATACGGAACGCTGGATGGAGACGATCCTGCATGAGGGCGGCCACGGCGTCTACAGCTATTACAACGACCCGGCAATGCCCTATCTTTTACGCCAGGAGGCGCATGCCTTCACCACCGAGGCGATCGCCAATTTTTTCGGCCGCCTGAGCCGCAATCCCTGGTGGATGGAGAAGATGCTCGGTTTGACACCGGAGCAGCGGCAGGAGCTGGTTCAGGTGAGTTCGCAGTATGCCCGGCTCAAGCAGCTGGTTTTTTCGCGCTGGGCCATGGTGATGTACTACTTTGAAAAAGAGCTCTATGCCGATCCCGAGCAGGATCTGAATGCCCTGTGGTGGAATCTGGTTGAGAAATATCAGGGCATCAAAAAGCCGGCCGGCCGTGACGAAGCCGACTGGGCGGCTAAAATCCACTTCACCATCGCGCCCTGTTATTACCACAATTACCCCCTCGGGGAGCTGCTGGCTTCGCAGCTTCACGCCAGTCTGACCAAGTCGGTGCTCGCGGAGGGGGAACAGGTCAGCTATGTCGGCGCGACAGAGGCCGGTGCCTGGCTGCGCGAGAAGGTATTCAGCGCAGGCGCCTCCTGGTCGTGGAACGAGATGATCAAGCGCGCCACGGGTGAACCGCTGACAGCCCGGTATTTTGTTGAGCAATTTATCAACTGAGGCCTTTATGAACAACCACAACGGCGCGATGATCCGTACCATGCCGGACGGCACCGAGAAGCAGTATAATCCTTTCACCGGCACGGAGGTGTGGTACATCCCGGGGCGCAAGAACCGGCCGATCTTCACCGGCATACCGGAGAGCGCACAAAAGATCGGCAAGGTCAATCATAAAGACGTCTGCAACTTTTGTCCTTCGCGTTACCTTATGACCCCGCCGGAAAAGTCGCGCGTCGTGCTCAGGGACGGGCAGTGGGTGACGCAGCATCAGCTGAGCGCGGTGGAAGTTGGCCGGGAGGTTGCTGAATTCCGACGCATCCCCAATCTCTTCGAGATCGTCTCGATCAACTACTGGAAGAAGAATTTTCAGTATCACCTCAACAAGAATACCCGCGCCTGGAAGGAGAGTTATCTCTCCGTGCCCGAAGGGCGGCAGCATGTACTCGACATCATCGATCTAAAGCTGCGCTATTCCGGTCTGGACGACAAGGAGATCGCTGCAATTCCTGTGGATCAAAAACTGGAGATGTCCGACGCCTTTTTCGGCGGCGGCCATGAGCTGATCGTGCCGCGGCGCCACTACATCGACGGGGCCGAGTACGACTCACAGCTGGCCTCTTCCGGCGAGCTCTCGCCCGAGGAGCACTTTCACTATTTCCAGTTTACCATCGAGGCGATGAATGAGGTTTATGCCAACAACCGTTACTGCCGCTATGTCGCGGTTTATCAGAACTGGCGCAAGGAGGCCGGGGCTTCGTTCGATCACCTTCACACCCAGATCGTCGGCCTGGATGAGTGGGGCGTCACTCTGGAGCGCGAACTCAAATTGATGGCGACCAACCGCAACATGTACAACGAGTACGCCGCCAATTTTGCCGCGCTTAACAATAATGTCATCGCCGAAAACGATTATGCCATGGCTTTCGTCGATCTGGGGCACCGCTATCCGACCATCGCCATCTATTCGAAAAGCGTCAACTGCCGGCCGCAGGAACATACTCCTGAGGAGCTGCGCGGCGTCAGTGATCTGGTCCATGCCGTGCATGCCGCCACCGGATCCCAGGTCTCCTGTAACGAGGAGTGGTATTACATGCCCAATGACAGCATTGTGCCCATCCCCTGGCACATCCTGATCAAGTGGCGTGTCAACATTGCCGCCGGCTTTGAAGGGGGGACCAAGATCTATGTCAATCCCATGTCTCTGAGCGAGCTGCGCGACAAGCTGGTGCCGCGTCTTTTTGATTTGCGCTATCAGGGCAAACTGGGTTCACTCCAGATCGCCGAAGAGTGCCCGGTAAAACCCAATTCGCTCAAGTACTATCATCGTCCACTGGAGTAGCCGCAGCAGTGCGCAGAGCAGGGGTTAAAACTGCGGGCGGCTGCCTGCTGCTGGCAGCTGTGGTGCTGACGGCGGGCTGCAAGACTCCTTTCAGCACGCGTGAGCCGGAAGAGCCGATTACCAGCCAGTCGACCTGGGTGCAGCCCACCTCTCCGGCCCTGGTGATGGTCAATCTGCGCACGGCCGTGGCAGAGCGCAACAGCCTCAACTATTTACGCTGTCTGGCTGATACCGGCCTGGTGCCGGTCTCCTTCGCCTACCAGCCGGAGTCGGCGGTCGGCGCAGCCAATCCCGGGCTCTTTCTGCGCTGGGACAAGGAGAGTGAACGCAATTTTCTCAACCAGCTTTTCGCCTTTCTGCCTTCGGACTCGGTCAGTTCGCTCAGCATGGCCCTCATCCGGGAGAGCACCTTTCAGGACTCGGTGATACTGGTGCAGGAGTATGTGCTGACAGTGGCTCACCGGCGGCAGCAGGAGGCGCCCAAGCAGATGCGGGGCCAGGCTGAATTCCGCCTGGTGCGTTCCAGCGAGGAGCTGTGGTATATTCGCGGTTGGGCTGACTACGCCACCGGCAGCCATCCGACCTGGAGTGCATTGCGCGCCTATTTTGGCAAATGAGCGAGGAATCGTCGATGGTGAGAGTGACTCATCGGGAAGGCCGCCGATAGCATGAAAAAAGAACAACGCAAGCGCCTGCAGTGGGCCCTGGCGACCCTGGCTGCGCTGATGCTGGCCATCCACGGCTACATTCTGCTGAAGGTTCCTTCCGACCGGGTGGAGGTGATCCCCGAACAGACCCGGCACGAGCCGGCCGGCCGCGAGGAAGCACCTGCCTCCCGGGCGGCCGAAAAGAAAACCGGACCATCCGCCGAGCCGCCGGCCGATCCGCGCGACCGCGCTTCGCAGAAAGAGGTGGAACAGGTGGGGGAGGCCCTGCGCAAGGCCCTCTCCTCCTTCCGTCTCACCACCCCGACGGTGCGCCGGAGCGGGGAGGACTATGCGGTCTCCATTCCGCATAACCTCAATATTCACCGGCTGCAGTTCGAATTGATGGAGCAGCTCGATGATGTCGACGGCAGGATCGTGCGGGCTGTCGAGGACCGCCGCAGAAACCGGATGGAGTATACCGTGGAGGTGGACGGCGACTGGGCCTGCCGTATTGTCCTGATGCAGCGCGAATCGATCTCCGCAATCTCCGGCCGCATGGCGATCATCGTCGATGACTTTGGCTATCAGCACAATGATCTGGTCCGCAAGTTTCTCTATTATCCCAAACCGCTGACTATCGCCATCCTGCCGGGGCATAAAGCGACGGGGGTGGTTGCGCGCGACGCCAAAGACGCCAACCGCGAGATTCTCGTCCATATGCCCATGGAGCCGCTCAACGAAAAGTATTCGGATGAGGGGTATACCCTGCTGGCGGGGCAGGATGCGGGTACGGTGCGTCTGAGGGTGCGCGCAGCGCTGGCGCAGATTCCGCATGCCATCGGCATCAACAATCACCAGGGCTCCAGGGTGACAACCGATCGTGCGATGATGAAGGCGGTGATGACCGAGCTGAAGCGGCAGGGGAAGGTTTTCGTCGACAGCCGCACCTCTTCGCGGAGTGTCGCGCTGCAGGTGGCCCGCGAGGTCGGAGTGAGCGCGGGCGCCAACCAGGTCTTTCTCGACGCCGAGGATAAGGAGAGTTTTATCGAGGGGCAGTTCGAAAAAGCGGCGGCGATCGCCGGAAAACAGGGCGAGGTCATCGCCATCTGCCATCTGCGCAAGCGAACTTTTCGAGTTCTGGAGAGGATGATCCCCAGGCTGGAACAGCAGGGGATCCGTTTTGTCTATCTCTCCGAAGTGCTTTAACGCCGGCGCCGCGGTGTGGCGCCCTGGTCAGTGAATCCCGCGCGGGAGCGGGCATCGGCCTTCCTGTTCACCTAATAAGAGGTCTCCCATGCCAAGATTATGTCTTTGTGTCAATCAGGTTGCGCAGCTGCGCAATATCAGCCGCAAGAAGGAGCCTGATCCCCTCCAGGTGGCCATGGCCGCCGAGCTGGCGGGCGTCGATGGCATCGTGGTGCAGCTGCGGGAAGATCGTTCGGACATCAGCGACCGCGACCTGCGGCTCCTGAAAGAGGTGGTCAAGAGCCATCTGAATCTGGCCATCCCCATGCAGGAGGAGATGATAAAGAAGGCCCTGCAGCTGCTGCCCGATATGGTGACCCTGCTGCCGGTGCTCCAGCCGGGTGAAGGGGACGAACACGCGATGAATGTGGAGGGCAATCTCGACTATTTCGAGGAGGTCGCGGCGGCCCTGCGCGCCAACAATATCGTGGTCAGTGCGCTCGTGGCGGCGGATCCGGCGCAGATCCGCGCTGCGGCTCGGGCGGGGGCCGATTATGTACAGTTCAATACCACCGCTCTCTCCTCGGTGGAGGATCTCGGCACCCTCACCGAGCAGCTGGAGCGTCTGCGCGCCGTCGCTTCTGCGGCGAACAAACTGGGCCTGGGAGTAGCCGCCGGCCGCGGTCTGGGCTATCAGCACATGCGCGACATGGCCGGCATCCCACTCATCGAAGAGATCAACGTCGGCCGCTCCATCCTTGCCCGCAGCATGCTGGTAGGCGTAGAACGCGCGATCGGAACTATGAAAAATCAACTCGAACACCGTTAGGCGGACAAAATGGAAAAAAAACTCCTCTCTCTCTTTCCTGAATTCGGTCTCATCCGGGAGGCCGGGTTGCGCGACCAGACCCTCGCCTGCTGGATGGAGGCGCTGCAGCTCGGCGGCTGGCAGGTCGAGGATCTCGATCTGATCCCCTTCACCCTGCTCATCCCCGACTGCAAGGTCAGCTTTCGCACCCATGTCCAGGCGGTAACCCAGACCGCCATCGCTTCGGCCAATATCCTGGCCAGACACTACGCCCCCTATTACACGCTCTCGATGGATCTCATCGTCAGCGGCGGCCTGCTGCACGACATCGGCAAGCTCCTCGAGTACCGGCGCGTGGAGGGCAAATTCGTGAAGAGCAGCAACGGCAAGCTGCTGCGCCACCCCTTCAGCGGCGCCAATCTGGCGGCAAAGCATCAGCTGCCGGATGAGATCGTCCATATCATCGCCGTCCATGCCAAAGAGGGCGACGGCGGCTACCGTACGCCGGAGGCGGTCATCGTTCATCATGCCGACTTTATGAATTTCGAGCCCCTCAAGGGTTGAACCCGGAACTCCCTTCATGGGCCGGCATACCGGCCCGGGCAGGGAGCCGTAGATGAATTGAGGTTTTATGGATTTCCCTGCTGAACCTTTCCGGATCAAGGTCGTCGAACCCCTGCGCCGGACCACCCGCGAGGAGCGCGACCAGCTCATCCGTGAAGCGGGATTCAATGTGTTCGGGCTCCCCGCTGCGAGTGTCTACGTCGATCTGCTCACCGACAGCGGCACTTCGGCGATGAGCGACCATCAGTGGGCCGGGATGATGATGGGTGATGAATCCTATGCGGGCAGCAAAAATTATTACCACTTTGAGGAGACCATCCACTCCCTCTTCGGCTTCCGGCATGTCATTCCCACCCACCAGGGACGCGCCGCCGAGAACCTGCTCTTTTCCATCGCCCTCAAGGAGGGCGATCTGGTGCCCAATAACATCCATTTCGATACCACGCGCGCCAATGTTCTTCACAAGCGGGGCGTGCCCCTCGACCTGGTCATCGATGAAGCGATGTTCCCGGAGAAGGAGCATCCCTTCAAGGGGAACATGGATCCGGCCAAACTGGAGAGGGCGTTCCAGGTGCATGGCCCCGGCAAGATTCCTCTGGTGATGATCACCGTGACCAACAACAGCGCGGGCGGGCAGCCCGTATCAATGGAAAATGTCCGCCAGGTGAGCGCCATCGCCAGGAAATACAAAACCCCCTTCATCATCGATGCCTGCCGCTACGCCGAGAACTGTTATTTCATCAAGGAGCGCGAGGCGGGCTATGGCGGCAAGAGTCTCACGGAGATCGCCCGCGAGCTCTTCTCTTATGCGGACGGCTGCACCATGAGCGCCAAGAAGGATGCCCTGGTCAACATCGGCGGATTTCTCGCGCTCAACGATGAGGAGTGGGCGGAGAAGGCGAAGAATCTGCTCATCCTGCTTGAGGGCTATCCCACTTATGGCGGTCTGGCCGGGCGTGATCTCGAAGCCATCGCCCGCGGACTGGTGGAGGGGCTCGACGAGGCCTATCTCGCCTACCGGATCGGCCAGGTGCGCGCTCTGGGTGATCGGCTCGAGCGGGCGGGCGTGCCTTTTGTCAAGCCCGCAGGCGGGCATGCCATCTTTCTCAACGGCGGTGCGATTTTGCCGCATATCCCGCGGGAAAACTATCCGGCCCAGGCCCTGGTGGTGGCGCTCTACCGGGAAGCCGGCATCCGCGCCGTCGAGATCGGCGGCCTGATGTTCGGTGAGAAGGAGGCCGACGGCAGCGAGAAATATCCCACCCTGGAGCTGGTCCGTCTGGCCATTCCGCGGCGGGTCTACACCTCCCTGCATCTCGCCTATGTGGCGGATGCGGTCATCGAGATCTACCGCAACCGGGAAAAGATCAAGGGGCTGCGCCTGGTGCACGAAGCGGCGCTGCTGCGCCATTTCACCGCGCGGCTCGAGGAGGTCGAGTGATCGAAGCACTGCTCTTCGATTTTGACGGAGTGATCTCCAACTCGATCGACATCCATTTCCAGGGCTGGCAGGTGGTGCTGCCTCCGCTCGGGGTCCAACCGGACCCTCTGGTTCTGCGCAGCCATGAGGGGGAGCCGGCCTGGCGCATCGCTCTGGAGATGTGCGCCGCCGCCGGCAAGCCGGTTGGTGAAGAGGAAGCGCGCCGGCTCGCGGAACTCAAGAACAGCTGGTTCCGCGGGCAGCCGAAACCGGAGCTTTACGCGGGTGTGGTGGAGATCCTCGATTTTGCCCATCGCGCCGGGATCCGGACGGCGGTGGTGACCGGGACGAACCGGCAGAACCTGCACCATGTTCTGGGGGAGACGAGCGCGCGGTTCGATGCCCTTTTCTGCGAAGGGGACTATGCGCGGCCCAAGCCGCATCCCGATCCCTATCTGGCGGCTGTGGCTTATTTCGGTTTGCCGCACGCGGCCTGTGTGGTGGTCGAGAATGCGCCGATGGGCATCCGCGCCGCCAGCGGTGCCGGGCTTTACTGCGTCGCTTTGCAAACGACCCTCGCCCCCGGCTATCTTCAGCAGGCCGATCTGATCCTGCCCGATCATGCCGCTCTGCTGGGGTGGCTGGAATCCGGGCCAAAAATTGCTTGACTAATTTGATTTTTGTGTTTATTTTATAATATCTTATTGAATCGACAAGGAGTACGCCTATTTGCCTTCGTTAAAGATTTTTATTGTGTGATTTTCCATAGTGATTTCTTTGACGAATGGTTAAGGCGCCTTTTTAAACTTGTCCGAATGAAGCCGGGTGAAGTGCGCGCACCATCGTCGCCCGGGTCATTCGGATTTTTTTTTAACCTACAGGGATTATCATGCGTCGATTGATCTTGCTCTCTCTGCCCCTGCTGATCCTGGCGGGCTGCGGCAAGCGTGAACTGCCCACTCCGCCCGCACGCGAAGAGGTGGTGCTGGGGGAGGCCACACTGCCTGAAGTGCTGGGGCCGCAGCTGCTCTACCGGGTCGAAATCGCCGCGTCGGGCGGAGTGGATTCAGTCCTGCTGGAGGCGGTACCAGGTGGAACCAGCGCAGCTGAACAGCGTTTCTATCTCTACGACGACGGGGGGGCGCGCCATGCCGGCGACGGAGATGTGGTGGCCTTTGACAACATCTTCACGCAGCGGATCCTCTGGCAGCCGGTCATTCCCGGCTTCCGGGAGTACGAGCTGCGCTTTCAGGCCAGCCGGGACGGCCGGGCTGTGGGAGAGCCGCTGATCCTGACGCGCAACTCAGGCGACCTGCGCGCGCCGGTCGTTGAGCAGAACATCCTCCCTGACACCCTTCGCAGCGGTTTTGCCGGGAGCCTGCTCCTGCAGGCCGTGGTCGTCGATTCCAGCGGCCCCGGCGACGTCGCCCGCGTCGAGCTCACCGGCAGCGCCGAGGGCAAGGCTTCCTTCGACACCCTGCTCTACGATGACGGCTCCCATGGTGATCCGGCTGCCGGTGACAACATCTTTTCACTGGCGGTGGATCGCACCTTTGGCGCCCGTAAAAGCGGCGCCTACACAATCAGGATTGTGGCCGTGGACAAATCCGGCCAGCGCAGCCCTGCCCGGAGCGCCCTGCTGGTCATCGTCAACGGCGCGCCGCTCCTGACCGAGCTCACCGCTCCGGCGGTGGTCCAGCGGCCGGCCGCGGGTTCTTCCAGCCACCTGGTCTCGGTGCGGATCGATGAACCGCAGGGCCTGCCGGATATCAACCGGGTTCTCCTGCGCGCCTATAATCCGGACGGCAGCGGTTTTAACAATAACCCCTTCGTGATGTATGACAATGGTCTGGCGCTCGACATCAGCCGCTGGGACCTGGGCTATCGCGGCGATCTGACGGCGAAGGACGGCGTCTATTCGATGACGGTTATCTTCGACCCTTCCAAACCGCTCGGGGTCTACCGGCTAACCCTCGTCGCCGAGGACTGGGCCGGCAATCAAAGCGAGCTGCTGACCCATACGATCACACTAACTGATGAGACGGTTGCACGATGAAAATGAGAAGATTTTGGCTCATCGCCCTGCTGGCGCCTGCGGCCCTCGGCGCGGGTGTGATCACCACCCACCGTATTTCGGGAGCCCTCCCGAAGAGCGGCCTGGCGGGCAACGGCATCACCGATATCGCCCGCAGCGGCGGGCATCTCTGGCTGGGGACCGGCAACGGCCTGAGCCGGCTGGACCTGGCTACCGGTCAATTCGTCAGCTATACTCCAGCGCAAGGACTGGGTCATGGCAGTGTCGCAGCGCTCTGGGCTCACGGCGACACCGTCATCGTCGCCACTGCGACCGATACAGTCACCGCCGCCGATCCCGCAGCGCTGCCCAAGGGGACTGGCATCAGCTTTTCCTTCGACAGCGGCGAAACCTGGCGCCACTCCCCGCAGCCGGGTCCCACTCCGATTCAGAACCTCACCTACGACATCGCCGTCAACGCCAGCACGGTCTGGATCGTCTCCTACGGCGGCGGTGTGCTCAAATCCCCGGACTGGGGGCTGAGCTGGGTGGA
This sequence comes from bacterium, assembly GCA_035388125.1. GTDB lineage: Bacteria > Zhuqueibacterota > Zhuqueibacteria > Residuimicrobiales > Residuimicrobiaceae > JAKPUX01. Next base: position 40,795 of record DAOOPF010000005.1, on the reverse strand, counting down.
GGCGGCGCCGGACACCTTCAACTTTGACCCTTACGGCAAGTACAACCATCGCGGATTCTCCGCGGCCGCCGCCGGCGGTGCGCTCTGGATCGGCACGGCCGAGGGGGTCAACAAGAGCACGGATAACGGCGCGACCTGGCGGAATCTGACCCACGTCAGCCAGCCGGAACCCATTTCGGGTAATTTTGTCGTCGCCCTGGGCTGCCAGCAGACAGGCGGCCGGGATATCATCTGGGGAGCCACCTGGGTCGCCGAGGGCGAGACGGAATATAACGCGGTCTCGCGCTCGCTGGACGGCGGCCTCACCTGGAAGACCTTTTTGCGCGATGAAAAGGCGCACAACTTTGCCTTTGATGATTCGGTCGTCTATGTGGCCGCGGACAACGGCCTGTTTGTGTCGCACGATCTGGGTGAGAGCTGGTACCTCTACCCGCCCATGCGGGATGCCCGTGACGGCGAACGCGTCCTCGGCACCGAGGCCTATTCCGCCTATGCGCAGGACGGCACGCTCTGGGCAGGGATGGCCGACGGCCTGGCCCGCACCTCCGACAACGGCTTCACCTGGGAGATCTATCGCGCCTTTGTGCCCACGGGCAGGGGCGGTGAAAAGCGCACCTATGCCTATCCCAATCCCTTCTCGCCGATGCGGCAGAACCAGATCGGGGGGGACGGCTATGTCCGCTTCCAGTACAACACCAGGGCGGCGGCCCGGGTGACGGTCAAGGTCTTCGATTTTGCCATGGAATTGGTCGCCACGGTTATCGATGGCGAGTATCGCACTGGTCCCGCCGAATGCGCCGAGCTCTGGAACGGCCGCAACGATTATGGCGACCTGGTGGCCAACGGCGCCTATTTCTACAGCCTCGAGATCGAGGGCGACGGCACCTACTGGGGCAAGGTGTTGATCATTAACTAGACTGGTCAGGATTGAGGAACTTTATGAAGAGATTTGGCATGATCGCCCTCCTGCTGCTCATGGTGGTGCAAGGTGCGGCGGCTTCGGAGGGTGATGGTGGATATGCGGGGGCTTTTCTGCGTATGGGCATCGGCGCCCGGGCCAAGGCCATGGGTGACGCCTTTTCCGCCGTGCCGGAGGATGCCTTTGCCGGGGTCTACAATCCGGCCCTGCTGCCGCATCTGCCCGGCCGTCAGGCGGCTCTCTCTTACGCCTTTCTGCCGCTCGACCGCAAGCTCGATTTCATCGGCTATGCCCAGCCGCTCCGGCCCAAATCGGATGACGGGGAGGAGCACAATCCCCTGCGCGCCGGTTTCGGCCTGGCCTGGATCCACGCCGGTGTCGATGAGATCGATGGCCGCGATCTGGCCGGCAACCCGACCGGTGAGTACTCTTTCTCCGAGAATGCCTTTTTCCTCTCTTTCGCCTTGAGTCCCGCCGAAAAGATCTCGGTCGGCGTCAATGGCAAGATCCTCTACGCCAGAATGCCCGGCATCAACAATGACGAATCCGCCGTCACTTCGATGGGACTGGGAGTCGATTTCGGCGCCTATTATGCGCCGTTCAAGGCGCTCAGCCTGGGGCTGGTCCTGCGGGACAATCTCTCCAAATATACATGGAACACCGAGAAGGTGTGGGAGCGCGGCACCAGTGTCAATGACCGGTTCCCGCGCACGCTGCGTCTGGCCGTGGCTTACCGCCCCCCGGTGCAGTGGCTGCTGCTGACCGCAGAGACCGAGGATGCCAAGGAACAGAATCCGCGCTACCATTTCGGGGCGGAGGCCGCCCTGCCGGCGGTCGGCGCGCTGCGCGCCGGTCTGGATGATGGACAGCTCACCTTCGGACTCGGCTGCAACCTGCAGGTGTACGGCAAAACGATGGCGCTCAATTACGCCTATGCCGCGCCGGGCGACGGCCCGCGGGCGGATCATATCTTTGCGTGGCATGTGAGTTTTTAAATACAACAGAAAAATGGACGGGATTGGATGATGAGATTCAAGACTGAAATAGCGGCGATGGTGCTCCTGCTTATGCTTGCGGGGGCTGCGGTGGTGAGGGGGCAGTGGGAGAGTGGATTTGCAGTGCTGCAGATCGGCGCCGGCGCCCGGGCTTCCGCCATGGGAGAGGCTTTCACCGCGGTGCCGGGAGATGCGGCCGCCTCTTTCTGGAATCCGGCGGGTGCTGCTGCGGTGACCTCGTTCCAGGCCCATCTGGCCCACAATGAATGGATCCAGGATGTGAGCCACGATGCTGCGGCCGTGCTCTTTCCGGCCAGGCTGCTTAATTTCGGCCTGCACGCTGTCGTTGTCACGGTGCCGGGCATCGAGCAGCGCCTCTATCCGACCGAGGATCCCCTGAGCACTTTTTCGGCCCATGACGTTGTGATTGGCGCCACTCTTGCCCGACGCCTGGGGGAGAATCTGGCGCTCGGGCTCAATCTGCGCTATCTCAACGAAAAGATCTATACCGAGAGCGCCAGCGGTTTCAGTCTCGACCTGGGCGCGCACTACCGGACGCCGCTGCCGGGGATGACCGCCGGAGTGGTCGTGCAGCACCTGGGCGCCACGCGGGACATGGCGGAAGAAGAGGTCACCCTGCCGCGCACGCTGCGGGCGGGGTTCGCCTATACCCTGCCTTTCGGCATGGAAGAGGCGCCGTGGCTGGTAAGCGCAGAATACGTCTCCACCCGCCATCAGACGGGGCATCTGCATGTCGGCGCCGAGATCAGGCCGCTGGAGATGCTGGCACTGAGGGCGGGTTATCAGACGGGCTATGAATCGCGGGACTTTAGCGCCGGGTTTGGCCTGCATGCGGGCCGGTTCTGGATCGACTATGCCTTTGTCCCCTTTCAGGAAGAGCTGGGGCGGGCGCACCGTTTTTCATTATCCATCGGTTCCTGATCTTTTTTCACTTGCTTCATCATGGAAAATTAAGTAAACTAGAATTTTATACTATCCCTCAAACAACAACTGGATAATCAAAAGGACGCGAACGATGGCGAAGTACAAAATTGCGCTGCTGCCGGGCGACGGGATCGGCAAGGATGTCATGGATGCCGCACAAATCGTCCTGGACAAGCTGGGTCTGGATGCGGAGTACACGCATGGTGACATCGGCTGGGAGTTCTGGTGTCAGGAGGGCGATCCCCTGCCCAAGCGGACGACTGAATTGCTCAGAAATACCGACTGCGCCCTTTTCGGCGCCATCACCTCCAAACCCAAGGAAGAGGCCGAGGCTGAACTGGCTCCGGAACTGAAGGGCAAGGGTTTTGTCTATGCCAGTCCGATCGTCCGGCTGCGGCAGGAGTTCAATCTGCGCACCAACCTGCGGCCATGCAAAGCCTACAAAGGCAATCCCCTCAATTTCCGCGATGATATCGATATCGTCGTCTTTCGTGAAAACACCGAAGATCTTTATGCCGGGGTTGAGTTTCACCCCCTGCCGGGGGAGGTGATGGAGACCCTGGTCAAGCACAACAAAAAGATGAAGCGCTTTGAATCGGTCCCGCTTGAGGACATCGCGGTTTCCCTGCGCATCAACACCCGTCAGGGCTGCCGAAATATTATCCGCGACGCCTTTGAATATGCCAAAAAGTACGGCTATAAAACAGTGACCGTCGTGGAAAAGCCCAACGTGGTGCGCGAGACCAGCGGCCTGATGGTGCGCGAGGCGCGCAAGATCGCCGCGGAGTATCCCGGCATTACCCTCTGGGAGGCGAACATTGACGCCATGTGCATGTGGCTGATCAAGAATCCCCAGGATTACGGGGTGCTGGTCACCAGCAATCTCTTCGGCGATATCATCTCCGATCTCTGCGCCCAGCTGATCGGCGGGCTGGGCTTCAGCTCCAGCGGCAACATCGGCGATAATTATGCGGTTTTTGAGCCGACGCACGGTTCAGCGCCCAAATACGCCGGGCAGTACAAGGTCAATCCCATGGCGATGCTTTTCACGGTCAAGTTGATGCTCGATTGGCTCGGCGAGAGCCGGATGGCGGAACGGCTTGAGAAGGCCTGCGCGGCGGTGATCGCCGAAGGGGTGGTGCGTACCTACGACATGGGCGGCACGAACACAAGCCTGGATGTGGCCCGCGCCGTCGCCGCCCGGCTCTGATCCGGATCCCGGGAGGAGCGCTGCGGACTTTTCAGCCGGCCTTCTCCCCTGATGGGCAGGGTGGAACCTGGTTCAGCATGAGAAGAAATGAGCAAAATGAATAAAAACATACTCCGTTTTTTACTCCTGGCGAGCATCGGCCTGGTGATCGGCATCGCCTTTACGCGCATCGGCCACAACGAGGCCTATCCGCAGGAGAATATTCGTTCCGAACTCGATCGTTTTGTTGAGGTCTTCGCCTACGTCAAGCGCTACTACGTCGAGCCGGTGGAGAGCGACAAGCTGATCACCGGGGCGATCGAGGGGCTGCTGGCCAAACTGGATCCCCATTCGGTCTATATTCCCAAGAAGAGCATGGAGAGGGTGACCGAGCAGTTCGAGGGCTCTTTTGAGGGCATCGGCATCGAATTTATCATCCTTAACAAGATCCTCACCGTGGTTTCGCCGATCCCCGGCGGGCCCTCGGAGGCCATCGGCGTTCAACCGGGCGATCAGATCATTCAGATCGACGGCTCCTCCTCCTACGGCATCACCGAGGAACAGGTTTTTAAAAAGCTGCGCGGACCCAAGGGGAGCAAGGTCAAGGTCATGATCGCCCGCACCGGACTTGCGGAGCCCTTCGAGGTGGAGATTATCCGCGACAAGATCCCGATCAACAGCCTCTATGCCTCTTTCATGCTCGACGATGGCAAAACCGGCTACATCTGGCTGGCTCGTTTCGCCAAGACAACCTCTGACGAGCTTGAAACCGCCCTGAAGGAGCTGCGCAGTCAGGGCATGAAGCAGCTTATCTTCGATCTGCGCTCCAACTCGGGCGGGCTGCTGGAGCAGGCGGTCGAGGTGGCCGACAAGTTTATTCCCAGCGGACAAAAGCTGGTCTACACCCGCGGCCGGCTCAGCGGCGCGGACGACGATTACTACTCCACCAGCGGCAGTGATCAGCCGATGATGCCGATGATTGTGATGATCAACCACGGCTCGGCCAGCGCCTCGGAGATCGTCGCCGGCGCGGTCCAGGATCTCGACCGCGGCCTGGTGGCCGGACAGACCAGTTTTGGCAAGGGGCTGGTCCAGAACCAGATCGGCCTCAAGGATGGATCGGCCCTGCGCCTGACCGTCGCCCGCTACTACACACCGAGCGGACGCCTGATCCAGCGGCCCTACGATGACGGGCTGGCCGATTACTACGCCGAGGCCTACGACGACGAGGACGAGAATGCAGATCAGGCCGCGGCGGATTCCGGGCGCGCCGTCTACAGCACCCGCGCCGGCCGCAAGGTCTTCGGCGGAGGCGGCATAACGCCGGACAGCTCTATCAAGGCGGAGCGGATCACCCGCTTCACCAATGCCCTCTTCGGCAGCCGCATCTTCTTTGAACTTGGCTCCCGCTACGGCAGCGCCCTGCGCGGCCGCTATGCCGGTTTTGAGGCCTTTCGTGCGAATTACCGCGTCGGCGATGAACTCCTGCCGGACCTCAAGGAACTGCTCAAGAAGAACAAGATCGAGTTCAGCCAGGAAGCCTATGAGCAGGACGAGGCCTATATCAAGTCCATGGTCAAGGCCGAGGTGGCCCGTTCCCTCTATGACAGCAAGCGTTATTATCAGATCATCCGCGGCGAGGATCCCGAGCTGGTCGCCGCGCAGGCCCTGATGCCCCAGGCGCAGCGGATACTACGGCAGGGCGGGTGGTGAGAAATGGCTGACAGGCCGCTGCAGCTGCGGGGAGGGTCCTGGCTCCGGCCCGGTTTCCTGCTCGCTCTGGCTTCGCTCCTGTTTCATGCCGCCTGTTTCAATCCATTCGCGCCCGCACTGGAGCGCAACGCCGGCAACGGCCTGCGTATCACCGGGCAGTCGACTCCGGCAGAGGTGCTGGACAATTTTGTCTATGCCTACACTCTCAAGGATTCCCTGGTCTATGACGGCCTGCTCGACAGTTCGTTTGTCTTCGTCTACTTCGATCCCAATCTGGGCTCCTCCGGCCTCTACGCCTCCTGGAACCGGGATGTGGAGCTCCGGACGACGGGCCGCCTTTTCCGCAATTTCGAAACCCTTACCCTGATCTGGGATTCGACCATCTATGAGACGCAGGACGGCACCAGCGCGGAGCTGGCCAAAACCCTGCATCTGCATCTTTTCGGCAGCAGGGGTGAATTCAATCTCACCGGTAACGCCATCTTCAACATGCGCAAGAGCAGCTATGATCAGAAGTGGCGCATCACGCGCTGGAAAGATGAATCACAAATGTAGCGGCCGGGGCGGCTGCGAAAAACTCATTGACTTATTGGTACTATATTTAGTATTTTTAATGACGGGGGAGAGGGTGGACATGGTGACAGATGGGTCAATCCGCACAATTATGGGACCGCTGTGATCACAGACGAGCAAAAAAAGCGATTCGAAGAGATCGCCTTCGAGTTTATGGACTCCCTTTACAGTACAGCCCTGCGCATGACTCGCAATACAGCGGAGGCGGAAGACCTCGTTCAGGATACCTATCTGCGCGCCTACCGTTTTTTCGGCAAGTTCGAGGAGGGGACCAATTTCAAGGCCTGGATTTTCAAGATCCTCACCAACACCTTCATCAACAAGTACCGTAAAAAAATCCGGACCCCGCAGCAGGTGCAGCTGGATAAAGTCGAATTCGGCCTTGAGAGCGAGGATGAGCAAAAAGCGCTCAAGGAATGGGAAGGATTCAACGAGTCCAATTATGAGGAACTTTTCGACGACGACATCAAGGCCGCTCTGGCGCAGCTCTCCGATGAATTCCGCATGGTGATTTTGCTTGCGGATGTCGAGGGTTTCGCCTACAAGGAGATCGCCGACATCATCGATCGTCCGATCGGCACAGTGATGTCGCGCCTCTTTCGCGGCCGCCGCATGCTGCAAAAAGTTCTGGAAAAATACGCCCGCAACGAGGGCTATATCCGTTCAAGCAAGGCAATCAATTGATCTGGAATACCTATGAATAGAATTGTTGTTCTTTCTCTCGTTTTGCTCATCGGTGCGGGTGGACTTGCCGCCCAGGGTTTTGTCGAGCCGGAGGTCCTCACTGCTCAGGCTTTGCTCTCCCAGCGGCAGGCAGTGCCCGGTTCCGGGATCGAGGCCGTCGTCGTGGTTAAAATCGTGCCCGGCCTGCATATTAATTCCCACACCCCAGCCGAGGATTTTCTCATCCCCACCCGGCTGCAGTTCCTCCCCTCTTCTGCCCTGAGTTTCGGCGAACCGCTTTATCCCCGTCCGCTTTTCAGGAAATTCGCCTTTTCCGAAAATGAGCTTTCCGTCTTCGAAGGTGAGGTAAAGATCCGCACGCGCGTGCAGGTGCTGGCACAGGCCGTTCCGGGCGCACTGCAGATCGAGGGCTCGCTCACCTATCAGGGCTGCAACGAGAGCAGCTGTTTCTCGCCCGGCGAGAAAAAATTTATCCTGCCCCTCGAGATCGTCGCAGCGGGCACGGCCGTGGAACGGGACACTTCAGCTCTCTTTGCTGAGAGCGAACAGGCTTCCGGCGCTGCAAATCCGCCTGAGCCGGCCCCCGGGGAGGGCGGCCTTCAGCTCACCCAGGACGAGAAACGCGCGATGGAGATCCTCGAGCACGGGCTTTTATACGCCGTCGCCGCCTTTCTGCTCATCGGTCTGGCGCTCAATTTGACCCCCTGTGTCTATCCGATCATACCGCTGACGGTCAGTTATTTCGGCGGCCAGAGCCGCCGCAGCCGGGGCTCGAGCTTTGTCAGTGCGCTCTTTTATCTGATCGGCATCGCCCTCTCCTTCGCGCTGCTGGGGGTGCTCTCCGGACTGGCCGGCAAACAGTGGGGATTCCTTTTTCAGAGTCCCTGGTTTGTCGCAGTTGTCGCCACCATTATACTGCTGATGGCCGCGAGCATGTTCGGGGCTTTTGAGATCAGTGTGCCCACCGGCCTGCTCACCCGCTTCGGCAGCGCTCGCGAGGGTGTGTTGGGAGCCCTGATCATGGGGCTGACGGTTGGTGTGATCATCGCACCCTGCGCGGCGGGGATTATCATCGGCCTGGTCGGCCTGGTTGCGAAACTGGGGCTGGTGGCCAAGGGTGGCCTGCTCTTTTTCGCCATGGGCATCGGGTTGGGTCTGCCCTATCTTGTGCTGGCGACCTTTTCCGGGCTGCTCAACCGTCTGCCGCAGTCGGGAATGTGGATGCTCTGGGTCAAAAAGTTCTTCGGTTTTTTGCTGATCGGCGTGGCAATCTATTTCATCACCCCGCAGCTCGATATGATCTATGACAAGCTGCTCTTCCTGCTGGGACTCCTCGGAGTCATCAGCGGCCTGCTGCTGGGCTTCATCGGTCATGAGCAGCAGAGCAAGGGCTTCAATCTCTTCCGGCGTCTCCTCGGGGGTCTGCTGATCCTTCTGGGGCTGTACTGGCTCAATGAGGCCATTCACTCCAGGCCGTCGGAGCTGCCCTGGGTGCACTACACCGGCCAGAGCGTCGCGGAACTCACCGCGGAGGGCAAGCCGGTCTTTGTCGATTTTTACGCGGACTGGTGCGCCCCATGCAAACAGCTCGACAAAGAGACTTTTTCGGACAGCCGGGTACAGGAGCAGTTCGCGGCCTTTACTATCCTCAAGGTCGACTGCACCAAGCCGGATGCAAAGACCAGGGCTTTCATGGAGCGGTTCGCAGTAACCGGCATGCCGACGCTGCTGTTCCTGACGCCTGCGGGGGAAGAGATCGATGAATTGCGTGAAGTGGGGTTTGTCTCTCCCGAGAAATTTCTTGCCAGTTTGCAGCGGGCCCTGCAGGCCCGATGACAGGCTCCCCGGAGGGCGCTGCCGGCGCCCTCCGCAGGACTCTCCTTGATTTCTCCCTGATATTCATTGTTTGTTATCCAAATATCGGCCAAAGGCATTTGTCGGCTGGTTGAGTGAGGCCTTTCCTGTGGAATTGAAAAAGGTAAAATTTATCTATAATCCCAAATCCGGGCTCGTGCGCACTCCGCGGATCATCCGCCGGGCGATCGAGATAGTGCTCGCCGATGCCCCGTTCGAGTATGATTTCGCCGAGACTGAATACCGGGGTCATGCCCATGAACTGGCCCGGCGCGCGGCGGAGGAGGGGTATGACGCGGTAGTCGCCATCGGCGGCGACGGGACCGCCAACGAAGTGGGTTCGGCGCTGCTCTATACCAATACCGCTCTCGCGATCATCCCGGTCGGTTCCGGCAACGGACTGGCGCGCGGATTGTCCATTCCGATCGCGATCCGGCGTGCGGCCAGGCTGCTGCTGACCGGGCGGGTCCGGACTATCGATGCCGGGACCATAGAAGATCGCAATTTCTTCATTGTCACCGGCCTTGGCTTCGACGCCCTGGTCGGCAAGCTTTTCGACGACCGTAGCCTGCGCGGTCCCCTGCCCTATTTCTACATCGGCGTGCGCGAATTCCTCTTTTTCCGGCCGGAAACTTTCAAACTCGAGTTCGACGGCCGCACGATAGTGCGTTCCGCACTCCTGGTGACTATTGCAAATACCACGCAATGGGGGCTGGGTGTCATCATATCGCCCAACGCCAGGCCGGACGACGGTCTGCTGGATGTCTGCATCATCCGGCGAATCACCCTGCTGCGGGCGCTCATCCACCTGCCCAAGCTTTTCACCGGCAAGATCGACAAGGTCCGGGAATATGAGCGCTACCAGACCACCTCACTGCGCATCTCGAGAAACAAGCCCGGCCCCTTCCATGTCGACGGTGAGCCGGTCGATGCCGGGCACACTGTGCAGGTCGGCATCAATCCCCAGGCCCTGAAAGTGATCGTCCCCTCCCGTAAAACCAGACCGTTGACGGTGCGTGCGATTTCGCAGGCCCGCCGGCTGCAAAGGGCGCTGCTCAATCCCTGAGCGCGGTTCCGGAGAGATCGGCCGCGTCACCATCTCTTCCGCGCCATCCCCATGGCCAGCCCGTTTCATCGCTCCACCGGAGCGCCTCCCGCCAGGGATTTTTTATCATAGCCCGGCGGAAGGGTGAAACTTTTTTCAAATTCAGGAGTCTGATAAGTAAACAGAGTGATCATGGCCGCGGCGAGGTTTATTATGCATTGGCTGCAAAAAAGTGCGATGGCCTTTTTCGTCCTCTCTCTTTCAAGCCTCATCTTTTTCATCCTGGTCAGCGACAGACAAACCCGCAACAGCGTACTGCGCCCGACGCTGGAACTTCTCGGCGAGCAGCTTTTCGCCGCGGTGGGGGATGAAATCGGTAAGGAACAGCTGCGCGCCGATTATCGGGAGTTCATGCGTGAGGCCGAGGAGCAGGCGATCGATTCGGCAAAGGTTGAAAAGATCGCCGTTGAAATTCTCAACCTGAGCCGCCGGGATTCACTCATCTCTTCGCGCGACGCCCTTCTTATTCTGGCCAAGGCGCAGCAGACGGCTGCCGCGGTCGCCCCTCCGCCCGGATATAAGGTGCCCGCTGCACTCGACCCGAGTCATGAACAGCGCACTCCCTGGGCCAGACCCTCCCACCCGGCCACCTGGTCGAAAGAAGAGATGGCCGCGCGGCTGAAAGCGATGCATGAATTCCAGCGCCAGATGGACCGCCTCAACAAGGAATTGGCCCAGCACAAGAGTCTTGAGCAGCGCTATCGCTTTCAGCAGACGGACAGTGGCATGCGGGTTCTGGTCGATGTTCAGCTGCGTGATGCCCTTGCCGTGCGCGACACGCTTCTGTGGGCCCAGCTGCGCGATCTGGAGAAAAAACAGTGGCTCAAGTGGGGCTGGCCTCCTCCCCCGCCGCAGCCACGGTCAGATCGCTCTCCCTCCTTGCCGGAACACTGAGCCGCCTTTTTCAGGACGCCACCTTTTATTCTTCCCGTGCAGAAATATCTTGGATAATTTCCCTGTATTTCATAATATCTGATCACTCCCCAAACGGAGAGTGTGCTCATCCTTCCGCTTTTACCCAATCTGGTGCCGCGAACTGAGGGGACCTTTCATGCTCCATTCTGCACAATTGCGCATGCAGGCGATACGGGATCAGCTTGCGCAGATAGCACCCGGCGATGATGCACTCATGCGCCGCCTCAATCTTGTGCAGCTCGACCTTCTCCTCACCCATCTCTTCGAGATCGATTACGATCCCCCCCGGTATGTAAAAAAATTCTCCTCCCTGCTGGGGGAGCAGCTGGAGCTTATCCAGGCCTGTCTGCTGCTTTCACAGCAGCCTTACGCAAAACGGCAGATCTACCACCTGCACTCCAAGGGCTGCAAACCGGCTCTTGCCGCCGACACCATCGTTCAGCAGTGCAGCCGCAGGCGAAAAACGCCTGTTGTGCGGAAGCTGCAGGCCGGGGATGACATGGCTTGCGGCATGGAGGGACCCTCCCAGTATCTCATGATCGTCCCCGTCGCTTCCGGCGAGCGCAGTGATACCCGGCTTGGCCATCTATTATTCTGGTTTAAATGCGACAAACGCTTCACTGATTATGACCGGATCATCCAGCGTTTTGCGCGCCTGCTCGCCGAGTCGATGGTCAAACGGAGGCTGGACAAGGTGCGCGACCAGCTGGCTGCAGCCAACCGGTTCGAGAGCAATCAGATCAAGAAGGTCATTCAGAAATCTCTGACAGCCTTGCAGGCGGTCATGGGATGCGATTACTCGGTGGCCCTGGTGTTGAAACGCGCCATCACCGATCTGAACAATGATCCAGCGCGCGCGGGGGTGCAGAATTGGGAGGTGGTGACCGAGTACCTCAAGGGCAAGGCCCGGTTGGCCAAAAACCGCAGCAAGGCGACCGGACTGTGGATCGAGGAGAGTGAGGGATTGCTCGCCCTGGCGCTCGCGCATTGGCGGGAGGATCCCAAAAAGGCGAGGAAGGGGCTCACCTTCCATCAGCTGGAGCCGGGCGGAAGCGAATATCTCTGCGTCGAAACCGAGGAGAGGGGCTTAAGCCTGCGCGGCTGCGAGGATGAGATCTATGAGAGGACAGTCCACTATCTGCCACTGGTGCATGAGGGCAGTCTGATCGGCTATCTCAAGGCCTCCTACCGCAGCAAGACCCGTCTGACCGAGCTGGACCGAACCATCCTGATCAATTTCGCCGATTTCCTGGCTGAACGCATTCACAATTCATTCATCTACTCGCTCACCGTCGATCAGACCCGATTTCTGCAAAAGATCAAATCGATGTTTGAAGGCGCTGACCGGATGGAGGCGAGGAATTTTGCCGACCTCAGCCAGTTTCTCCTCGACCTCACCCAGATGATTTCCGAGACGACCCAGATCGACACGGTGGCGATCGGCTATCTCACCAAGGATGTGGATGGAGAGAAGGTGCTGCGTTTCCCTCATCCCCGCGGCTGGGATGAAAATGCCAGTCAGCACTTCCGAGAGCTGCCGGTGACCGATGGTCTGGCCGGGCTTGCCGTCCGGATGAAAAGGAATGTTTTTCTGGCGCCGGTGGAGGAGCCGCAAACTCCCTCCGATCCCGAACTGACGGTATACGTGGATGAGAGCCGTTCCCGCTTTGTCGATGTCCGCAAACATCCCAGCTATCTGAACCATGCCGGCTACCGCAAACTCTCCAGCTATTACATCAAGGTGCGCGAGGAGAAGGTCTACGCCAATTATATCTTTGTCATCGAATTCAAAAAGATCGTCCTCGGTGTCATCGATGTGGAGGTTGCGCAAAACAACTGGGACCTCTTCATGGGCATCGGCTATCTTCATTTTTTCCGGACACTGGCCAGCATGCTGGCGCTGCTCTTTTTCCGCGTCCGCCTCGCCGAAGAGCATACCCGCATGGTGCAGGCGGTCAAATGGCTGAGCGACGCGGTCTATATGTCGCCGACTTCGGTAGTCAAGACGATCCTCGCCATGCTGCAATCAATCTACGGTGTAGAAAAGGCCAAGATTATCCCCGGAGATCTCTTCAAGGATCCGATCGAGATCGATCTCCTTGAAGGCGGCGTCGAAAAATATGCCCATCTCTTTCTCGGATATGAGGCGGAGGAGATGCGGCGCTTCACCGTCCCCGGCGACCGTATCGACAACGAAAACCTCTTCCTGCTTGAATTCAAGAACCATCTCCAGAATACCAATGATTCCTTCATGTACATTCCCGATATCGAAGAGCATCAGCCTGACTATTTTGAAAAAAAGGTGGTGGATAAATTTGAACGGTTTCGCCGCCGGCCGCGCTTTTACAGCTACCTCGCCATACTGCTCGGCGACAAGAGCAGGAGTCTGGGGGTACTGGAGCTGGTGTCGCAGAAAGTGAATGCCTTTGACGAGCTGCTGATCGACCAGAGTTTTGTGGAGACCTGGACATCACAGATCAGCATGGCGCTGCGCTATGCCCTGCTGGAAGAGAAGCGCGAGGGGAGCACAGAGGCTCTTCAACAGGAGGAGAGGGCTCCGATCATCCTGCGGCAGGGCAAGGTTGTGCCCTTCATCGGGATTGAGGCGATAGAGCATGGTTGCGACCTTGTCGGCATTGGCCTCTCGATGGCAAAGCTGCGCGGCCAGATCGAATCCGCCGCGCTGACCTCTTCCGTTCCCATTCTTATTCAGGGGGAGAGCGGAACAGGCAAGGAACTGGTCGCCAAGGCCATCCATTGCCGCAGCGGCTGGGCCCAGGACCGTTTCATCACTCAGGACTGCGGGGCCTTCAGCCGTGAACTGGTCGAGGATGCCCTGTTTGGCCATGTCCGCGGCGCTTTCACCAGTGCGACGGAGGAACGCAAGGGGCTTTTTGAGTGCGCCCATGGCGGCACCCTCTTTCTCGATGAAATTTCCAATATGTCGCTTGAGCTGCAGGCCAAATTCCTGCGCGTGCTCGAGGATTCCCGCATCACACCCCTGGGCAGCAGCAAGAGCATCCAGGTGCAGGTGCAGATTCTGGCCGCGACCAACGCCAATCTGCAGGAAAAGATCCGCGCCAGAGAGTTCCGCCAGGATCTCTACTACCGGCTGGCGGCGATCACCATCTTTACCGTTCCCCTGCGAAAGCTGATCGAGGAAGAGCCCTCAAATCTCCTGCTGCTGATCAGCCATTTTGCGGCTATGGGTTTGATCCCTGCCTCCTTCACCGGTATTGCCAAAAAATCCCTCGAGGCCCTGATGGAGTTCGATTTTCCAGGCAATGTCCGTCAGCTGCGCAATCTTCTCAGTACGGCCGTCTATACCGCAAGAGACAGATCCGTTCTGGAGATTCCGGAGGAGGCTCTCGCTCCTGATCCCGAGGTCAGGCTGGAGGATGACAAGACGCATGCCCTGGAGGAGGTCGAGGATTTTATCCATAAATATCAGCGTATCGGCCGCTTTGGGCATTCCCCTGAGCAGGTAGTGGCCGGGATCCGGAGCGCCCTGCACTCCGGTAAGGATGATCTGGAGAAGATCAGCAATTTTATCGACGATTTCGGCACCATCGATGTGCCGCTCGCCGGAATGCTCGCCGGCGTCGGTCCCACCTGGGCGCGGCGCCTGCTAAAGGAGAGGCTTCGGCTCAAGCTTCATCCCCGCACCCCGCTCTATTTCCGCGAACTCCCCTGAATGCTTTCCTGATAAAAGTGCGCGCACTCATCCCGTAGTGTGCGCGCACTCCCCCGAATCCTCGCGTTAGCGCATTTTCGTCAGTTATTTATAAACTCTTTAATTTCAATTTTGTGATTGGTGCCGGCTGCGGCTGGCAAGTCTGGCACACTCTATGCATAAGCCAGGGCAGAGGAAGATGCTCGACCCCCGGAAAGGAGGGGTTATGGAAAATGAACTTTTACTCAAGCTCCTGGTGTTTGCAGGTTGTGCGGCTTTAGGTGGTTTTCTGGCGAGAGTGATTCTGCGGTCTGTCATGGCCGCTATCGTCGGATTCGGCATCTATGCCGTTCTGGTTCACGCGATGGGTGGGGCTGCGGCCAATGTGTCCTGCATGGTCGAATTGGCGGGCAACATCTGCGGTGCGGTCTATGGCTTCATCGAGGGGCTGGTGCATGCGCCTGGTGTCATCGGCCTGGTGATGGGGGTGATGGCCGGATTGCACCAGTGGAAAATCGACAGGGAGCGCGACCGGGGTATCGTTCGCTATCCCCGCTATCCATCGCCTGAATGATCACGCACAGGGGAGGTAATGTTCATTTGAGCAGAACGATGATGAAGGCAGCCAGGGAGAGGATGAGGGCGATGGCGGCGAGCCAGAGCAGGGCGGTGATGCGGGAGGCCATGAATTCCAGTCCTTCGGCCAGCCCCTGCTGCTGTTCAGCCATCTTTTTGACGAGTTCCGCCTGGATGCGCTCGTTTTCCTCGAGCTGTTCGACCCGCAGCGCCAGACCGCGCGGGGTGTCAGCGACTTCAATGGGAACGATGGATTCCCGTCGCGTGGCATTGAGAAGCCCTTTTGCGGTTTGCATGATGGCGGGCAGCATGGCGATCACCTGTTTCCAGGGAACGCGTGTCAGCAGTGTTCCGACGCCCATTTGAACTCCATTGTTAATTGAAGGTTCTCTATGATAATGAACCGTCGATGAGCGCAAGCCATCGGCGGTTTTTTTATTCTGCAGGCCCCCCACTCCTCAAGCTGCAGAAGATGCACATTTTTAGCTATTTTTCCAACAGAATTTTGCGTTTTTGCTTTGCAGGGAATTGTTTTGTATATTATTTCCGTTATCCAATCCAAAAGGACTAAAACCGAGGCAATGCCATGAAGCTGGTCGAATGTGTTCCCAATTTCAGTGAGGGCCGGGATGCGGCCAAGATTGAAAAGATCGCTGCGGCGATCCGCGCCACCGGGGGGGTGAAGCTGCTCGACGTCGATCCCGGCAAAGATACCAACCGCACGGTGATGACTTTTGTAGGCGAGCCGGCTGCGGTACTGGCGGCTGCGTTTGCCGCCATTGCTGAGGCTGCCGAGCTTATCAATATGGCCGACCACAGCGGCGCCCATCCGCGCATGGGGGCGACCGATGTCTGTCCCTTCATCCCGGTCAGCGGTGTGACCATGGCTGAATGCGCCGGGCTCGCCCGCACGCTGGGTGAACGGGTGGGCCGGGAACTCGGCATTCCGGTTTATCTCTACGAGGAGGCGGCTGCGCGCCCGGAGCGCCGCAACCTGGCGGATGTCCGCGCCGGCGAGTATGAGGGGCTGCCGGAAAAACTTCAGGATCCCGCATGGCAGCCCGATTTCGGCCCGGCAATTTTCAATGCCCGGACCGGGGCTGTGGTCATCGGCGCGCGCGAATTTCTTATTGCCTATAACGTCAATCTGAACACCCGCGACCCCAAGCTCGCCAATGAAATCGCCGGCCGCATCCGCGAGACCGGCCGTCCGCAAAAGGATGAACAGGGCAAGATCATCCGCGACGCCGCCGGCGAAGCCCTGCGCCATCCCGGCCTCTTTCAGTCCTGCAAGGCGGTCGGCTGGTACATGGAGGATTTCGGCCGCGCGCAGATCTCGATCAATCTCACCAACTACAGGATCACGCCGCCCCACCTGGTCTTCGAGGCCTGCTGCCGGCTGGCCGGGGAGATGGGGGCGCGGGTGACCGGCAGCGAGCTGGTTGGCCTCATCCCCCTCGAGGCCATGCTGGCGGCGGGTCGCCATTTTCTACACCGGCAGGGTAAAAGCACGGGCGTGTCCGAGGCGGAACTTGTCCATATCGCCGCTCTCTCGCTGGGGCTGAGTGACCTCTACCCCTTTGAAGCGGAGAAGAAGATCATCGAATATCAGCTGCGCGAAAAAGGGCCACTGGTGAGCATGACCCTGGAGCAGTTTGCCCGCGTGCTCTCGAGCGATACGCCGGCGCCTGGAGGCGGCAGTGTTGCCGCTCTGTGCGGGGCCCTGAGCGGCGCTCTTACAGCTATGGTCGGAGGCGTGACCCATGGCAAAAAGGGGTACGAGGAGTATTTCGCCGATATGGAGGAGATCGGCACTGCCGCCCACGCGCTCAAGGAGGAGTTTCTCCTCGATGTCGACCGCGACACCGCCGCCTTCAACCGGGTGATGGAAGCTTTCCGCCTGCCGAAGAAGAACGAGCAGGAAAAGGCCACGCGGCAGGCGGCGATCGAAGAGGCGACCCGCGAAGCGACTCTGGTGCCGCTGGCGGTGCTGCGGCGGTGTCTGCCGGCCGCACAGCTGGCGCACAAGGCGGTGCAGCACGGCAATAAAAATTCCATCAGCGATGCCGGAGTGGCCGCCCTGGCGGTGCGGACCGCCGCGGAAGGGGCCTATTTCAATGTCTGTATCAATCTCGGCGGGCTGAGCGACGCAAAATTCAGGGAGGCGACGCGCCGTGAGGCGGAGAGCCTGCGCGCCGAGGTCAATGGCGAGGTCCTCAGCGCCGTCAAGCTGGTCGAGGAGAGTTTCGCCTGAGCCAGAAACCGATCGCGCCATCAGCCGGGGATTAAAACCAGGAGCGGGTGCCTGCCGGCTGAACGGTGCTGCTCTTCCGCAAGATTCCCTGGCAGTATAATCGTGGTCGAAAACCCGGAGCGGGTTTAGAACAGCTGAACAGGGGGTGAAGCCGGTCTCACGGGAGGAGCCGGATCAGGGGGAGGTGCGCTCCAGTGCGGCCATGTAAAAGCCGTCGAATCCGTGGGTATCGGGATCGAGGCGCTGTTCGGCGGACAGGGAGAAGGCGCCCTCTGCGCCGGCGAGGAAGCGGGCCACCTGTTCCTCGCCCTCGGCGGGCAGGACGCTGCAGGTGGCGTAGACCAGACGGCCGCCCGGCTTGACCATGCGGCTGTAGTAGCTGAGGATCTGCTGTTGTTTGGCCTGCAGGCGGGGCAGCTCCTCCGGCTGCAGGTGCCATTTGGCGTCCGGATTGCGCCGCCAGACTCCGGTGCCGGAGCAGGGAACATCAAGCAGGAGGCGGTCGGCCGAGCCGGCGAGCCGTTTGATGATCTTGGTCGAGGTGATCGCTCTGGTCTCGATGATCTGCGCGCCGGCGCGGCGGGCGCGATGCTCCAGTACGGCCAGTTTTTCTCCATTGCTGTCGAGGGCAATAATCCGGCCCCTGTTTTCCAATAGGGCGGCGAGATGGAGGGTTTTACCGCCGTGGCCCGCGCAGCCGTCCACCACCCGCATGCCGGGCCGAACCTCCATAAAAGCCGCCACCGCCTGGGAGGCGGCATCCTGCAGCTCAAACCATCCCTTCCTGAAACAATCCCATTGAAAAACCGGAGCGTGCCCTTCGAGCACGACGGCCGCCGGGGCCCATTCCACCAGGCGGCCGGGGTATCCCATGCGGGCGGCCTCGGCGAGCAGTGCGGAGGCTGTCGTCTTCAGGGTATTGGCGCGCAGAACCTGCTGCGGCGGGCTGTTCAGCGCGGGCAGGAGTTTTTCCCAACGGTCGCCGCAGCCGGCCATGCCAGCCTGATCGAGCCAGTCGGGCAGGGATTCGCGCAGGGCGCGGATGGCGGAGAATTCAGCCGCCCGCTCAAGCATCTCGAGGTCGGCAGTGCCCAGGGGCGGGCGCCTGCCGCGCCAGAGCCGCCAGGCGTCAAGGGTGGCCGTCGTGACAAGGGGAATAGAGGCCGGGTCGCCGCTGGTCAGGGCGCCGAGAAAACGGGCATAGCGGACGATATCGAAGACGGCCGTGGCCACCCTGCTTTTATCTTCTGCGGTGAGGCCGGGATCTGTCCGCAGGGCGTGCTGCAGCACGGCGTCGGCATGGCGGCCCTGTCCGACGATCCCGGCGCAGGCGGAGAGGATGATGGCGTCGATGTCCACAGCCGGACTGGTGCCGGTATGCTGGGCGGGGGTGGGAGTGCCAGGCTTCATGCGCTGAACCGGAGAGAGCCGAACCGCCAGGGGAGATGGAAGCTGGGGCGCAGGACCGGGCTCCAGGCATAGAGTTCCTGCTCTCCCCGGCGCGGGGAATCGATGCGGTAAAAATTGATACGCCAGAGGTCGCCGGGCAGGGGCGGCTGATGGGACGCGCCGTAGAGGGCGGTGAAGGGGAGAGCGTATTCGGCGATCCAGCCGCGTGCCTTGCCGGGCACGTCCGGAATCCCCTGGATCGAGACCGCTGTGCGCAGCCCTTCCGCCTCCCAGTCGTGCAGGCCCGTGAAGGGGCCGTCCGGATTTAGGGCGGTGCGGTCGTTGAGGATGCAGGCGTCGAAGAGGATATTTTTCGGGCTAAGGTTGATCTCGAAATAGGTATGGGGGCAGCCCGAGGGATTGACAAAGATTTCGACGCATTCCTGGTCATAGATCGGCCCGTCATGCTCCATGATATCCCCCCAGACGTAGTCATCCTCGCAGATAAATGCGGCGTAGAGGCATTTGCTGCTCCAGGTCAGGCGGACCGAGGTGCTGAAGCGGCCGGGCCTGCCGCTGACCGCGTCAACCAGATCGATGGCGGCCGCGCGCTGCCAGAGGGGATCTTCCAGCCGGCCGGTCAGCTCTATCTCCCTGCTGATGGCGGGGCAAACGACGACCGGCCGCTCTTCTTCGTTCATGGGTGTCAACCTGCTTTTTCCATTTTATGTCCACTGTTCTCTTCCGCTCCGGCAGGGGCGGATCAATAATCGCGGAGCAGTCCCTGACTGAGCTTCATCTGGCTGCCGTGGGTGAGGAGGCGCAGTCCGGCGCGGAAGAACATATAGAGCTGCTGCCAGAGGAAGAGGAGGGCGATGATTACGGCCGATGGAGCGTGGAGCAGGCCCGCGACAGGATTGTAGATCAACAGCCCGAGGAGGCCGATGCAGGCCAGCAGCAGGGCGAGTGTGAAGATGCGGCCGAAGTGGTGGCCGGCGAACTGCAGGGTTGCCAGAGCCAGGCGGCGCGTCCGTTTTTCATTTTTCTGCACGGCCAGAATACGTGTGTAATCGAAAAAGAGAGCCCAGATCATCAGCGCAAGATAGCGGAGTCCCATTTTGATCAGTCCGCTCCAGTAGGTAATGTTGTCGCCGGGATCGTTGCCCCAGAAGAGCTTTTTCACCAGATCGGCCAGGGCGGGGAGGAGGAAGAGCAGGGCCAGCAGGGGCAGGCTCCAGAGCAAGATGCGCAGGAAGCGGCCGAAATAGCGGCCGCAGGCGTCCCAGAATTCGCGCGGCCGGTAGGGATGGTCGCCCGCCATGAGCTTGAGCGTTCCACCGGAGAAAAAGAGCATAAGCAGCCAGAAACCGAGGGTGATCATCATGAAGAGGGGAAAGAGGGCGCCCAGAGCGCTGCCGCGGTAGTGGAAGAGCTCGACAAGAAGGTTGATATCCATAAAACCGCTCAAGCGCTCGGCGGCGAGGGTTTTGCCGGCATAGCTGGAGACGATGGATGTCGCCGGCAGGGCTACCACGGCGGCGAAAACCAGTCCGCTGAGATAATAGATAAGCCAGAGCCGTTTGAGCGCAAACAGGCGGTTGAGAGCGGAGCGTAGTGTTCGTGGTATCATCAAGAGTCCCTCGCAGGCGGTTACATGTTGGGTGAGAAGGCGGTGAACAGGTTGAAAAACGCCGGCATGTCCAGGAAGAACTGGGTCCAGAAGAGGAGGCGCGCAGTCAGTTTGTTTATTCCGCGCGAGGAGCTCTCCAGGGTGCGGCTGTTATTGGTGAGCTGGACATCGAGGAGAATCTTGTTTTCCGGGTCGATTGTGGCCGAGAGCAAACGTGAAGGCCGGGTGACGGAGAACTTGTGCCAGCGCGCCTTGCCGTCCCATTTTTCAGTCACGGTATCACCGTCGGCGAAGATCATCTGCAGTTCGACCGGGAAGATGAACTCGCCGAGCCGCCGCACATGCACCGTCGAATGATAGAGAGCCTTTTCCTCCTCTTTTTTGCCCGCCTCCTTTTTGTCTTCATGCTGGTCATCCAGCGCGCTCTCGCCGCTGTCGGCCTCCGTATCTTTCCGGAGGCTGTCTGCGTCCGCGCCGGCATCTGCGGAAGCCAGCGTGTCCGCCGGGAGTGCAGCGGCGGCTGAATCGGCGGAAAAATAATCAAAGCCGCGGCCTTTGTTCTCTTTCTTGCTGGTGATCAGGCTGACGCTGTAGTCGAGCACTGCCGTGGAATGCAGGGCCTGATCGAAGAACCAGTCGAAGTTTTGCCCGGAGACCTCATTGACCACGGCGACAAAATCGGTAGAGCGCGGATGTTTGAACTGCCAGCGTTCGAACCAGGTGCGCAGGATGCGGTTCATGGTCTCGCGGCCAAGCCAGTTTTGCAGGGTGAGCAGCATCAGCCCGGGTTTGTTGTAGGACATCGAGGCGTAGTTGCCGCCAGAGTAGTACTTCCAGGCGGGTTGAAGGATCGGATCTAGTCCGGGTTCGCTGATGTAGCTCATGCGCTGCATTTGGGTATCGCTGATGCGGATACCGCGGAAATCCACCATGCTGCCGGCCTCGCCGTAGGTGTCGGCGAGAATCTGCATTTCACTGAAGGTGTTGATCCCTTCGTCCAGCCAGGCCTCTTCGAATTCATTGGAGGCGACGAGGTGGTACCAGTAATTGTGGCCGAACTCATGCATGATCACCATCTCCAGTGCGCGGATGCCCTCCGGCATGCCATAGGCGCCCCAGGCGGTGATCAGGGTCGGGTACTCCATGCCTCCCGCTCCGGCAGCGCCGCGGCGGGGATCGACGACAGTGAGATTGGGATAGGGGTAATCGCCGTACTGGTCCTGGAACCAGGCGACGGCGATCTCGGCCGCCTTGAGGTAACGCGCTCCCATGGAGGCGTGGTCTTTCTGGATGAGGGCGCGGATCTCCACATCCTGACTCTGGCCGTTGAGGACGATGAAATCGGGGCTGGCGGTCCAGGCGAAATCATGGACATCCTCGGCGTGGAAGCGGTGGGTGATGGTGGAGTCGGGATTATCCGTAGTTGCATAGCAGAGGCCGGTGGCGCCGACGATATAGTCCCGGGGCACGGTGATGTTCACATTGTAGACCCCGAAATCGGCATAGAATTCCGAATTGGCGTGAAACTGGTGGCAGTTCCAGGCGCCGTTTTCGTAGACGCCGATCTTGGGGAACCACTGGCCGGCCATGACGAACTCTTTCTTGATGCCGGTGCGGGCCATCGGCGGTTCGGGCAGTTTGGCGGTGAAGGCGAGACGGAGGGTGATGGTCTCGCCGGGGGGAAGACTCCGGGGGAGGAGCAGGCGGAGCACGGTTTTATCCTCGGTGTTGCCGTCGTCCGGCTGGATAAAGTCAGTCCGGGAGAGCCACTCCTCACCGGCGGCGCTGGTGAGGGAGTCGATTTCGATATAACCCCAGCCTTCCTTGCTGAGGGATTCGCCGCGGTGGCGGCCGCCGGATTCGCGCATGAAAGTCGACCGGTTGTTGCGGAAGCCGTTGAGATAGAGGTGGAACTGGAGTTCCTCGACGGCGTGGTCGGCGGTGTTGCGCCAGCGCAGTATCTCGTGGCCGTGAAGAAGGCGGGCTGCGGCGTCAAGGCGGACGTCGATATCATAGTTGGCGATGCGCGGACTTTTGGGCTCCGGGAAGAGAACGGGCTGGCCGGCGCCGGTCTTTAAGATGAGCAGTGATCCGGCGAGAAAGAGCATGCAGCAAGCAGTGCGGGGAAAAGCCATTCAAGCCTCCGGCTGTGCAAAGGTGGTTTCTGCAGGGTGTGGTTGCCCCCTCTTCTATAACCATACGGCGGGAGCCGTGAATTGTTTCGCCGGCCGCCCCGCGGCTTTTCTCAGCGCAATAAAAGCAGTTTGCGGACCAGCTGTTCTCCGCCGCCTTGCAGTCTGCAGAGATAGGTTCCGCCGGCGACCGCTTTTCCCTGCCCGTCGCGGCCGTCCCAGATGAGGCGGTGCTCGCCGGCCGTCATGGTGCCGTCGGCAAGGCGTCTGACCAGGCGTCCGGAGAGATCGAGGATGTCGAGCCGGACCGGAGCGGTGCGGGGCAGACTGTAGAGAATGGTTGTCCTGGCATTGAAGGGATTGGGATAATTGGCCTCGAGGGCCCATTGCGCCGGCATCTGCTCTCCGGGATCTGGATGGATGGCGGTAAAAGAGATCGCCTGCCACAGCTGGCAGGCGCTGTCGGCCGCGGCCTGCAGAAGCTCCAGGTTGTCGGCGGCGACGAGGGCAAAGTCGATGGTGATCTCTCCGGCGGCGGGGATGGTATGCGGACCGGAGGCGATGACGTTGGAGATGTCGGCGGGACCGACCCTGCTCTGGGTCACTCCTCCGCTGATTGCCTCCCATTTTTCGGCATCGGTAAAACCGTCATGGAGCCCCCAGCCGGGATTGAGGGGGTCGGCATTGTCATTGATGATGGCGCGATAAGAGATTCCTCCCGGGGTCAGCAGCCTGATGCCGGTGAAAGTTTCCGGTCCGGTGCCGCTGTCATAAGCATAGCCCAGGCGGCGTTCCGCGTCAAAGGCGGCCACATTGGTGCTGTAGCTGCCCGCATCCATGTCCCAGTCGCAAAAGAGGCCGAAATGAAATTGGCCGACAGGCAGCTCGTTGAGGTTTTTCACCTTGTAGCGGAAGAGGAGGAGGTCGGCATAGCGCGGATCGCTGCTGGCGAAAGTCTGCTGGGTGACCTGAATATTGAGGGGCAGCGCGGCTCCGGCATCTGAAAAGATGGTGGTGCTCTCCTGGTCGGTCAGGGTGCCGGGGGTGGCAATGCGGATGTCGCCTTCCCCGGTGCGGATGAAATCGGCGTCATTTTCCTGGCCGCCGCTGAAGCTGATGAGGCCGCGCGCCGAGTTGACGATAGTTTCTGCGGAGGTGCCGGCGATGATGGCGCCCTCGAAAAGAAGGCTGGCGCCGGATTTGTAGAGGAATCCGATGCCAGCGTTGGCGCCGCCGGGCTCGGCGCTGCCGATGCGGCCGATATTGGTCACAGTTGTATAGATATTATTGACGCCGATGTTGGCAAAGGCGGGCAACACGGTCAGAGTGAAATGGTCGGTGTCGCTATAGCCGCCGGCCGTCAGAGTAAGTGCGAACTGGATGGTATGGTTGCTGGGGGCGCCGTTCTCCACCTTGAAGGCGAAGCTTTTGTCCAGGACGACGCTTTCGCCGCTGCCGATCGCGGGGATGGCGGCGCCGGCGGGCGATACCGTGGTGTAGGGGCTGTCCTCGGTGAGTTCGAGGGACACGCTGCGGGCTTCGGCCAGATAGTTGGTCAGCGTCAGCCGCAGCCGGACGGTTTCGCCCGGTTCGATCAGGCTGTCGCCATCCTGGTCGAAGAATTCGCTGCCGGTTATGCGCAGGGAAGGTATGCTCCCGGTGAGGGCACGCCAGGCGTTGAGGCGGCCGCGTCCAAGCCGGCCGGCGAAGGAAGGGTTCCTGGCATCGATATTGTCCGCGGTCACGCGCACCTGCTCGGCCGCCTGCAGGCCGCTCCACTCCGGATAGCGGGTCATCACCAGAGCGACCACCCCCGCCGCGATCGGGGTCGACATGGATGTACCCTGCCAGTAATTGCCCGCATAGTTGCCGCCGCTGACCGTGCTCCAGATGCTGACTCCGGGGGCAGTGATGTCAATGTTGTAGCCATAGTTGGAAAAGTAGGCTCTGAGATCGGTGCTGTCGGTGGCCGCCACGGCCAGCACTCCGGGATAGCAAGCCGGGTAGACTTGATCGGCGGGAGAGTTTTCATTGCCCGCGGCGGCGACGATCGCCATGCCTTCTTCGAAAGCGTAGCGGACCAGGCGGTGCGTCACTTCGGAATAGGCGCCGCTGAAGCTGCAGCTGAGGATGTCGGCGCCGTTGGCTGTGGCATAGGCGATGGCCTTGTCGATGCTGAGGGGATCGATGCTTCTGTCCGAGGTCGCTGAGCCGGCGTTCAGGGCCATGAGGCGGGCGTTCCAGCTGGTGCCGGCGATGCCCAGGCGGTTATTGGCGGTTGCGCAGGCGGCGCCGGCGGTGTGGGTGCCGTGGTCGCCGTAGGTGGTGCCGGAGAAGAGGCTGGCTGGATCGGGGATATTGGTGGTGAAATTCCAGCCGTGCAGGTCGTCGGCAAAGCCGTTGCCATCGTCATCCAGCAGGTTGGCGGGGATCTCGCCGGGATTGGTCCAGAGATTGCCCGTCAGGTCGGGATGAGTAATATCGGTGCCGCCGTCGATGATGGCGATGACGATCCCTCCCTGTTCGCCTTTGCAGAGATCCCAGGCTTCCGGGAGCAGGAGTTTTTTGAGATACCACTGGCTGGAGGTGAGGGGATCGTCCGGCATCGCGGTCAGGGTGTGATAGTACCGGGCCTCGGCGAATTCGACGGCCGGATCCCCGGCCAGCGCCCTCGCCACCTCTTCCGGCGGACGGCCGCCGGAGTACCAGGCATTATAGAGGTTGTCGATGCGGGTGCGCCGGCTTTTTTTACCCAGGGCGCCGCGTGCAGCCGGGGCGACCGGCTCGAGGGTGTGGATCTGCAGAGTCTGCAGCGTGCGGTCAAGGCCGGGGTTGCCGGAGCGGCGCAGGAGTGTGCCGGCGGGGAGGGGTTCCCTGAGGGCCAGGGAGACGACCCCGGGTACAGCCCGGTTTTCAAGACCGGTGACCTGCCGTGCTGAGAGGCGCTGGCCCGGGAGAAGTGCCATGGCGGCGCAAAGGAGAGAAAGGCGCGAAAAATTGATATGATTGCCCATGTTTTTTCCCATCTGGTCAGAGTAATTTTAATCTTACGAAAAAGCGGTCTTATTCGCAAGATCTTTCTCTGCAGATGGAACACCGCAGGGTCTGGTAAAAGTTCCTGTGCGCCTCTCTGCCCGAGGGGGGTGTGCTTTGTTTTACTGCAGCACCTCAGACGGCCGGCGGTGGTGCGGGCTGGGGGTCAGCCTGCTCCTGACCGGGTTCCTGCACCAGAAGGTCAAAATCACTGCCGAACTGGGCGAGGTACTCCAGGCTGAAGGAGCGAAGCCAGTAGCTGAAAGGCAGCAAAACCACCGAGCTGATGTAGGGGATGGCCAGAACGAGAAAGCCCACGCAGCAGGTGAAGAGGCCGCCGACGATCACGACTGCGACCAGGGCGATGATGACCATCAAAATGAAGAGGGCATAAAGAAGAAAGCTGCCCGCGTGTCCCCAATGGAGGGGCAGGAATTTTTCCCAGGCCTCTCCGCAGCTGAGGTCGTGTTTGTACATCACGGGCACGATGAAATGGTCGAGGAGCAGTTTGATATAACCGAAGGCCAGAAGGATGAGCAGCAGGAAGATGATCCAGAGCACCAGCGAGGGCAGGAGCTGCCAGAGGTCGCCCGAGCTGCTCCAGCGGGTATAGGCCATTCGCCAGAGATGATAAAAGGTGCCTCCCGCCAGGGTGAGGGTGACGAGAGCGAATTGAACCCGGAAGCGGAAGAGTGAAGCGGCCGGCTGGCGATAGTGATGCCAGGGGTCAGAGACCAGGGCGCGCTGCCGGACCACATTGTCGAGGAACATGAATTTGCCCCTGGAGCTCAGCCAGAGCAGGAGGAGCAGGATGGCCGCCGCGGCAAGAACGCCGAAGACGAGCAGCATCAGCCATTCCGGCTTGGACTGCAGCCAGGCCCATGCTTCGTAGGGTGCGGTCAGGATTGTGCCCCAGTCGCCCTGCTGATTGTTCTTGAACCCCCGGGATTGCCCGCCGCCGTCCAGCAGATCCGCCAGGAAGGCCGTGAAACCGATGACCATCCACTTGCGCAGGTCGAAGGGCTTGAAGAGCGCCGTTTTCATCCGGTTGAAGGCTCTTTCGAAAGGCGCCAAGAGTTGGATCTGCATAGCTTCTCCTTTTTTTTCAGTATACTGCCGCCATACTAAAAAGTAACAAGTTTTAATAAAAAGGGCAAGAAAAAGCGGTTGCAATATTGACAAAAAATAGTAGTTTATTATAGTCAATTTATCAATCAAGGAGCAGCCATGCAACGCAATGCCATCTTTATTCTGTTGTCCTTCATGATGTTTTTTCAAAGTACTGTTCGCGCTCAGGAAAAATTCATTTTCGTTCGTCAGGCCGGAGAGGATGAGGTGCACATCGCCATCGATCCACAGGCCCATATGGACTATGGTTTCAGCTATCCCTTAACCTATGCATTGGAACTCTCCGCTTTTGAGGAGGGGGCCCGGGCGTGGTACCGGTATCGCCAGGGTGGCGCCTGGCTGCAGCTCCCCGAACAGCGCGGCGGGGATTTTTTCAACGGGGTCGCGGCGGTGCGATTTGACCAGCCGACCTCGACCGCTTTTATCTCGCTCGGCTTCACGGCGGAGAGCGACTCGATTTTCATCAGGATCACCAATGCCGCCCGCAAGAGCATGCCAGCGCGCTTCAACCGCATCTGCACCTACTATGACGACCGGGTGATGGCCGTCACCGCCAGCGCGGACGACATGGCCGGCTGGAGCAAGGCCAAATTTGTGCGCGCCCTGCACATCACCCGTTCGTACCATCTCTGGGTGAGCTGCGGGATCAATTCCGGCGGGGCCTCCGCATCGGTTTATGCCTATATTCAGGCGCAGCTCGATTCCGGCTATGTCGAGGCCGCCTGCCATTCCCGCTCCCATCCCTCCCTTCCTTACAAGGATTACGTCGGCGAGATCACCGGCAACAAGGAGGATATCATCCAAAACCTCAAACTGCCGGCCTCTTTTACAGCGGGAGAGCGCGAATATGTCTACCTCTGGATCGCGCCCAACGGGCGCACCGATGCCATTATCGATTCGCTCCTGATTGTTAATAAATTTCTATTCAACCGTCTCTATGTGAGCAATTTTTTCGGTCTGTCATCATGGAACGAAAAGCTGCATATGTTCACCAACGCCGGGGTCACGCGGGCGTTTGACCCGCCGGCTTCGCAGCTGGGCTGGGGCATCGGCACCAACGACCTCGGCAGCCTCAACGGGGCCTTTGACAAGGCCCTGGCTGAGGGCAGCGTCTATCACGTCATGTGCCATCCCAATGTGGTTGAATGGGATAAAAATTATCCTGTGCAGCATCTGGCCTATATCTGTAACCGGCCCAATGTCTGGTATGTGGGGGTCGGCCATCTTTATCTCTATCATCTGGCGCAGACCTCCTATCAGGTCGATTCGGCGGCCGCTGCCGGATCCGGCACCAGGCCGGAGGGCTTTGCCCTGCTGCAGAATTATCCCAATCCCTTCAATCCCGAAACCACCATCTCTTACCATTTGGCCGCTGGAGGTCGGGTGCGCCTCGAGCTCTACAACAGCAGGGGCGAGATGGTGGAGAGGCTCGTGGATGACTTTCAGACTCCGGGTCCCTACCGGGTGGTCTGGAACGCCCGCGGCAGAGCTGCCGGGGTCTATTTCTGCCAGCTGGTCAGCGGCGCGGGAGTGGAAACCCGTAAAATGCTTTTGGTAAAATAAAATGCCGGCGGGGGAGATGAGCCCAATGCGCTCAACCACTTTTCTGTTGACTACTCTGCTGATGTTGGCGGCGGGCAGCGGCCTGCGGGCGCAGAAGGAGCCGTTGAGCTGGAGCCATGAGAAGCTGCCCCGCTTGGACGAAAAGGTCGCCATCGCCAATCCGGCCAACACGGTTCATGATTTTATTATTGATGATTTCGACGGCGATGGACTTGAGGAGCTCTGCGAGCTGCGCACTGATTCAGAACATCCCCTTTTTCTGGCTGTGCGAGAACTCTATCAGGTGGGCTACTCCTTTCCCGGCCATGCAGCTGCGGCGCATGTCAATAATTACCGTCTTTTGCCGCTGCAGGGTAGCGAGCGCTTGCGCTTCGCCACCTACCGCCGTGATGGGGGAAAGGGGTGGATCGATCTTTACAGCCGCAAAGCCGGCAAAATTGATTCCGTGGCGACCATCACCGGCAGGGATGTTTCGGGAGATGGCGCGTGGACGGGGAGCCTGTCATCGGCCATACTTTGCGATATCAACCTCGACGAACGTCCGGACTTGCTCGCCCTTTTCAACACCGGCGCCGATGAGCAGCCGCGCGCTCTTCTGGCTTATGACCTGGCGACAAAAGCGACTCTGCTGGAACTCGCTTTCGCCCCCATGCTGACGCAGGTTTTGCCGGCTGACCTGGACAGTGACGGCGATGTGGAGCTGGTCATCACCCTGGGCGGGGCTTCGGATGGCCCTTTCTTCGGCCCCTTCAGCCGTGACAGCAGTTATGTGGCCGTCCTGGCGAACGATGGCCGG
>DAOOPF010000005.1:0-11629 GCA_035388125.1 bacterium | reverse complement strand
ACCCAGTCGCCCCTTGCGCTCTGGCTGACCGATGCCGCCCTGCGGCCTCTGGCCTGGATGCCGCTGGCGCAGCATGACAATGCCAAGATCGCGGCGCTGGCCGTGACGGATGGCGCACAGCGGAGTTTCGCCCTGCTGGATAAAGGGGTGCTCAAGGTGCTGACTCTGCCTGTGGATGCCCTCTTTCCGCGGTCCGGGCAGGAATTCGATCTTTTCGGCAAGAAGGTGGGGATTCATCCCGGGGTGCTGCTCTCACTGGCTGCTCTGCTGCTTCTCCTCCTGACCGGCGCTCTCCTGTTCCTCTACAGGCAGCGGCATTTTCTGCAAAAGGCCGGCCGGTTCCCATCCCATCGTATCGGACAGGCCCTCCTCGATGAGCGGGGGCGCTTCCTCGCCTGCAGTCCCTATTTTCTGCGCGTAATTGGACGGGAAGAAGAGCAGGTCATCGAACATTCCGTTGATGAGGTGATGGCAGCCGCTCCCCTGGATGGGCTGCTCTCCTTTTACCGGGCCTTCAGAAAACACAGCGAAAACTATCAACAGCAGGAGTTCGACCTGACGGTAGAGGGGAGGATGCAGAACTTTGCCGTGGAGTTGATCCGCAATCCGCAGCTGCCGGATCATGTCGTGCTGCTGCTGGTCGATCTCTCGGAGAGCCTGCAGAAAGAGCGGCTTAAGATCTGGGCGGCGATGGCGATGCGCATGGCCCACAAGACCAAGACGCCGCTGGCGACTGTTCTGCTGGCGATCCAAAGGCTGCAGCGTTCTTACCGGAAACATAGTCCCGAATTCGCTCCTGAATATGAGGAGATGACCAAAACGGCGCTTCACGAGATCGAGCGAGTGCGCGATTCGATCAATGCTTTTATGAAGTTCGCACGGCTTGATCCGCCGGTCTTCCTGCCTGACGATTTTTCCCGCGTCATCCAGGAGTGCCTGCAGGAGTATCTGCCGCGCATTCCGGATGAAGTGCAGGTTCGCAGCCAGTTCGAAACCATGGAGCTGCCGGTCCACATCGATATCAGCCAGTTCAAGGAGGCCTTTTACAATCTGCTGGACAACGCCATCGCCGCCATCCAGGGTGAAGGCCTGCTGTCGATCACGACGATGCTGGAGAAAAATCCGCTTTTTCCCAAGGGGGAGAAGGATCAGGCACTGCTCGAGATTGCCGATAACGGGGCAGGAATCTCATCAGAGGAGCTCTCCCGTCTTTTCACTGATGGATACACAACCTCAGCTTCAGGGACGGGCATGGGCCTGCCCCTGGCCAGGAGCATCCTGGAATCACTGGGCGGCACCATCGAGATCGACAGCCGGAAGATGAGCGGCACCACAGTTTTTGTCCGGCTGCCCATCCGCTCTGCGTAAAGAGAAAGGTATTATGAAGAGATTCAAGGGGCGTGTTCTCATCGCCGAGGACGACAGCGCATTCGCGGCGGAGCTGGCCTCCGTGCTGGAGGGCGAGGAGTACAAGGTCGTGGTGGCGCGCGACGGTAACGAAGCGGTCAAGCAGATCTCCGCCGGGGGGCTGGACATCGGTTTCATCGACCTCTCCATGCCCGGTCTGGACGGCATGCAGGTGCTCGAAAAGGCGGCCGACCTGGCACCGGACCTGCCGCTGGTGGTCATCACCGGCCATGCCTCGATCGACCGTGCCATCCAGGCGACCCGGTTGGGGGCGTTCGATTTTCTCGAAAAGCCGGTCAATCTGGAACGGGTGCTGCTGACTGTGGAACGCGCCCTGGGATGGCGGAGGCTGGAGCAGAAAAACAGCTGGATGGCCGCCGAGATCATGAACCGCTACCGCATGGTCGGCACAAGTGCCGTCATGCAGGATGTCTATGCGCGCATCGACCGGGTGGCTCCCACCGAAAGCACCGTCCTGATCACCGGCGAGACCGGCACAGGCAAGGAACTGGTCGCCATGGCAATCCATCTGCGCAGCCATCGCGCTGCCGGCCCCTTCGTGCGCGTCAACTGCGCCGCCATCCCCGATACCCTCATTGAGAGCGAACTCTTCGGCCACCGCAAGGGGTCCTACACCGGCGCGACCGATAACTATGACGGCAAGTTCATGCAGGCGGAGGGGGGCAGCCTGTTACTCGATGAGATCGGCGATCTCAGCCAGCCGGCGCAGGCCAAACTGCTGCGCGTGCTGCAGTCGCGTGAAGTGGAGGCGATCGGTTCGACCGGGCCGCGCCCCATCGACGTGCGCATCATCGCCGCCACCAACAAGAACCTCACCGATTGCATCAGCAACGGACTCTTTCGCGAGGATCTCTACTATCGTGTCTGCGTCATCGACATCAATCTGCCTCCCCTGCGCGAGCGCAAGGAGGATATTCCGGAACTGAGCAGCTATTTTCTGAATTTTTACTGCGGTCACTACAACCGCAGGCTGGAGGGGCTCTCATCGGCCGCGCTGCAGGCTTTGATGAGCTATGACTGGCCGGGAAATATCCGGCAGCTGCGCTCCTGTATCGAGCGGGCGGTGGTCCTGGCGCGCGGAGAGAGCCTCGCCGAAGCCGATCTGCGCCTGATGATGGGCGGCAAGCCGGCCGGCGATGAAGGCCATATCACCCTCCGCCAGGCCCGGGAACGCTTTGAAAAAAACTATATCGAACAGGTCCTGAGCAGCCACGACTGGAAGATGGAGGAGAGCGCGGCGATGCTCGGCATTGACCGCACCAATCTCTACAAGAAGATGCAGAAACTGCGCATACGGCGCGAATGAGTCGGGGTGTGGAAAGGGCTGCTAGCCCGGGGTGGTTGGGAGAGGTATAAAAACTAAAAAGCCTCCGTGTGCTCAGCGGAGGCTTTTTAGTTTTGGCATCTGAGGAGGAGGAGGAGGGAGATTTTCGGGGCAAGATGAGCTGGACAGGCTGCCTTGCCCCGGCCGCTGCCCGGAAGGCGAGCGGCTGAATGCTATGTCATTGACAGGCTCACTCAGTCCTGTACAGTTGCTCAGGTTGCTGGATGCAACAGGCTCCAGGCCGTTACAGATGCTATGGCAAATCCCACTCCAAAGGACGCTCAAAAGCGCTGCAACCACTGTGTATACGGCCCGGAATCGCCTGCGGCGATGCCTGTCTCTGGATGCTCTTGCTACTGCATCAGCTAATACAACAAGCATGCCAAAAAAGAGGAAATGGCTGAAAAACGGGGTGCCGGCTCAGTAGGGGATTTTAGCCAGGATCTCTCTGATGCGCAGAAAATCGGCCAAAGGATGGGTGTTTATAGTGGGGGAGGCAAGTAATTTAACATCAGAAGAAACATTGCGATACCTCACCGAAGCGGAGGCATGGGTCCTGCGCAGCAACCTGACCAGGCTCGGGTGGCTCTTCTCGGCCTGGCGGATGATGCGCATCATCTCGGGGAGCCCGGCGGGGTCAAAACCGGCCTTTTCGAGATAAGTGGAGGATTTCCGGTCAGCTTCGCGTTCAACTGGTTTGGGATAGTCCAGAATTGTATCCTTTGTATACAGATTGAGGAAGAGCTGGCGGCTGATCTCGGGATTCTGGCCGATGACACTCTGGGCGGCCACGGCCCAGCCGTATTTGGCCGAGAGTCTCTCCACGCCGTCGCGCGCTGCGATGTGGGCGATTTCGTGGGCGAGGACGGCGGCCAGCTGGTCGCTGTTGGCGAGGGTTTCGAGCAGGCCGCGATAGATGAAGATCTGTCCGCCCGGCAGCGAAAAGTGGTTCAGGTCCGGTTCGTTGACCAGATGGACGGAATAGGTGAGACCGCTCCAGTGGGAGTGGGGGCCGATTTCAGCCGCCAGGCTGTTGAGATACTGGTTCACCTCCTGATTGCGGACGATCTTGAGGATCTGCCCGGCTTGAATCGAGATCTCTTTTCCGAGGGCGATCTCCTCTTCGATGCTGACGAAGGCGAGTTTGCCGGTATCGCGGCTGCCGGCGCAGGCGAAAAGGGTCAGGGCTGCAGCGGCGAGGAGGATCGGGGTGATCACGGATTTTTTCATTTTTTGATCATCTCTATGAATTCTGCTTCAGTGAGAACGGGGATGCCGAGCGCGCGGGCCTTGTTCAGTTTGCTGCCCGCGGCCTCGCCGGCGATGACATAGGAGGTCTTGCTGCTGACCGAGGAGGCCGGCCGGCCGCCCAGGGCGAGGATCAGCTTTTCGGCCTCCTCCCTGGTATAGGAAGAGAGCGTGCCGGTCAGCACGAAAGTTTGGCCGGCGAGGAGATCGCCGTTGACACCCCGGGATGGAGCCATCTCCACCCCCGCCTGGCGCAGCCGTTCGATGACCCTGACGTTTTCGGGCATGGCGAAAAAGGAGGTCACGCTCTCCGCGACCTGCGGCCCGATCTCGTGCACCTGCATCAACTCCTCTGCCCGGGCGTTCATCAGCCGTTCCATGCTCCCAAAGGCCTCGACCAGGAGCCGGGCGACATGCTCGCCGACATGGCGGATGCCGAGGGCGAAGAGCAGCCGTTCAAGGGGGCGGGTGCGGCTGGCCGCGATAGCGGCGATTACATTGGCCGCCGATTTGTCGGCCATGCGGTCGAGGCCGGCCAGCTGCTCACGGGTGAGTCCATAGAGATCGGCTGCGTCCCGGACGAGGCCCGCTTCGACGAGCTGATCGATCAGTTTTTCTCCAAGGCCGTCGATCTCCATGGCGTGTTTGGCGGCGAAGTGGAAGATGCGCTCCTTGATCTGGGCCAGGCAGGAGAGGTTGATGCAGCGCCGGGCCGCTTCATCTTCAGGGCGCACCGTCCGGCTGCCGCAGACCGGACAGTTCTCGGGCATGAGGAAGGGGCGTTCGCTGCCGGTGCGGCGGGAATCGACCACCTTGACGATCTCCGGGATGACATCCCCGGCGCGCTGAATGACGACCCAGTCGCCGATGCGGATATCCTTGCGTTCGATCTCATCCTGGTTGTGCAGGGTGGCGCGGCTGACGGTGACGCCGCCGACCTGGACCGGCTGCATGATCGCCACCGGGGTGAGGGCGCCGGTGCGGCCGACCTGGACCTGAATATCAAGAACTTGCGTCACCTCCTGGCGGGCCGGAAACTTGAAGGCGATCGCCCAGCGCGGGCTCCGGCTTCTGGCGCCAAGCTCTTCCTGGTGCGCTACGCTGTCGACCTTGACGACGATGCCGTCGATTTCGTAGGGGAGCTGCTCGCGCCGTTCCGACATGGCGCGGTGGTAGGCCAGGACCGCGCCGGCGCCGCGGACGCGCTCAATCAGCGGATTAACCCGCAGCCCCAGGCGCTTGAACTGGTCGAGCATCCCGGAGTGAGCTGTGAAGGGGAGGGCGTCGGCCTGGCCGATGCCGTAGCAGAAAATGGCCAGGGGCCGGCTGGCGGTGATCCGGGCGTCAAGCTGACGCAGCGATCCCGCCGCAGCGTTGCGCGGATTGGCGAAGAGCGGCTCGCCCCGTTCCTGCCGTTGCCGGTTCAGAGCGGCGAATTCACGGATGCCGAGGATCACCTCGCCGCGGACCTCAAGCCGGCCCGGAACCGCATTATTGAGTTTGAGGGGAATCGATTTGATCGTCCTGAGGTTGCGGGTGATCTCCTCGCCGGTGTAGCCGTCGCCGCGGGTGGAGCCGAGGGTGAAGAGGCCGTCGATATAGACCAGCTCGACGGCCAGGCCGTCGAGCTTGGGCTCGCAGACATACTCGATCTCTTCGTCGCTGCCGAGGGCGCGGCGGGTGCGCTGGTCGAAAGCGAGAAACTCCTCTTCGTTCAAGGCGTTGTCGAGGCTGAGCATGGGCACAGTGTGAGGTGCGGGGGGGAAGGCCTCCGCGGGGGCGCCGCCGACGCGCTGGGTGGGTGAATCCGCCGTCACGAACTCCGGGAACTGCTGTTCGAGTTCAAAGAGCTCCCGCATGAGGCGGTCGAATTCGGCGTCCGAAATCTCCGGATCATCGAGTCCGTAATAGCGGGTGTTGTGGTAGTGGATCAGGTCGCGCAGCTCACTGATCCGCTCCTCGGGACGGCTGGTCATGATCACCTCAGACCGAACATCGCCTTGACGATATACCAGGCCATCATCGGATTTTCTTTCAGCCGGCGGACGCAGTAGGCGTACCAGTTCTTGCCAAAGGGGACATAGATGCGCAGCTTGTGGCCCGACTCTTTAATGATGTTGCGCAGTTCTTCATCCACGCCGAGGAGCATCTGGAATTCGTACTGCGCCGGGGTGAGGTTGTGTTTGTGGATCAGCTCCAGCCCCTTCCAGTAGAGTTTTTCATCGTGGGTGGCGATGCCGACATAGCTGCCCATGCCGAAGGCGGTATCGACGAGGAGGCCGAAGTTGTCGTTGACGGTCTGTTTATCCTTGAAGGCCACCTTGCGCGGTTCGATATAGATGCCCTTGCAGATGCGGTAGTTGGTCTTGCGGGCGGAGAGGCGGACGACGTCCGCGAGGCTGCGGCGCAGGTAAGCCTGAATGACGATGCCGGTGCGTTTGAATTCGTCGTTGATGCGCAGGAAGAGGGCGATGGTTTCGCTGGTGACGGATGAGTCCTCCATATCAATGCGGACAAAGATGCCAAGCTGGTCCGCCTTTGCGACGATCTTGCGGATGTTCTGATAGCACTGCTCCTGGTCGAGAGTGAGGCCAAGCTGGGTCAATTTCACCGAGATATTGGCGTCCAGCTTGTCGGCGGCGATGCGGTCGAGCACCTTGAAATAGTCATCGATGGCTTCCTGGCACTCCTCCAGCTTTCTGGCGCTTTCGCCGAGCACATCCATGGTGGCGCTGATGCCCTTGCTGTTCAGCTCCTTGACGACGCGAATGCCATCTTCGAGGGTGGGTCCGGCCACATAGGGCTTGGCGACCATGCGGACAATGAATTTGGGGATGATGGGCAGGAAGAAGATGACCAGTTTGTTGAAGAGATTTATCATGATGCATCCTCGCTTTGTGGGGGTCAGAAAAGAGCTGCGGCGGTGGTTGATGGAGTCCGGGCCGACGGGGATAGTGATGCTGGAAAAATTACATGTTTTTGCCCTCAATGTCAAGAATTAACTCCTGACCGGGCGCCCAGGGGGAGGGTGTAGAGGAGAAACTTTTCATTGATTTTGAAATTTGCGGGGAGTATATTAACACAATATATCAGAAAATGGAGGAAGCCCCCCAGATGGGCAAAATTATAACCATAGCGAACCAAAAAGGGGGCGTGGGCAAAACCACGACGGCCGTCAATTTGGCGGCGGCCCTGGCTGTGGCTGAGTATCCAACGCTTCTGGTCGATATGGATCCGCAGGCCAACAGCACCAGTGGCTATGGTTATGATCAGCGCGCGCTCCAGGCCACGATCTACGATGCGATCATCAATGAGCACTCTGCGCAGTCGCTCCTCCTGGACACCCAACTCGACTATCTCAAGCTGCTGCCCTCCTCGATCAGCCTGGTGGGCGCGGAAGTCGAGCTGGTATCGGCGATTTCGCGCGAGCAGCGCCTTGCCCGGGCGCTTGAACCCCTGCGCGATCAATTCAAGTATATCCTGATCGATTGCCCGCCATCACTTGGGCTGCTGACGATCAACTCCCTGACTGCCTCCGATTCCGTCCTGATCCCCATACAATGCGAATACTACGCCCTTGAAGGACTGGGGCAGCTGCTCAACACCATCCGGCTCGTTCAGAAACACCTGAATGAACACCTTGCGATCGAAGGGGTGCTGCTGACCATGTACGATGCGCGCCTCAATCTCTCCCGTCAGGTGGCCGAGGATGTGCGCCGCTATTTTGAAGGCCGGGTTTTTGAAACCATCGTCACGCGCAATGTGCGGCTCAGCGAGGCCCCCAGTTTTGGCAAGCCGATCATCCTTTACGATGCCGTCTGTTCGGGATCGGAAAACTATATGAGTCTGGCAGAGGAAATTATCAAGAATGGCGAATAAAAAGGCGTTAGGGCGCGGGCTCAGGGCGCTAATTCCTGATATGCCGGCCGCAGAGGCAACGCCAGTCCAGGGCAAGGGCATCGATTTCCTCGATGTGGACAAGATTGCCGCCAATCCCTTTCAGCCGCGCGAAACGTTTGACGCCGCCAGCCTGGCCGAGCTCAAGCAGTCGATCGCGGAGAAGGGGCTGGTACAGCCGGTCACCGTGCGCCGCCATGGTGTGGGGTATCAGCTGATCTCCGGCGAACGGCGCCTGCGCGCTGTGCGCGATCTGGGGATCAAGCAGATCCCCGCCTACATCCTTGATATCGAAACCGACGAAGAGATGCTCGAGCTGGCGATCATCGAGAACATCCACCGCGAAGACCTGAACGCCATCGATATCGCGAATGGTTACAAACGGCTCATCGAGGAATGCAAGCTCACCCAGGAAGATGTTGCGGTCAAGGTCGGCAAGGACCGCACCAGCGTCGCCAATTTTCTCCGTCTGCTCAAGCTGCCGCGGCGCATCCAGGAGAGCGTCCAGAGCAATGAAATCTCCTTCGGCCATGCGCGCGCCCTGCTCTCCCTCTCCAGCAGTGAGGATCAACTGGAGATGTGGAAAAAGATCGTCGGCAGCAATCTCTCCGTGCGCAAAGTGGAAGAGATGGTGCGCGAACCGGAGAAGGGCAAGGTCAAGCCGCCCAAAGCGACGGCTGCGCCCAATTATTACATGGACGAGCTGGAGAACAAGCTGCGTTCTCATCTGGCCACCAAGGTGGAGCTGAAGAGCAGGAGCAAGGGCGGCGCCATCGAGATCGAATACTATTCTTCCGATGAGCTCGAGCGGATCATTGCCCTTATTCTCGGCGAGTGATATGATGAACTGGCTTGCACATCTGCCGGGTAAAAAGAAAGCGGAGCACGTCACGCGGAGTCACCGCAAAAGTCTGCAGATACTGGTGATTCCGGACGACCAGACCGAGCCGCGTCACTATCAGATTTCCATGCGCAAGTACAAGTTCCTGCGCGCAGCCGCCGTCCTGCTGGCTGTCCATGTTCTGCTTGGCGGTCTGGCCTATCTGCAGTGGGCGCGCCTGGCGGCCCGATACAGTGACCTGCGCGAGGTGAACGAGCAGCTGGTCGAGAACAGCAAAAAGGTCTATGAGCTGGCCGCGGTCTTTCAAAAGATCGAGGAGACGGATGCCAAGCTGCGCAGCGCCCTGGGTCTGAATGATGAGAGAAGAAGCGCCGCCCTGGAATCGGATGCGATCCTCGACCCGCCGCGGCGCGCCATCCCCACCGAGTCCGTCATCGCGTCGCGCCCGGAGCGCCCCAGGCCGGTAGAGGTAAATCTCGGCGAAAAGCTCGGATTTCTGCAGCAGTCCCGGGAGATCGGCATCCACGAGTATCTCAGGAGTCTGCCCACCTATCTTCCCGTGGCCGGCGTCCTGACCCGGAATTACTCAGAGGAGGGGGCCGCTCATTACGGCATCGACATCGCCGCGGCGAGAGGCTCCTCGATCAGCGCCGCCGGGGATGGGGTGGTGTTGTTTTCGGGCTGGACCCAGGATCTGGGCAACATGGTGATCATCTATCATGGCGACGGGTTTTTCACCTACTACGGCCACAATCAGCGTAATCTGGTGACCCGTTCGACCCCGGTGCGGAAGGGAGACCAGATCGCCCTGCTCGGCTCTTCGGGTGAGAGCACAGCGCCGCATCTTCATTTTGAAATCTGGAAAGACGGGGTCGCCCTCAATCCTGCGGATTATATTCTTGCGTTCGCGCGGATGTGACGGGGCGGCCGGATTAATGCACTAGACTGGAAAGTGATGATATGAAAAGCACGGATAAACCTGGGGAGTTGGGTACCATCCTCGGCAAGGGCACGGTGGTTGACGGGAATATCAAAGTCGAACACAGCCTTCGCATCGATGGCAAGGTGGTTGGTGATGTCACCTCCGGCGACACGCTCATTGTCGGCGCCGAGGGTGAGATCAAGGGCACCGTCAAGGTGAAGAACCTTGTCCTGGGCGGCAAAATTACCGGATCCGTGCTCTCGCAGGGACGGACCGTTCTCGAGGCCAGGTCCGAGCTGCGCGGCGAGTTGAAGACCGGCAAGCTGGTCATTGACGAGGGCGCCATGTTCGACGGCAAGTGCTCAATGTCCGAGGCCGGTGCAGTGGCCGGCAGGACTCAAGGCGAGGCGGACGGAGAGACGATCATCAAATAGAGCTGCGGGGCGTAGTGGAAGAAGACGGCGGCAGAAAAAGGCCTGTCATCGGGCCCTACATGAATCTGGGCATGCAGCTGGCTATCGCAGTGATCATTGGCACGGCACTGGGCTACTGGCTGGATAACAAACTGGGCTCTTCTCCGCTCTTTCTCCTGCTTGGCGTCCTGATGGGCAGTACGGCGGGTTTTATGAATATCTACCGGACTGTATACCCCGACCGCCGGAAAAAAGATTCGGGCTCAACGCAGAAATGAAATCACCCATGCGGATTTGGCGCCTGGTTGCCTGGACGGTCCCGGCTTTTCTGGCGCTGCTCATCCCTCTCCATTACTACGGCCGGCCCGGCATGACCAGATCCTATGCACTCGGTTATCTGGTCAGCCTGTTCAATATCGTTTTCAGCCTGGTTTCAATCCAGTGGGCTTTCCGCCGCAAGGTCAAGACCTTTTACGCTGTGGTGCTGGGCGGGATGGCGTTACGATTCATTCTTCTGGCCGTTATGGTCTATCTGGTGATCGCGGTCCTGCACTGGCCCCTGGCCGGATTTCTCGTCTCTTTTATTCTCTTTTATCTTGTGCTGCAGTATTTTGAAATTAAATTTATTAATACTGAACTAAAAGGCAGATTTTCCGGGAATCATGATCACACAGATAGTTGAACACGCTTCCGAGCACGGCGAGGCTGTGCAGCAGGCCGCCGAGCACGCAGCTGAACATGGCGAGAGCGGCGTCGGCTTTATCATGCATCACATCCTGGCTCATCCGGTCATCAAGCTGCCGACGGTCTACGGGATCGATCTCTCGATCACCAATCATATTCTCTGGATGTGGATCGTTTCAGCCCTTCTGATCCTGGGTTTTTATGTGGCCTTCCGCAAGCCGCGTCTGGTGCCGCACGGACTGGCGAACGCCCTGGAGGCCCTGGTGATGTACATTCGCGACGACGTCATTCTGCCCAATCTCGGGCATGAAGGCCGGGCGTACGCCCCCTATCTGCTGACAGCCTTTTTCTTCATCATGCTCTGCAACCTCGCCGGGCTGGTGCCGTACGGCGCCACGGCCACAGGCAATATCGCGGTCACCGCGACCCTCGCCCTGATGACCTTTTTCGTAGTCCAAATAGCCGGGGTGCGCAAGCACGGTTTTCTGGGCTATCTCTCCACCTTCAGCCCGCCGGGAATCCCCTTTTTGCTCAAATTCATCATGGTTCCGGTCGAAGTGATCAGCATGATCACCAAACATTTCGCCCTGGCCATCCGTCTTTTTGCCAACATGATCGCCGGGCACATCACCATCCTGGCCCTGTTGAGCGTCATATTCTTATTCAAAAACTGGCTGGTTTCGCCTTTCCCCCTGGCGATTATCCTCTTCTCAGCTATACTGGAGGTGCTGATCTCTCTGATCCAGGCGTATGTCTTTACGATTCTTTCGGCTGTTTTCATCAGTGCCTCGGTGGCTGAAGGGCACTAGAACTGGTATACAGATAACAACCTTGCGTCATTCACTACAAACTAACATTTCTTGTATCAGGAG